>DATJJB010000671.1:0-11740 GCA_035492655.1 Kutzneria sp. | reverse complement strand
GGCCTGATCACCAGCCGCCGACTCCTCGGTCACCATGCTCAGCACCCGCCGATGGGCCGCCAGCACGTCCTGCGACGCGTCGTACGGCAGCTCGACGGTCTCGACCTCGGCCGATCGCCACGCCGTCGGCAGCCTGAAGTTCGTCACGCTCATGCTTCGCCTCCCACCAACTGCCCGATCACCGCGCCCGCCTCCGCGAGCACGTAGTGGCCCGCGTCCAGCAGCCGCAACTCGAACCCGGCCGTCGTCTCGGTCTCCCAGGCGGCCATCGCTTCCTGGCTGACGAACTCGTCGCGCCGCCCGCCGATCACCGTGATCGGCACGTCCAGCGCCGGCCCCGGCGAGTACGCCAGTCGTTCGATCACGCGGTAGTCGGCGCGCAGGATCCGTTCGAACATGTCCATCAGCTCGGGATCGGCCAGCACCTCCTCGGCCATGCCGCCGTACTTCACGACCCGCCGGAGCAGTTCGCCGCGCGGCAACAGGTGCAGTGGGTCCTCGATCTGGCGCACGGTAGGGCCTTCAGCCGACGACAGCACGACCCGTTCCGGCAGCGCCGCGCCGCGATCACGCAGCCGTCGCACGAACTCGTACGCCAGCACGCTGCCCGAACAGTGCCCCACCACGACGAACGGCACGTCCAGCAGCGGCGCGACAACGGGTTCCAGCCGGTCGAGCAGTTCCCGCCCGTCGTCGACCAGCGGCTCACGCAGCCGGTTCTCCCGCCCCGGCGGCCGGACCGCGCACAGTTCGACGTCCTCGGGCAGGTGGTCGAGCCACGAGTTGAAGGCCGCCGCGCCGGCGCCGACGTGAGGGAAGCAGATCAGGCGCAGTCTCGGCGCCGCCGACCGGCGCGGCCGGGCGATCCACCGGTTCTCGGCGGGGTTCATGCTGCCAACGCCTTTCTCATGGCCCGCGCCACCATCGGGTCGCCGATGACGGCGTGCGGGGATTCGAGTCCGTAGTCGAGGCGGAGGATCTCCAGATCCGTCGCCGCGGCGCGCAACGCCTGCTCGGTCGGGCCATCCGCGTCAAGGACGTCGTCGAACAGCAAGGTCGGGACGTTCAGTCCGGGATACCGGTAGCCGCGGGCGGCGGCCTCCAGTGCGGCCCAATTCCGTTGCCGCGCCGGCAGATCCGCTGGTTGCACGGTGTCGTCGTACCAACCGCCGGCGCGCATCTCGGCGTGGATCTGCTCGACGCTCTCGCCGCCGCCGAGCCCGAATCGGGCCGCGATCGCCCTGATCCGCTCAAGCAGCAACCGATCGGGATCGGCCGCCGGGCCACCGGCCGGCTTCACCAACGCCAGCAACGCCACGTCTTTTAATTGGCACGCCATCTCGTACGCCACCACCGCGCCCTGACCGAAACCAGCCAGCCGATACGGCCCGGCCGACTGCTCCCGCCGCACGGCCGTCACGAACTGCGCGGCCGTATTCCCGGCCAGCAAACGAAATGTCCGAACCGGCCGCTCGGCGCCCCAGGCCGCGATCGCCGCCCGCTCGGCCTGCACATGACTGTCCGAGTGCACGACGTACAGCGCCTCGCCCACCCCGTCGGTCACCGCCTCGACCAGCGGCTCCGCAGCCACGATCGGCGAATCCGCCAGCAGCGCCGGCACTTCGACAACCGAGGCGGCACCCACCGTCAGGCTTTCCGCCAGCCGAGCCGGGCTCGGATTCCGCAGTGCGACCGAGCTGCGCAGCGGCAGCCCGTAACCGCGGGCCGCCACCACCACGTCGATCATCGCCAGCGAATCGCCGCCCAGATCGAAGAAATCGTCGTACGGCGAGACCTCGCGGCCGAAGTAGCCGCTCCAGATCTCGCAGATCAGGTGCTGCACCGCGTGGCAGGACAGCCGCACGGAGTCCAGTTCGGTCATCCCGCAACCCTTTCCTCGGCGCTGTCCGCCACAAATCCTGCTGTGGGAAGGCCTGGCCAACCAGGCATCCGCACCGGCAAGTGGTCCAGGCCAAGTTGCCGGTCCGCTGCCTGGAGGCGGTGCCGGCCGGCCAGCGACAGTCAACGCATTTCCCGGCGAGAATGGAGACCTGCGTTGACGACTGCGCTCACCGATCGTCCCGGTGAAACCTTCGGCCTGGCGCTCAGCGAACACGAGCGGTCGGCCCTGCACACCCTGGCCGAGCGGCTCACGCACACCCCGCCGGCCCTGCTCGACGACGCCGGCTGGGTGGCGCTCGCCCGCACGGCCAGTTGCCAGCTGCCGTCCCGGCTCATCGAGGCGATCCGGGCCTTCCGGCACGATCCCGGCACCGACGGCACCCTGACGATCAGCAATCTGCCCATCGCCGCCGACCGCCTGCCGCCGACCCCGACCGTCAAGGACTCCGTCGAGCGTGCGGCCACGATCGCCGCCACCACGGCCATGCTGCTCGGCCAGCAGCTCGGCGAGGTCATCGCCTACCGCGACGAGAAGCACGGCGCGCTGGTGCAGAACGTCATTCCCGTGCGGTCGCTGGCCACCACCCAGAGCAATGGCGGCTCGGTTCCGTTGGAGCTGCACACCGAGAACGCGTTCCACCCGCACCGCCCCGACTACGTCGGTCTGCTGTGCCTGCGGCCCGCGCACCAGGACCGCGTCGGCACCCAGGTCGCCGCCATCCGCCGCGCCCTGCCCCTGCTCGACGACGCCGACGTCACCACCCTGCGCGAGGCCCGCTTCTGCACCGCCGCCCCGCCGTCCTTCCGTTCCGCCGACAGCTCATCGCCCAGCGCCGTCCTGCTCGGCGACGCCGAGGACCCCGACATCTGCGTCGACTTCCACGCCACCGCCGCCCTCGACGACAAGGCCGCCCAGGCCCTCTCGCGTCTTCGTGACGCGCTGGTCGAGGTCCGTGCCGACCTCGTGCTGCGCCCCGGCGACATGGTCTTCGTGGACAACCGCCTGGTCGTGCACGGCCGCGTCGCCTTCACGCCGCGCTACGACGGCCACGACCGCTGGCTGCACCGCGTGTTCGTGCACCTGAACCACCGCCGCAGCCGCCAGTCCCGCCCCGACAACGGCCCCGTGCTGGTCTGACCCCAATGCAGGGAAGGACGCCTTACCTGCATTGGATGCAGGTAAGGCGTCCTTCCCTGCGTGACCGGAGTCACGCCTGGGCGGTGCGCAAGCGGAGTTCGCCGAGGTGGCGGAGGTTGCGGAGCACGAGGTCCTGCTCGACGCCGAAGTCGATGAGGCAGGCGATCTCGTCGACGCCGATGGAGCGCAGGCGGCGAACGACCTCGACGCCGTCGTCGACGGTGCCGAACAGGCCGGCGTCGTTGAAGTAGCGGTCGAACGACAGCCGGACCATGAACTCCTTGTCCCGCTCGGGCAGCCGGCTGAGATCGAAGTCGCCGGGGGCGGCGCCGACGGTGTCGCGGGCGATGAGGTCGATGGAGCTGCGCAGGTAGTTGCTGAACGGCTCGCGCACGATGTCCCGCACCTGGTCGCGGTCGTCGCCGATCATGGTGTGCAGCATGACGGCGACGTGACCACGGGCGTCGGGACCGTGCGCGGCGGCGAGCTCGGAGCGGTAGAGGGCGATGTTGGCTGCCAGCGCGTCGTGACTCTGGCCGAGCTGGTGGGTGAGCATGCCGGCGCCCAGCCGGCCGGCGGCGCGGAAGGTGTCGGGCGAGCCGGCGGCGGTGATCCAGATCGGCAGCTCGGGCTGCACGGGCGGCGGGTACAGGCGCACGGCGGTCTGCCCGCCCTCGGCGTCGGGGAACTTGACCTCGTCGCCCCGCCACAGCTGCCGGACGGTCTCGATCGAGTCGAACATGATCTGCTTGCGGTCGGCGTGGTTCTCCGGCCGCACCACGAAGTCGACCTTGTGCCAGCCGGAGGCGAAGGACACGCCGACCCGCCCGTTGGACAGGTTGTCGACGACGGACCACTCCTCGGCGATACGCGCCGGGTGGTGCAGCGGCGCGACGACGCTGCCGGCCCGGATGCCGACGCGCTCGGTCACGGCGGCCAGCGCCGCGCCGATCACGGCGGCGTTCGGGTACTGCCCGCCGAAGGAGTGGAAGTGCCGCTCCGGCGTCCAGATCGCGGAGAAGTCGTTGGCGTCGGCGAAACGCGCGCTGGCCAGCAGCAGGTCGTAACAGCCGGCCGTGGCGGCGGTGTCGGCGAAGAAGAACAGGCTGAGATCCATGGTCATCCTTTGGAGTGCGGGCGTCGGCCCTTCAGGTACGCCTTGGCGATGTGCTGGCGCTGGATGTCGGTGGTGCCCTCCATGAACTCGAAGGAGCAGACGTCACGGGTCCACTTCTCCAGCAACGGGTGGGCCACGATCGCCTTGGGGGGTAGCGATCGCACCGCCCATCGGCTGACCTCATGGCCCAGCGCGGCGGCGGCAGCCTTGGCCACGCTCGACGGCCCGGCGGCGTTGCGGTCCCGGTCCACCGCGGCGGCGGCCGTGTACACCAACTGCCGGCACGCCTCCAGCCGGGCGGCGAGATCGTCGGCACCGGGCACGAGGGGCCGCTCGGCCCGCACGAGGTCGACCAGGGCCAGACCGGTGCCGACGGCCAGGGCGGCAACGTGCGCGCGCATCGTGTTGAACACCCGAACGGCACCCCACAGCCCGCGGCGGGTGGCGGGAAGGTGCTGGCCCAGCAGCATTTCCGCCGGCACCGGGACGTCCCGCATCCGCATCTCGCCCAGGCACGCGCCGCGCAGCCCGACCATGTCCAGCGGCGTCGTCTCGAACCCGGGCGCGCCGGCCTCGACGATGGCGGCCCGGATGGACAGCGGACCGCTGCCGGTACGGGCGAACACCACGCCGATGGCCCCCCGCGAGCCGTTGCCGATGTACTTCTTCGTGCCGGTCAGCCGGTACAGGTCGGGACTTTCCCGGCGCAGCGCGGTTTCCAGTCCGGCGGCGTCATTGCCCCGGCCCGGTTCGGTCATGCCGAAGAACGACCAGGTGGCGCCGTCGGCCAGCGCGCCGTAGAAGTGCTCCTGCTGGGCGGCGTCGCCCAGCTGGTCGACGAGCACGCCGGCCAGGCTCGAACCCGGTGCGGCGAGGACCATGCCGGGGTCGCCGTACGCGAGCTCCACCGACCACACGATGCCCTGCAGGCAGGTGCCCGGCTCGAACTCGTGCCGGCCGATCCGCGGCGGCCCGCCGGCGAACCGGCGCGGGATCATGAACTCGCGGATCAGCCGGAACGCCGCCACGTCGAGGTGCGGTTTCATGTCGTACGGGTCCGCGTCCACCGCGAGGGCGTGTTCCCGCAGCTCAGCGGCCATCTCGGCGCTGGCCCCGCGCAACGCGCGGAAGCTGTCGTCCAGCTCGAACACGCTCACCACCCGCCTTCCGGGTCGCGCGCGATCCAGACGTCCGCGACCAGCGTGGACACGTACAGGCTGCGGACCGGGTGGTCGGCGATGTAGCCCTCGGCCCCGAAGAACTTGGTGACCGTCCAGCCGGCCTCGGTCAGCCACTCGTGCCGGGCCGCGGCCGGGGCGTCGTCGGCCAGCGACGACGCCAACTCGACGCCGGTGACCACGTCGGCCAGCGCACCGGTGACCAGCTGCTGGTCGATCAGCGGCACCCCGGCGAAACTGCGGCCGGCCAACCGCGCGACGGCCAGTTCCAGCATCTGCCGCAGCACCGTCAGCCGAACCTCGGCCAACGCGGCGGCCCGCGCGCCGACGAGCCCGGGTCCATCGGCGCCGGGGATGCGCACCAGGGCCAAACCCTCCCGCGCGGCAAGGTTGTTCGGCACGATCTGAGCGCCGTCGGGCACCTCGGCGACCGGCAGCACGGCAACGCCCCGAGGGGCGGTCGCCGCGATGTCCAGCCCCGCAAGCACATCGGTGAGGCCGGGAGCCAACACGGTCATAACAGCGCTCCCGGTCTCAACCCGGCCTGGAACAGGCGGCCGGCGTGCGGGTCGTAATCGGCGACAACCACGACCGAATCCACCGGCCAGTTCTCGGCGACGGCCGCCCACGCGCTGGTACACAGCTGCCGCGATGGTCCGGCGACGATCCCGTGCCGCATCAGGAACTCGTCGCCAAGCCTCGATGCGAGCAGGTGGCCGGCCACCACCCGAGCACCGGGATTCCTTTGCAGCACAACGGTTAGTGCGTCGGCGAGGTCGATCACCGGCTTCTCGGACACGAAATCCAGCACCGCCCCGTCGTCGGTCCCCGTGCACAGCAGCACGGCGCTGTCGCGGATGTCGTTGTCATGCGTGTCCGGATCCCGATACGGAATCGTCGACTGGTCGAACACGAACACCGCCCCATCCCTCAGCTCGCCCGCCACCTGCATGGATCGCAAGATCCGCAACGCCGTGAACGGCGCGCCGACGCCCTGACCGGCGACGGAGAACACGGTCGGGCTGCCGTCGCAGTGCTCGGTCAGGAAGCAGCCGGCGACCTCGACCACCTTGAGATCGGGCAGGTGGTAGGCCAGCACCGCGGCGTCCAGCGGCGGCAGGTCCAGGCCGGCCAACAGCTCGGTGCTCATCTGGATGAACGAGTTGCCGCCGCCCCGCGCGTGCAGGTCCCAGTCGGGCCGCACGCCGAACTCGGCCAGATAGTCCGTCATGAACCGCGATTCCACAGTGGACGGAACGGTCACGCGGTCGGCGAAGGCCCGGACGGCCGGGCGGCGCAGCCACATCGGTCAGCCCACCGGCTCCTGGGCGGCGGCCAGGCAGCTGGCCACGTACCCGGTCAGCGTGCCGAAGGTGTCGAACGCCTCCGCGGTCAGCTCGTCCGGGTCGATCAGCAGCCCGATCGAGTCCTCCAGCGACATCAGCAGGTCGATGACGCTGGTCGAGTCGAGGCCGAGGTCGCCGAACAGCCGGGTGTCGTCGGTCAGCTCGGGCAGGTCCTTCTCCAGCACGTCGACCAGCGCCTGCTTGACCACGGCGCGCGTGTCGTCGATGTCCGGCATGTTCAGACTCCTTCGTGGGTGCCCAGATCGGGATGGGTGCACTGCTTGGCCAGCACGTCGTCGACGGTGTCGCGGCGGCGGACTAGGTAGGTCCGGCCGCGCCGGACCACGACCTCGGCCGGGTAGCCGTGGCTGAGGAAGTACACGGGCGACGCCGACGGCCCGTAGGCCCCGGAGCGGCGCACGCCGAGCAGGTCGCCGGGTTGGAGCGACGGCAGCCGCGCCCCCTTGGCGACGGTGTCGTTCGGCGTGCACAGCGGCCCGGTGACGTTCCAGTTCTCGGTGGGCTCGGCGGTTCGGGACAGCAACTCGATCGGGAAGTTGCGCTTGACGAACGAGCCGATGCCGACCGCCGCCATGTGATGGTGGGTGCCGCCGTCGGTGACGGCGAAGTTCTCCCCCATCGACTCCTTCACGTACCGCACGCGCATCAGGTACGTGCCGGCATCAGCGGTCAGGTACCGCCCCGACTCCATGATCATCCGCGTGTCGGGGTGGGCCGCGGTGAACCGCTCGAGCAGCGGGTTGAGCTCCTTGGTCAGCGCCGCGAGGTCCAGGTCCTGCTCGCCGTCGAAGTAGGCGACACCGAGGCCGCCACCGATGTCCACGGCGTCCAGCCGGATCCCGGTCGCGGCCGCCACCCGCTCGGCCAGGTCGAGGATGTACGCGGTGTTCTTGACGACCACGTCCGCGTCCAGGATCCGCGTGCCCAGGTACGCCTGGACACCGGCCACATCGGCGTGCCGGTACTCGCTCAGCGACCGGCCGGCGGCCAACACGGTCGCCTCGTCGATGCCGAACTGGCGCGGCTTGCCGCCCATCGTCAGCCGGGATCCCTTCACGGAGAACGCCGGGTTGACGCGCAGCAGCACCCGCTGCCGGACGCCGTGCCGCGCCGCCGCTTCGTCGATCTGCACCAGCTCCGGCAGCGATTCGCAGACGAGCGCGTAGATGCCGGCCTCGACGCAGGCTTCGATCTCGGCGGCGCTCTTGCCCGGCCCGAGGAAGACGATGTCGCCGGGATCGGTGCCGGCGGCCAACACCGTGCGCAGTTCGGCCAGCGACGACACCTCGGCTCTCGCCCCGGCCGCGCGCAACACGTCGTAGACGCCGCGGTTGGGATTCGACTTCAGCGAGAAGAACACCTCCAGCGCCGGATGCAGCGCCGCCCGCAGCTCCCTGAGGTTCTCGGCCAGGTGGTCGCCGTCGTAGACGTAGGTCGGGGTGCCGTGCTCCTTGGCGATTTCGTTCCAGTTCACGGCTGCTCCACCATCCCGCGTAGGGCCGACTCCGCGTCGGCGCTGATCGTCCGGACCTCGTCCACGCTGTCGCCGACGCAGATCGCGTACACCCGCCCGTACGCCCCGGCGCCAGCCAATACGGCGGCGTTCAGCGTGGAGAAGTTGTTCACCAGCACGCCATTGCCGCCGTCGAACAGCAGCGATCCCAGCGCGGCGCGGACCTCGTCGAAGCTGTGTGCACGGGTCGGCTTCAGATCGAACGTGGCGGCCAGCGCATAGCGGCCGTCGCCGACGAGCCGTTCGGCGACCCGGTTCTGGTAGGTCGCCATGTTGAACCGGGCGTTGATCTCCAGACAGGGGTAGAGCGTGCCGTCGACGCCGAGCATGGCGTCCACACCTACGACGCCGTAATACCCATCAGCCGATAAGGTCTTACCGATCACAGAGGCAGCCGCCGCCAGCTCGCCGACCTGGTCCGGGCGGAGCGCCGGCGGGAACAGATGGCCGCGGTGCACGCCGTTCTCGGTGAACGCCGTCTTCACGGTCTCGAACCGCACCTCGCCGTCGCGGCCGAGGATGAACTGGTAGTTCAGGTCCGCGACCTTGTCGATCCAGCGCTCCACGACCAGCGAGACGGTGTCCGAGCCGCGTCGCTGGAGCAGCCGCAGCAGCTGCGAGGCGCGCTTGGGACTGTCCAGCACGACCAGGCCCCGGCCGGAGACGCCGAGCGACTCCTTGACCACGACCCGAGCGCCCTCGACGGCGTACGTGTCGAGCGCGGCCGCCAGCTCGTCGAGCGTGCGGCATTCGGCCCCGGGCACCGCCGTCAGGCCGGCGGCGTTGACCAGCTCGCGGCTGTAGATCTTGCCGTTGACCTGCTTGCACACGGCGGCGCTCGGCGCGGCCAGCGGCAGGCCGGTACGCGCGGCCAGTGCCTCTTCGTCGGCCGAGACGCCCAGCGGCATCAGGTACGTGCGGCCGTCGGCCATCGACTCGAGCTCGGCCAGCAGCCGGGGCGAGGCCAGGACGTCGCCGGTGATGGACCGCTGCGGCTCGTTGTCGTCCACGATCAGCTGCCGGCCGGCGGCGACGCCCAGTCCGCGCAGGTAGTCCGCGTGCCCGGGATCGAGCGGTCCTTTGAGGACAACGGCGTCATGCTCGTCGGCCAGCAGGACGCCGACTTCCTCCATTCGGTTGACCATGGCGGCGGAGAAGGACAGGCCGGCGCCGGGCAGGCCGGGCTCGTCCTGGCCCCAGTTGCGCTCGACCTCGAAGTTGTTGAGGTAGACGAATCGCGCGGTCGGATCGCCGACCAGCGCCGTCTTCAGTCTCGCGGTGAAGCTGTCAGCCATGTTCTTCCCCTGTTCGCACGACGGCGGCCGCGAAAGTCCCGCCCTGGCCGGCCGACGCCAGCAGCACCGTGTCGCCGGGTCGGGTCGCTCCCTCGGCGCGCGCGGTCGCGAGGTTGACGAACGGATCCGCCGAGAAGCAGTGCCCCATCCGCGGGATGTTCTCCAGATAGATTCGGTCCAGCGGAATGCCCAGCAGCCGGGCGGTTTCGCTCCACGAGAAGCGGTTCACGTTGTGCGGCAACACGAGTGACACGTCGTCGAGCGTGATTCCGGCGTCCCGCACGGCATCCCGCATCACCGCCGCGAGCGCCGGCACGTAGCTCTCGTGGTAGCGGCCCTGCTGCTCCGGTGTCATGTCGGCGGCCGCGTGGAACTGGCCGAGCGTGCGCTGGGCCAGGCCCAGCACGGTGTCGCCGGGGCCGTCAAGGGACACCAGGGCGGCGGCTGCGGCGTCGCCGAGGATGGTGGTGTTCGGGATGTGTTGCATCACCGACGACACCACCTTCTCGCCGATCAGGATCAGCGCGGTGCTGCCGGCCGGTTCGTCGCGGAGCAGCGCCTCGACCGTCTTCAGCGCGTACAGGCCGGTGACGCAACTCTGGTGCGCCATGGTGAACACCCGGGCCTCGTCGAGGCCGAGCTTCTCCCGCACGGTGTCCATGTGGCGCAGGTACGGCGGCACGATGTGCTGCACGGTATGCGCGTGGACAACGTAGCGGACCAGCGACCGGTCGGCGCCGGTGAGTGCCTCTTCGCCGGCGGCCAGCAGGATGTCCAGCACCGACAGCCGGCCGACGGTGGTGATCCGGTCCAGGCCGAAGAACCTGGTGAACAACCGGACTTCCTTGGCCGACAGGTCGAGCGGGTCGCGCAGGTCCGGCACCGCGAGGCTGTCCTCGGGCACGAACGGCGCGATCCTACGCAGGCGCAGCACAACGGCCCCCGTTCCCGGCGACGCACCACTCCAGCACCGCCATCGCGCTGTGCATCTTGTTCTCGGCCTGGTCGAAGGCGATGCTGCGCGGCCCGTCGAGCACCTCGGCCACGACCTCCTCGCCACGATGAGCCGGCAGGTCGTGCATGAACACGGCGTCCGGGAAGCGGTCCATCAGCTCCGTCGTCACCTGGAACGGCGCGAACACGGTGCGCCAGTTCGGATCCGGCTTGCTGGTGCCGGTGGTCTGCCAGCGGGTCGTGTAGACGACGTCGAACTCCGTGGGCAGCTCGGCCAGATCGTGCTGCTCATGCACGACGGCACCGCTGCTCGCGGCCAGCTTCGCCGCGCGTTCGCGGATGTCCTGGGTGAGGCCATATCCCGGCGGGGTCCGCAGTTCGAGGTGTGTGCCGCGGTAGCGGGTGAGGCCGAGGGCGAGTGCCGCCGCGGTGTTGTTGCCCTCGCCCACGTAGAGGACGCGCAGGCCTTCGACCGAGCCGAAGCGGCCGGCCAACGTGGTCAGGTCGGCCAGCGCCTGGGTCGGGTGCTCGTCGGCGCTCATGGCGTTGACCACCGCCATCCGGTCCTGGTCGGCCCAGGCCCGCATCTCCTCGGGGTCGTCCGCGGTGCGGGCGACCAACGCGTCGAGCATGCGGGAGAACACGCGGCCGGTGTCCTCGCTGCTCTCCCCCGTGTTCAGCTGGAGGTCGTTGGGGCCGAAGGCGATCACGTTCGCGCCGAGCCGCACCGCGGCTGACGAGAAGGCGGTCCGGGTACGGGTCGACGTCCTGCGGAAGTAGACGCCCACGACCTTGCCGGCCAGCGGGCTGACCGTAGGTCGCGACCGGCTGAGTTCCGCGCCGCGCGTGACGATGTCGTGCAGCTCGTCGTCGGACAGGTCGTCCAGCGAGATCAGATGCCGTGCTACCACCGCGCCACCTCCGCGAAGAAGTCCGGTACCGCCTTGGCGCAGCCGGTGGCCACGCCGGTCGTGAAGATCTCCAGCCCGACCGCGATGTCCAGCACGCCAAGGCCGAACGGCGAGAAGATGCGCGGCTTGTCCCGGCCGAGCGTGAGCTCGCCGAGCAGCAGCTCGGCCAGCGTGCCGTCGATGAAGTCCCGGTGCCCGAGCTGCTGCTCGGCCAGGTGCGGCGACGTGTTGGCGGTCAGGCAGTGGTCGACGTCGTCGAGCACGTTGTGGGCGGCGGCGATGATGTCCGGGCCGATGTCCCGCAGCGACACGTTGAGCACCGTCTGACCGGGCGCGAACGTGTCGGTGTCCAGGATGTACGGCTC
>DATJJB010000670.1:0-22843 GCA_035492655.1 Kutzneria sp. | reverse complement strand
CAACGCCAGCCAGCCGATGACGCTGACCAGCGGCCAGCCGTTGAGCAACGCGCTGGGCATCGGCGCGTTCGTGGAGAAGACGCTGGTGCACGCCGGCCAGTGCACGCCGGTGGACCGCCGGGTCAGCCCGGACGTGGCCGGTCTGCTGGGCTGCGGCGTGATGGCCGGGCTGGGCGCGGCGATCAACACCGGTGGCGTGTCCCGCGGCGACACGGTCGCGGTGATCGGCTGCGGCGGCGTGGGCAGCGCGGCGGTGGCCGGCGCTCGGCTGGCCGGTGCGGCGAAGATCATCGCGGTGGACGTGGACCAGCGGAAACTGGACTGGGCCAAGGACTTCGGCGCGACCGACACGGTCAACGCCCGCGAGACCGACGTGGTCGAGGCGATCCAGGCGCTGACCGACACCTTCGGCGCGGACGTGGTGATCGACGCGGTCGGCCGGCCGGAGACCTGGAAGCAGGCGTTCTACGGGCGGGACCTGGCCGGCACGGTGGTGCTGGTCGGTGTGCCCACCCCGGACATGACGCTGGACATGCCGCTGATCGACTTCTTCTCCCGCGGCGGCTCGCTCAAGTCGTCCTGGTACGGCGACTGCCTGCCCTCCCGCGACTTCCCGACGCTGATCGATCTGCACCTCCAGGGCCGGCTGCCGTTGGAGAAATTCGTCACAGAGCGGATCGGACTTGGCGACGTAGAGCAGTCGTTCGAGCGCATGGGGCGCGGCGACGTGCTGCGCAGCGTGGTCGTGTTCGACTAATACTGGGTAGGTGCGACTTCCGTTCGGCGACGAGGAGTACCCCGCAGCGCCCTACCCGGGCGCCCGGCCGGACGTGTCGTTCGCCCACCTGAACGGGGTCGGCGCGCCGCTGCGCCCGGACCGGCAGAGCCCGTCCGGCTGGCGCGTCGACCACTCCGGTCAGGACCTCGACGAGTGGCTGACCGAGCAGGACGCGGTGCCGATGAGCAAGCGCGTGCCGGTGCTGGCCTACGGCTCCAACGCCTGCCCGTCGAAGATCACCTGGCTGCGGGAGTCGCTCGGCCTGACCGGCCCGGTGGTCGTGCTGCGGGCTCGTTGCGAGGGCCTGGCCGCCGTCTGGGCGGCTGGTTTACGCGTCGTCGACGACCAGCGGCCGGCGACGCTGATGGCCGACAAGGACGCGGTCGAGGAGCACGCCGTCTGGATGGCCGATCCGGGGCAGGTGCGGGTGCTGGACGTCTGCGAGGGCCGCGGCCGGCGCTACCGGCTGGCCCGGGTCCGCAGCGGCCGGGTCGTGCTCGACGACGGCGCGGTGGTGGACCGGGTGCTGGCCTACACCGCGGCTGACCGGGTACGACGGCCGATCCTGGTGCGCGGCAAGCCCGTACGCTGCGCCGACATGGATCAGGCCGACGCGCAGGGGCTGGTCGGCAAACGGGCCGGCAGCGACGGCCTGAAGGCGTCCACTGTGGACGGTGAGCCGAATCCGGACTCGTGGCCCAAGCGGGTCTTCGTCTACGGCACCTTGCAGCCCGGCCACGAGGCGTGGCACCTGCTGGAGCCGATGGTCACCGGCCGGCCACGCCAGGCGTCGATCCGGGGTTCGCTCTACGACACCGGAATGGGCTATCCGGCCTTACAACTTGACGGAACGGACACCGTTCCCGGTCACGTGGTGCCGATCCGCTCGCCGCGCCGCACTCTGTCCACTTTGGACAAGTACGAGGGGCCCGACTACCGGCGGATACGGCTCGTGCTGCCGGACGGCGTGGTGTGCTGGACCTACGTGTGGACCGAGCCGACGCAGGGCATGGACCTTCTTCCGCAGGGGTGGCGGGCCACCGCATGATCAACTGAGGCAACCTCTGTCGGCGACCGAGCGTCTCCCCTACGGAGGTGGTTCAACCATGTTCATCAACCGCGTACTGGTCGCCGCCGGTGTGCTCGCCGTCGTCGGCGCCGTGGTCGCGCCGGTTGCCTCGGCGAGCCCGGCCAGCACCCGCTGCAACAACACGACGTTATCGGCGGCCCTGCGGGATCCGGACGCCGGCGCGGGCCAGCGCTACGCCCGGTTCGTCGTCACCAACACCAGCGGCGGCACCTGCACGCTGTACGGCCACGGCGGATTCGCCCTGGTCGGCGCGCCGACCAAACTGACCTGGACGGCCAATCCCGGCCCGAGCCTGGTCACACTGGCCCCCGGCGAGAAGGCGGCCATGACCCTGCACTGGACCGCGGTTCCGGCCGACGACGAGCCCGGCTGGCCGTGCGAGGCGGTCGCGACCTCGGCGATCTCCATCCCGCCGGACGAGACCGTGCCGCTGGCGGTGAGCTGGTCCTACGGTCCCGTCTGCCAGCACGGCCAGATGGACGCCAGCGCTTACTACAAGCTGTGAGATGTGCTGAAGTGGACGGGTGATCCCACCGATCGAATGGACCCTGTCCGGGCACGCAGGCGAACTGGCCGCCCGCACCTGGCCCAACCCTGACGCTCGCTGGCTCGCCGTTCTCGTGCACGGGTACGGCGAGCACCTCGGCCGGTACCAGCACGTGGCCGACGCGCTGGCCGGCATGGGGGCCATGGTGGTCGGCGCCGATCTCGCCGGCCACGGCCGGTCCGGTGGCGAGCGGGCGCTGATCGGCGACTTCGAGGCGGTGGTGTCCGATGTGGACGCCGTCGTGACCGCGGCCCTCGACGGGCACCCCGACCTGCCGGTGGTGCTCGTCGGGCATTCGATGGGCGGCGCGATCGCCGTCCGCTACGCGCAACGGCATCCCGACCGGGTGGCGGCGATGGTGTTGTCGGCGCCGGTGCTCGGCGTCTGGCCGGTGCTGGATCTGTTGGAGTACGAGGAAATCCCGGACACCCCGGTCGACCCGTCGACGCTGTCTCGGGACGCCTCGGTCGGCGCCGCCTACGCGGCCGACCCGCTGGTGTGGCACGGCCCGTACAAGCGGGCCACGCTGGCCGCGCTGGACCAGTTGCTCCAGACGATCAGCTTCGACCAGCCGCTCGGCGACGAGCTGCCGGTGCTGTGGCTGCACGGCGACGCCGACGAGCTGGTCGACCAGGCGGACACCCGCGCCGGCACGGATCGGGTGCGCGGGCTCGGTTTCGAGGAGCAGACCTATCCCGGGGCCCGGCACGAGCTGTTCAACGAGATCAACCGGGACGAGGTGTTCGCCGACATCGCGGCCTTCACAGCTCGGTCGGTCAAGGGCTAGCGTCAGCGGTCGTGCAGCTGACGATCTCCACGTCCACCGGTCCCATCGACGGCTACCTGGCGGTGCCGTCGGCCGAGGTGTCCGGCCCGGGTCCCTGGCCCGGTGTCGTGATCGTGCACGACATCATGGGTCTCGGCGACGACGTGCGGCAGATCGCCGGCCGCTTCGCCAGCGCCGGATATGTCGCGATCGTCCCGAACATGTACGCCCGCGGCGGCGCGGTCCGCTGTGTGCGCGGCATCTTCAAGGCGCTCGGCGAAGGACGGGGCCAGGGCTTCGACGACATCGAGGCGGCGCGCGAGCTCATCGCCGGCCGGGACGACTGCACCGGCAAGATCGGCATCGTCGGCTTCTGCATGGGCGGCGGCTTCGCGCTGTTGGCCGCACCGCGCGGATTCCAGGCCTCGGCCCCGTACTACGGCATGCTGCCCAAGGATCTGGCCATGCTCGACGGGTCCTGCCCGGTGGTGGCCAGCTTCGGCCGCAAGGACGCCGGCCTCAAGGGCGCGGCGGCCAAGCTGGAGGCGGCGTTGACCGAACGGGACGTGCCGCACGACGTCAAGGAGTACCCGGACGCCGGGCACAGCTTCGCCAACCGCATCTCACCGGCCGCGTTGCTGAAGGTCCTCGGTTTCGGCTACCACCACGAGTCGTCAGAGGACGCTTGGCGCCGGGTCCTTGCGTTCTTCCGGCAGCACCTCGGGGGTTGACGCCTTCGTCGGCGGCAGCGCGATGTTGCGCACGCCCGAGGCCAGCTCGTGCAGGCCGAGGTGCTTGGTGTGCAGCTTGGCGAACAGCCCGAAGCCGATCGGCAGGGCCACGCTGACCAGCACGGCGAACACCGCGAAGGCCACCTCGCTCGGCCGGTCCTCGACGATGCCGACCAAGGTCGACAGGTTGACGTTCGCCATCACCTCGACCAGCCGCGTGGCCGAGACCACGAGGAAGATCGCGCCGAGCATCGTCACCACCGACAGCGGCACGAAAGCGATGGCCAGCACCACTTCGCGGATGATCAGCCGCCACACCGGCGGCCGGTTGCCGTCCTTGTCCACCAGCCGCAGCCGCAGCACGTGCTTGCCGACCGTGGCCCCGGTGACCCACGGCATCAACACGAACCAGAGCACGAAGGCGAACAGCGCCACCAGGAACGCGCTGAACGGCGACTCGCCGCCGAGGAAGTACCAGACGGCTGCCAGGAACGGCAGGCAGAACATGAAGCCGACGGCGTCCAGCAGCAACGCGATCAGCCGACGGCCGAACGGCACCGGCACCCGCTCCAGCGCCCGCACGTCG
Source organism: Kutzneria sp. (assembly GCA_035492655.1). Taxonomy (GTDB): domain Bacteria; phylum Actinomycetota; class Actinomycetes; order Mycobacteriales; family Pseudonocardiaceae; genus Kutzneria. The sequence continues at coordinate 18,345 of DATJJB010000670.1, read as the reverse complement.
AGGTTGTCCAGGGTGGGCAGCCAGCGGGTGATCGGGCCGGCCAGCGCCCAGCCCAGCATGCAGCCCAACGAGTTGACGATGATGTCGTCCACGTCGAACAGCCGGTACGGGCACGGGTATATGCCCCACAGGCCGGTCAGCTGGGTGAACTCGAAGAAGCAGGCCACCGCCAGGCCGATGGCCGCGCTGGTCCAGCGGCCGCGGCGGAAGTGGTAGCGCAGGTACATGCCCAGCGGCAGCAGCAGGGCCAGGTTGAACAGCGTCTCCCAGACCGCCGGATTGTGAATGATCAACGCGTTCAGCGACAGGGAGCCCTTGGCTTCCTTCCAGATGTCGTTGAAGGTGTTGCCCGGCACCAGCTGCGGGTGGCCGAAGTCGGCGTACACCGTGCAGACGTCGATCTGCCGGCTCGGCAGCGGCACGATGACCAGGCAGAACGCGGCCAGGCAGTAGTAGAGGAAGCTGGCGAACGACAGGCCGCGCCACCGGCTCAGCACCCCGTGCCGGCGGTACAGCACGATCGCCGTCGGCACGAACAGCACCATCGCGAGCAGCGGAAACAGCAGGGCCGCGGTCCGGATCGGCAGCAGGTAGGCGTTCACCACCCGGCGAACTATACACACGGTGAATAGTGGCGGAGAAAGTGCGTCGGCCTCAAGTTGACCCTGACGAGTGACGGTAGCGGCTCCGTCCGGGTCGCGGGTCGCGAAGGGCGATCCGGTACCCGCGAAGCTGCCCGCGAAACCATCACAAGGACCGGCGCGCCGACCGCGCTGCGCGATCGCGACCATGATCCATCCGGGCCGACGCCACACATGTGGGTGACCCTCGTGTTTCCCGGCCGCGCTGCCGGAAACCCCTTGGCCCGACAGGGGTATTCGACCACGAAAGGGACGCACACCATGACCAGCATCGCCAACCCCCGCGACCTGATCGGCACCGAGGTCCTCGACCGCGACGGCGAACGGGTCGGCAAGGTGGGCAACGTCTACGTCGGCGACGACGACCGGCAGCCGCGGTGGGTGACCGTCCGAACCGGACTGTTCGGCCAGAAGGAGAGCTTCGTTCCGTTGCAGGGAGCCAGGATCGCCGACGGCGGGCTGCGCGTGCAGACCACCAAGGACGCCGTCAAGGAGGCGCCCCGGATCGACGCCGACGGCCACCTGTCCGACGCCGAGGGACAACGGCTGTACGAGCACTACAGCCTGCCCGGCCAGCGGGGCCGGACGACACCGAACGCCACCGGGGACCAGAGCATGGTCCGGTCCGAGGAGCAGCTGCGGGTCGGCACCGAGCGGACCGAGACCGGCCGGGTGCGGCTGCACAAGTACGTCGTCACCGAGGAGCAGCAGGTGACCGTGCCGGTGCGGCACGAGGAGGTCCGGGTCGAGCGGGAGCCGGTGCGCGGCGACGAGCGGGCCCGTATCGGCGAGGACGACCAGGAGGTCGTGCTGCACGCCGAGCGCCCGGTCGTGCGGACCGAGGCGGTGCCGGTGGAGAAGGTGCGGCTGAGCACCGAGACCGTGACCGAGCAGCGCACGGTCCGCGGCAAGGTGCGCAAGGAACGCGTCGAGGTGGACGACACCACCGAACACGAGAAGTAACCGGAGCCGGCGCCGGTCCGCCCCTCAGCCGGGCCGGCGCCGCCCCCTGCTGCCCCGGTTGGCCGAGGCGCGTGGCGGCCACCTGCCGCGCGATCGCACGTGACCCCACCCGGCGGCGAATGCCCGGCCACGCCTGGGGGACAATTGGCCGCGATGGTGGAGCAGGACCTCAGGCTGCTGATCTCCGTGGTGGTCAGCGCCGAAGACGAGCGACAGGCCCATGACGCCTGCCGCGACCTCGTCGACCGCATCGGTGGCCGGGTCGTCGAGGCCGCGGACTGCTCGGACGAGGAACCCGGCTGCTGGTCGGTGACGATCGGCAAGGACCTGCCGGCGGTGCAGGTGCACAACGACGCGGCGGCGCTGGCCCGCTCGGTGCGGACGTTCGTGCGCGAGCTGGCGCCGGACTCGCCGCTGCCCCGGGTGTGCTGCGAGCCGCCGACGGCCTGGACCGTGCTGGACGACCCGGACCTGATCGGCAAGCTGGTCGAGGGGGCGGAGCGGCTGTTGGTCGAGGCATGGTCGGAGCAGGCCCCGTTCCAACCGGCCAGCTATCAGGAGCCGGTCGCCCCGGAACCGGTGCCGGCTGAGCACCGGACCCGGCTGCGACTGCGTGTCGACGTGGCCGTGCAGCATCCGGCCGGAGCGCAGTGGCAGGCCAGGGCACTGGCCAGTCGGATCACCGAGTCGGCCACCATCACCGAGGTCACGCAGGGTGGTGACGGCGTCTCGGTGCACCTGGACCTCGGACGATGGCCGCAGCCGCCGCGGCAGACCGTGGCGGACGCGGCCGAGGCGTTGGGGCGGCCGGAGTGGTCGCCGATGGAGCTGAAGCCGGACGGCACGGTGGTGCAGCGCTGGCTGGACATACTCCGCCCGACTTCGGGTATCACCTCGTTGGAGCTGGTCGCGGACCTGGCCGAGGCCGACGTGGCCTGGCCGACCGAGGACGAGCCCCCGGTGTGGCGCGAGCCGGGAAGTTGATCGTCTACAGTGGATGGACACGGACTGCCGCGGCCGAGGCCAACCGTGCACTCTAATGCGCAGAAATACCGCTCGATCAGCCGATCCTGGTTGCACGGGCGTCGTGTGACAGTACTAAGTTCGGGAGCGTTGGACTGCACGGTCGGGCAGTCCCGTTACTGGGAGGGACCGGATCAGCGATGGCTAGCGTCGAGCAGGTGAGGGGCCAGATCGGTCTGGCCAAGGAGCAGGCCGACCGCGGTGCCCAGGCGTTGCAGGAAGCGGAAACCCAGATCGGACAGGCCCAACAGGCCTTCCAGGAGGCCGCGCAGGGCAGCAACCAGTCCGAGGCCAGCGACGTGAACAACATGTTCACGCACGCCCTGCAGAAGATCGGTGAGGCGCGCGACGCGGTCATGGCCGCGATGAGCAACGCGGAGTCCTACGCCGGCCGGTTGTGACCGGTGGCCTCCGTCGAGCAGGTGCAGGCCACGCTGGCGCTGGTCGGTGAGCATCTCCGTACCGCGCACCAGCAGCTGGTCGAGGCCGGCGAGCGGCTGTCGGAGGCGCACGCGATCCTGGAAGCGGCCAGTCGTATGCACCCCCGTTCACTTGTGCCCCCGGAACTGACGAAGGCGTGCGACCATGCCAGGGAGCAGCTGACGCTGCTGCTGGGCGTCATGGAAGCCGTGGAACGGTTCTCCGGTCGCCTGTGAACTGACCGTAGAGGTGGGCGTTGAACAGGCGAAATGATCGCCGGCAACGGATAAGGGACGCGTTCGCCGCCTTCCACGACGCGGTCGCCGCGGCCCGCGGCGCCGCCAAGCGGGCGCACGACGTTGCCGCGCTGCAACAGGCCAGGGAGACCTTCGAGCAGGATCTCCGGGCCCGGGGCATCGATCAGGCGTTGCGCGATCCGGACTACGCCCAGTCGCTGACCGACCCGCGCCTAGCCCAGATCGTCGCGCAGGCCAAGGAGGACTGGGAGGCGGCCTTCCTCAAGTGGACCAACACCGGTCCGCAGACGTTGGCCGACCTGGTCGCCGAGGCCGCGCCGGGCAGCGCCGGCGAGGACTACGAGAACTGGCTGGGCCAGATCGGCACGGTCGACGGTCGCGGCCCGGTGCCGGGCCTGTGGCGGATCGGCACGGCCATCGCCACCAGTTCGCCGGTGCCGCTGCCGTTCCCGGTCGCGGTGCCGCTGCTGGACCGCTCGCACCTGGCCGTGTTCACCTCGGGCAAGAACCGCCCGGTGGCCGAGAACCTGGTCGAATCGTTGGTGCTGCGGGTGCTCAGCCACTTCCAGCCCGGCCTGGTGCACGTGCACGTGTGGGACGTCAGCCAGCTCACCGGGTCGCTACCCGGGCTGTATCCGTTGACCCGGGCCGGCTTGCTCACCGTGCACGACCCGGCGCGGCCGGCCGAGCTGCTGGACGAGCTGGCCGAGCACATCCGCAAAGTGCACACCTCGGTGCTGGTCGGCGGGCACGACTCGTTGCGCTCCATGGAATCCGACGCCGGGCTGCGTACCGAGCCGTGGCGCATCGCCGTGCTGTTCGGCCGGCCGGAGGCGTTGAAGGACGAGGACCTGCACAAGTTGCAGCGCATCGCCCGCAACGGCCTGGCCGCCGGCGTGCAGCTGGTGCTGGTGGACATCCCGGTCACCGTCAACAGTCCTATTGAGACGGTCCAGCTGTTCGACGACCTGCCCTGGCGTACCAGCATGTCCGGTGAGCACGCCGCGTTCACCCCGGATCCGGCGCTGCCGCGGGAGATGGTGCCGCGGGCCTGCGCGGCCATCGCCGCCGCGCTGGAGGAACGCCGCAACCGGGTCTGCACCTTCGAGGAGCTGCTGCCGGCGAACTTCTGGTCGTACCAGTCCTCCGCGGTCGTGCAGACGCCGATCGGGCACCGCGACGGCGTGGCCGTGCCGATCACCATCGGGGACAGCTCGCCGCACGTGCTGATCGGCGGGCCGAGCGGCTCCGGCAAGACGAACTTCCTGTACGCCATGCTCGGCGGCCTGGTCGCCCGGTACTCGCCGGCCGAGCTGGAGCTGTACCTGCTGGACTTCAAGGAAGGCGTGTCCTTCGCCCAGTTCGCGCCGGGCCGCAAGGATCCGACCTGGCTGCCCAACGCGCGGCTGGTCGGCGTGAACGTCAACCAGGACCGGGAGTTCGGCGTCGCGCTGCTGCGCTTCCTGGCCGACGAGATGCGCCGCCGGGCCGACGCGGCCAAGCAGCACGAGGTCACCAAGCTGGAGGAGCTGCGGGCCGAGGACCCGGACGGCCGGTGGCCGCGGGTGATCGCGGTGATCGACGAGTTCCAGTACCTGTTCGCGGAGAAGGACGCCGTCACCCGGGAAGCCACCGCGCTGCTGGAGGACGTCGCCCGGCGCGGCCGGTCCCAGGGCATCCACCTGGTGCTGGCCAGCCAGGACGTGTCCGGCATCGAGGCGTTCTGGGGCAAGCCGGCCATCTTCGAGCAGTTCACCGTCCGGGTCGCGCTGCCCAAGGCGCGAAGGGTGTTGGTGGACGGCAACAACCAGGCCATCGAGCTGCCACGGTGGCACGCGGTCGTCAACCACGAGTCCGGCGTCAAGCAGGGCAACGAGATCGCCCGGGTGCCGGACGCCACCGGGCGCGGCACCTTCGAGCGGGTGCAGGCGCGGCTGTTCGAGATGAAGCCGGCCGATCTGCCGGTGCCGCGGCTGTTCGACGGCAGCCGGGTGCCCGTGTTGGCCGACATGCCCGGTTTCCAAGCCCTGGCACCGGGTTCCGGCCGTGCGCCTACTGTCCTGTTGGGACAGGTCATCGACGTCGAGGACCGCGCCGCCCGGGTGTCGCTGGCCCGGGCCCCCGGCCGCAACGTGGCCGTCTTCGGGTCCGTGCTCAAGGAATCCACCAGCGTCCTCGCCGCCGCCACGCTTTCCCTTGCGCGGCAACACCTTTCCGGCGAGGCCCGGTTCACCATCGCCCCCATGATCGACGATGCCGTGCCGGCCGCTTCCTCGCTGGCCGCGCGGTTGCAGGGCATGGGACACGAGGTCGCCACCGTCGGCCTGGACGGCATTCGGCAGTACCTCGGCACCGTCGCCCGCGGCCTGGAGGAGCGGCTGTCCGGCTCGGTATTGGCGCAGCCCGTGCCGCACTATCTCGTGCTGTACGGCATGGACGCCGCCAATGCCGTGCTGGAGACCAAGGATCCGGAGACCCGGGTGTCCGGTGTGGACAGTTTCCGGCAGGTGATCAAGAACGGGCCCGAGCACCGGACCCACCTGATCGGCTGGTGGCGCAGCCCCGGCCGGCTCAAGAGCATGCTGATGATGGGCGCTTCGCCCGACGACATCGGCGCCTGGGTCGGCTTCGACGTGCAGGGGCAGGACCTCAACACGTTCGCCCCCGGCCAGATGATCACCTGGTCGCCGCGCCCCGGCCGCGGCCTGTTCTTCGACCGTTTCGAGCACGCCCGGCCGCAGGTAGTGATCCCGTTCGACACCGATGGGGAGGCCTCGTGACCGACGACCCCGCCGACGTCCGCTACCGGGAGATCACCGCCTGGATCGGCGACGCCATGCACGACATGCGTGAGCAGAACACCGAGCGCGGGCAGCTCGTCAGCGAGCAGCTCGACTTCGCCCTGGCCGCCACCATGGAGATGCTGTCCCGGGCCGACGAGAGCATGTCCAAGATCGACGCGCTGTGGCAGACCGCCATGGCCGAGCTCTTCCACGAGACCTGGATGGGCGCCATGCGCCCCATCCCGCCCCCCGACACCACCGTGCCGCCGCGCCCTCTCGAGTTCTACGAGGAGGAGGCCAAGCAGGCCTGCGACGCGCTGTTGGACGCCATCAAGAAGAAGGGCATCCTCGGCCGCTGACCCACCCCGGCGACCACCCCGCCCGACCCCGCCGCGGGCCGCCTGCCCGCACCACGGCAGTGCCCCGCCTGCCGGTCGCCGCCACCCCGCCCTCCCCGCAGGTACCCGCCGCCCGCCCCCTGCCGGCCGTTTTCTCCCCCTTGCGAGTGACCGTCACCACTCGCGGGAACACCTGTCTCGATGCATGGTGTTGGACATGGTGAACACCAATTACTGAACTGGTCAGTCTCGAAAATGGAGGCCACGTCATGTCCGTTCCGACCACCGTCCGCGAGGTCCGGCTCGCCGCCCGTCCGCAGGGTTGGCCGACCGAGGAGACCTTCGAGCTGGCCGAGGCGCCGCTGGTGGTGGAGCCGGGTCACATCGTCGTGCGCAACCAGTACATGAGCGTGGACCCGTACATGCGCGGCCGGATGAACGACGCCAAGTCGTACAGCGAGCCGTTCGAGGTCGGCAAGGTGATGCAGGGCGGCGCGATCGGCGAGGTCGTGCAGTCCGACGCCGAGGGCATCGCGGTCGGCGACACCGTGCTGCACTTCGCCGGCTGGCGCGACTACGCGGTGCTACACCCGAAGCAGGCCGTCAAGGTCGACCCGAACGCCGCGCCGATCAGCACCTACCTCGGCGTGCTGGGCATGCCCGGCCTGACCGCCTACGCCGGCCTGCTCCGCTCCGCGGAGTTCAAGGAGGGCGACACGGTCTTCGTCTCCGGCGCGGCCGGGGCGGTCGGCCAGATCGTCGGCCAGCTGGCCAAGCTCAAGGGAGCCAAGCGGGTCATCGGCAGCGCCGGCAGCGCCGACAAGGTCAAGTACCTGACCGAGGAGCTGGGCTTCGACGCCGCCTTCAACTACAAGGACGGCTCCGTCACCGAGCAGCTGGCCCAGGCCGCGCCGGACGGCATCGACGTGTACTTCGACAACGTGGGCGGCGACCACCTTGAGGCCGCGCTCAGCAGCCTGACCGTGCACGGCCGGGTCGCGGTCTGCGGCATGATCTCCAGCTACAACAGCACCGAGGCCACTCCCGCGCCGCGCAACCTGGTGCAGGTCATCGGCAAGCGCCTGACCATCCGCGGCCTGCTGGTCGGCGACCACTACGACCTGCAGCCGCAGTTCGTGGCCGAGGTCGCCCCGCTGGTGGCCAGCGGCAAGCTCCGCTACTCCGAGACCGTCGTCGAGGGTCTGGAGAACGCCGGCAGGGCGTTCCTGGGCATGCTGCGCGGCGAGAACACCGGCAAGATGCTGGTCAAGATCGCTGACTGATGTCGTTGGCTGCGCGGGTGGAGGCGCATGGCGCCTCCACCCGGGCCTCCCCCCGGGGCAAGTCCTCCCACCCCCGCGCCGACCTGGTCCTCTCCACGCCCCCGCATTGAGAATCAACCAGCCGGCGACCTATCTCGCGTCCCGTTCAACCTCTGGTTGAACGGGACGCCTCAGTCTAGACTGGCCCCGACCTTCGCTGTCAACCACTGGTTGAGGTGCACCGGATGCCCGACGAGCAGTCGCTCCTGGCCGACCGGCTGAACCGGCTGTTCGAGGACGTCCGTCCCGACGGCCGCGCCGGCCGCCGCTGGACGAACGACGAAGTGGCCACCGCCGTCAAGCTGGCCGTGCCCACCATCCGCGTCAGCGGCGCCTACCTGTCCGCCCTGCGCACCGGGGCCAAACGTCGCCCCTCCACCGAACTGCTGGCCGCGCTGGCCCGGTTCTTCGGCGTCTCCGTCGACTACTTCGTCACCGGCGAGACCCGCACCGACACCGAGGCCGAACTGGCCCGCGTCGCCGAGAACCTCGGCGTCCGCCGGCTGGCCCTGCGCGCCCTCGAGCTCTCCCCCGAGGGCCTCGCCGCCGTCACGAAGATCATCGAGCAGGTCATCGAGCTGGACGCCAAGTCGGCCGAGGAGAAGGGCTAGATCACCTTTCCCTGGTGCACCACCACGGTCGGCGCACGCCGGTCGCGGATGACCTCGGCCACGGTGGCGCCGGGCAGCACGACGAACTCGGCACGGTCGCCCTCGACCAAGCCGTGGTCACGTTCGCCGAGCACGGCGGCGCCGCCGCGGGTGGCGGTGTCGGCGCACATCTCGATCATGGGGTCGGCGGTGTAGCCCTCGGCCTCGGCGAGGTCCCACAGGTCGCAGCCGCCGATGCCGACGCGGACGCCGCCCCACCGGAGCTTGCGCAGCGGCAAGGGCTTGGTGGCGATGACGGCGACGTCGGACTCGGCCAAGCGGTCGATGAGCTCGTCCTGACGATCGGGGTCCACAGTGGACAGCGCCGTGGCGTGGGTGATGGCGACCTGGCCCCGTAGATCCAGGGCCGAGGTGCGGGCGCAGATGAGCTCGATCTCGAACGCCCCGAGCTCGCCGGGATCGTCGAGCTGGATGTCGATGCCGCACTGGTGTTTGTCGGCCAACCCGAACACCACATCGAGGTGCCGCACGGGATCCCGGTCGATCCGCGCGGGATCGATGCCGCCGACGAGGTCGGCCCCGGCCTGCAGCGCGGCGTCGAGCGCGTCCATGCCGGTGATGGCGCCGGTAGGTGACATCGCGACTAGTTGCACTTCGACGCGACCAAGCAGTTGCTCGCGCTGCGCCAGCGCTTCCTCCATGGCGCCAACGGGAACATGGGCCCGGGCCATGGTGGTGCCGGGCCGTAACGCGTCCAACCGGGCGTGGGCGTCGACGAAGGACGGCAGCAGCACGCCGCCGCCACCGTCGACGACAGGGGTGCCTGGCGGCGCGGCAAGCCCGACGCCGATCTGGTCGATCCGGCCACTCACGCAGAGCACGTCGACCGCGGGCAGCTCCGCCGCGCTCGGCCACGGCCGCACGGAGGTGATCAGCAGCTCACCGCTCATCACGGGAGGTTAACCCCGATCGGCCGCCGGCAACAGCTTTCCGGGGTTGAGCACACCGGTCGGGTCAAGTGCACGTTTGACCGAGGTCATCACGTCGATGCCGAGCGAGCCCACCTCGCCCGCCAGATAGGGCGCGTGATCGGTGCCGACGGCGTGGTGGTGGGTGATGGTGCCCAACGGCGCGATCGCCTCGGAGGCGGCGCGTTTCGCCCGCTGCCACTGGCCGATCGGGTCCTCGTCGGCCCGTGCCGCCAGCACGGTGAAGTACAGCGACGCGCCCGTCTCGTACGCATGCGAAACGTGGCACATGACAACAGCGCGGCCGAGCGATCGTTGCAAGGCCCCTCGCACAGCCGCCCGAAGGGTGCTCAGCTGTGACCAGTGCGTGGCGGTCTCCAGCGTCTCCACGCAAACACCCACGTTGAGTAGCGAATCCCGTTGCCGGGGACCGGCGAACCGCCCGTGCCGCCACGTTTCGCCGATGGGCTTGCCCAGGCGGATCGCTTTGTGTGGGCGCAACGCACGCAGTGTCCCGGCGCGACGGACGGCGAGTTCGCCGGCGGATCCGGCCTCCCAGCCCAGGATCAGCAGGCACGGGTCGGCGATGCGCCGGGCCCGCAGGTACGCCTTGACGGCGCTGGCCTTCACGCCGCCGGTGAGCGACAGCTGGACCTCGGTCTCCTCGGCGTCGGACAGCCGCGTCACGTCGGCCAGCACACGATGCTGGGCGAGGTCCCGCACGGCGGCGGCAGCCGCGTCCCACCCGTCCAGGAAGTAGCCCTCGTACCGGGTGTGCGTGGCGACCGGTCGCATCCGCAGCGTCACCTCGGTGATCACGCCGAACGCGCCCTCGCTGCCGATCACCAGCTGCTTGAGGTCCGGCCCGGCGGCGGTGGCCGGCGCGACACCAAGATTCAGCTCGCCGACGGGAGTCGCCAGCCGCACGCCGTCGACCATGTCCTCGAACCGGCCGTAGCCGGCGGATGCCTGGCCGGCCGAGCGAGTGGCGGCGAAACCGCCGATGGTGGCCCGTTCGAAGGACTGCGGGAAGTGGCCGAGGGTGAAGCCGTGCGCGGCCAGCATCCGCTCGGCGTCGGTGGCCCGTACGCCGGCTTGCAGCACGACGAGCCGGGACAGCGGGTCGATGGACACCAGACGGTTGAGCCGGGCCAGGTCCAACACGATCACGGCGTGCTTGCCGCCGCGCAGCGCGGTCACGCCGCCGACCACAGAAGTGCCGCCACCGAAAGGAATCACGCCGATGTCGTGCTCGCCGCAGGCCTTGAGCACGGCCACGACCTCGTCCGGATCGCCCGGCAGCACCACGGCGTCGGGCACGGCCAGCTCGCCACAACCCCGGTGCCGCAGCAGGTCCACATAGGACATTCCGCCGGACCGGCCGAGCCGCGAGTTGCGGTCGAGCAGCACGTGCTCGGCCCCGACCACGGATTCCAACGCCGCCCGGCCGACGATCGACAGCTCCGGCTCGGGCACGGTCAGCACCGAGTCCGGCGCGACCGGCGTCGGGTGCTCGGCCAGCCCGATTCTGGTCCGCAGCCAGCGCAGCGCGTGCGGGGGCAGCGCGTGCTCGCCGAGCGTCCAGCCGCCGCGGAGGGTGTGATCGATGCCCGGTTCCATTGCTACAGTGTTACACATGCCGTCACAACGTCACAGCACCCGAGTCGGGGACGACGTCCTGCTGGACGCCGCACACAAGTGCGTCCTGCTGGTCGGTGTGCGGCGCACCACGCTGACCGACGTGGCCCGCGAGGCCGGCGTCAGCCGGATGACCCTCTACCGGCGCTTCCCGGACGTCCGCAGCCTGGTCGCGGCCCTGATGACCAGGGAGTTCGGCGCGCTGCTCGGCGAGGTCGGCCCCGGCGAGACGGCCCGTCAGCGGCTGGTCAGCGGGGCCGTCGGCACGGTCCGGCGACTGCTGGCCAACCCGCTGATGGCCGCCGTCCTTGACCGGGACGCCGAGCTGCTGCTGCCGTACGTCGTCGAGCGGCTGGGGGCCACGCAGCTGATCGCCGAGCAGTTCCTGCGCCTCGAACTGGTGGCGGGGCATGCCGACGGATCCATTCGCCAGGGCGACCTGGACGTGCAGGCCCGGACGCTGCTGCTGATGGTGCAGTCGTTCGTGCTGTCGGTCCGGCCGGCGGTCGCCGACCTGGACCCGGACGCCGTCTTCGACGAACTGGCGTTGATGGTGGAAGGAGCGCTTCGGCCGTGAAGACGTCGTTGAACGCGGCACGCCGGTCGCGCGAGCTGGCCGAGATCGCCGACGGCTTGGCGGTCGATGTCCTCGTGGTCGGCGGCGGCGTGACCGGGACCGGCGCGGCCCTGGATGCCGCCGCGCGTGGGCTGTCGGTATGCCTGGTCGAGGCCCACGATCTGGCCTTCGGCACCTCGCGATGGTCGAGCAAGCTGGTGCACGGCGGCCTCCGCTATCTGGCGCACGGCGAGGTCGGGCTGGCCTACGAGAGCGCGGTGGAGCGGGGCATCCTGATGACCCGTACGGCCCCGCACCTGGTCAGGGCGCTGCCGCAACTCGTTGCCCTGCACGGAAAGCAGCGTGGATCGCTGGTGATGGCCGGGCTTCGGGCCGGCGACGTGCTGCGCCGCGCCGCCGGCACGCCCAGCCGCGTCCTGCCGCCGCCGCGCCGGATCTCCGCCGCGGAAACCCTGGCCCTGGCACCGGGTCTGCGGGCCGATGGCCTCACTGGCGGCCTGCTTTCCTTTGACGGCCAGCTGATCGACGACGCACGGCTGGTCGTCGCACTGGCCCGGACCGCCGCCGGCTTCGGTGCCCGCATCCTCACCCGGTCCCGCGTCACCGCGTTGGCCGGTGACGGCGCACGCGTGCGGGATGTGTTGACCGGCAACGAGTTCGACGTCAAGGCACGCAAGGTGATCAACGCTACCGGAGTGTGGGCCGGGCAGCTCGTGCCCTCGGTGCGGCTGCGACCGTCCCGAGGCTCGCACCTGGTGCTGCGCGCCGACGCCGTGCGGATCGGGTCCACCTCGCTGACCGTGCCCATCCCGGGCGAGACCAACCGCTTCGTGCTGGTGCTGCCGCAGACCGACGGCCGGGTCTACATCGGGCTCACCGACGAGCCCGTGGACGGCCCGATCCCGGACGTCCCGACCACCCCACAGTCCGATGTGGACTTTCTGCTCGGCGTCGCTTCCTCGGTGCTGCAACGGCCACTGACCCCTGACGACGTCATCGGCTCGTACGCCGGGCTGCGGCCGCTGATCGAGCAGGAGGGTTCGCGCAGCGCCGACCTGTCCCGCAAGCACGCCGTGCTCACCTCGCCGGACGGCGTGATCACCGTCGTCGGCGGCAAGCTGACCACGTACCGCCGGATGGCCGCCGACGCCGTGAACGCGACTGGCCTCACCACAAACCCCTGCCGCACCAAGGACATCCCGCTAGTCGGAGCCACCCGGGCCGCCGTCGACGCCCCACCGCGACTCGTGGCCAAGTACGGCGCGGAGGCCCCGCAGGTGGCGGCGTTGAACCGCCCCGAGCCGGTCTTCGGCGAGATCACCGAGGCCGAGGTGGCGTGGGCGTACGAGCACGAGGGCGCTTTGGACGCCGACGACGTGCTGGACCGCCGCACGCGGATCGGCCTGGTGCCGGCGGATCGGGAGCAGGCCGCCGCCGCATTGAGGGCGTGACCATCACCGCCGATCTCGTTGACGACCTGTTGGGTTTTTGCAACACTTCGTTCCGTGAGTCCAGTAAGGCGCGGTAAAGAGCTGCCGATCCACAATCGGCTTCCGGTGCTGCGCGCGGAACGGGGGCTGACCAGGGCCCAGCTGGCGGAGCTGGTCGAGGTGAACCCGCAGACGATCGGCGCGCTGGAGCGCGGCGACCACTACCCCAGCCTCGACCTGGCCTTCCGGATCTGTGAGGTGTTCTCGCTGCCGGTGGAGGCGGTGTTCAGCCGCACCCCGTTCCAGCCGCTGTCCGCGCAGCTGTACGGCAAGGGGGAGAGATGAACACGATCAAGGACCGATATCACACGTATCAGGAGCGCAGCGCCTGGGCGTATTCGACCTGGCTGCCCGGATGGCGCAATCGCCGCTCCCGCCGAATGGCCGTGTCGGCCTGGCTGGCGTGCACACTGGCCCTGATCGCCCTGAGCCCCTTCGCCGCTGCGGCGGCGCCGCTGTTCCCGGTCTGGCTGGGCCTGTTCGCGATCACGACCGTGTTGCAAATGGTGAACAAGGCGCTCACGAACAACATCGGCGAGCGCAGCGCCCGGCTTCTTGACGAACGCGAACTCGCGCTGCGCGGCCGGTGCGGCTACGTTGGGTTCCTCGTGGCCGTCTGGAGCATGGTGATCGCCGGCATGGTGCTCACGCTGACCCCGCTCAAGAACCTGCAATACGGGCCGTTCGTGGTTCTGATGAGCCTGGTGATGCTGGCCAGCAGCACCCCGACCGCGTTGCTGGGCTGGCAGCTGCCGGACGACGAGCCCGACCCGATCGCCGAAGGAGACAGCCGTGGCTGAGGGCGTGCTGGAGATCGACCGGATCTCCAAGCGCTACGGGACTGTGCGCGCGCTGCACGACATGACGTTCGACGTGCGGGCCGGCGAGCTGTTCGGCTTCGTCGGCAGCAACGGCGCCGGCAAGACCACCACCATGCGCATCGCGCTCGGTGTGCTGGCGGCCGACGCGGGCGAGGTCCGCTGGTCCGGCCGGCCGGTGGATCTGGCCACCCGCAGGCGAATCGGCTACATGCCGGAGGAACGCGGCCTGTACCCGAAGATGAAGGCGCGCGAGCAACTCGTCTATCTGGCCCAGCTGCACGGCATGTCCTCGGCCGACGCGCGCCGGGCCACCGATGGCTGGCTCGACCGGCTGGGCCTGGGCGCCCGCCGCGACGACGAGGTGCAGAAACTCAGCCTGGGCAACCAGCAGCGGGTGCAGCTGATCGCCGCGCTGGTGCACGAGCCGGCGGTGCTGGTGCTGGACGAGCCGTTCTCCGGGCTGGACCCGGTGGCCGTGGACCTGATGAGCGAGGTGCTGCGGGAACAGGCGGCCCGGGGGGTGCCGGTGCTGTTCTCCAGCCACCAGCTGGATCTGGTCGAGCGGCTGTGCGACCGGGTCGGCATCGTCCGAAGTGGACAGATGGTGGCCGCCGGCGGCGTCACCGAGCTGCGCGAGAGCGGGCCGGTGCGGCTGGTGGTGGACGGGGCCGACACCGACTGGGCGGCCGGGCTGGCCGGGGTGCGGGTGGTCGCCGCCGACGGCGGCCGCACCACCGTCGAACTCGGTGAGGACGGCGACGACCAGGAGGTGCTGGCCGCGGCGCTGAAAGCCGGGCCGGTGCGGGAGTTCGCCCGGCTGCGGCCGAGCCTGACCGAGCTGTTCCGCAACGTCGTGACCGAACAGGGGGCATCGTGACCACGTCGCGTGTGATCGGCCTGGTCGCGGGCCGCGAGTTCACCACCCGCCTGCGCAGCAAGTCGTTCGTCATCGGCACCTTGGCCATCCTGGCCGTGATGGCGGTGTACGTCGTACTGTTCACCGTCATCGGCAAGGGCGCCACCGCCAAGATCGGGCTCACCGGGCAGGCCACCGCCATGTCCCAGCCGCTGGCCGCGGCGGCCGAGCACCTCGGCAAGACGGTGCAGATCAGCACCGTGGACAACGAGGCCGCCGGCGTGCAGCAGGTCCGTGACGGCAAGCTCGACCTGTTGGTGAAGGGCCCGCTGGGCGCGCCGACGGCAGTGTTCAAGTCCACTGTGGATCCCGCGCTGCAGAACGCGTTGGAGCAGCTGGTGCGGGCGCAGGCCCTGCAGGGCGTGTTGGCCCAGGCCCAACTGCCGCCGTCCGCACTCAACGCCTACCAGAACGCCAAGGTGACCCTGGACCAGCTGGAGCCGCCGGATCCCGACCAGGGGCCGCGGATCGCGCTGTCGCTGATCACCGGCGTCGTGCTGGTGATCTCCATCATCACCTTCGGCACCGCGGTCGCGCAGGGCGTGGTCGAGGAGAAGTCCAGCCGGGTGGTGGAGATCCTGCTGGCCACCATCCGGCCGTGGCAGCTGTTGGCCGGCAAGGTGTTGGGCATCGGCGTGGTCGGGCTGATCCAAGTGGTGATCATCGCCGGCGTCGGACTGGTGCTGGCCAGGACCAGCGGCGTGGTCGACGTGCCGGCGGTGGCGCTGTCGACCGTGCTCGGCGCGCTGGGCTGGTACGTGTTGGGCTTCTTCCTGTACGCCGCACTGCTCGGCGCGGCCGGTTCGCTGGTGTCGCGGCAGGAGGAGCTCCAGTCGGCGGTCACGCCGGTGACGCTGCTGCCGACGGTCGGCTTCGTGGTCGGCCTGAACCTGTTGCTGCCCAACCCCACCAACACCGTCAGCACTGTGCTGTCGTTCATCCCGCTGTGGACGCCGACGCTGATGCCGGCCCGGATCGCGCTGGGCGTCGCGCCGCCGTGGCAGGTCGCGCTGGCGGTGGCCCTGATGATCGTCTCGATCCTGGTGGTCACCTGGCTGGCCGGCCGGATCTACCGCAACGCCGTGCTGCAGACCGGCGGCCGGGTCCGGCTGCTGGACGCGCTCAGGTCCTGATCGCGTCGTACCGGTCGAGTGACTCCCGGCGCTCGTGGGCGTGGTCGACCACGGGCGCCGGGTACTGTTCGGGCAGCTTGTCCAGCTTGTGCACGTTCTTCCCTTGCACGCCACGGAGTTCCGGCACGTACTTGCGCACGTAGTCGCCGTTGGGGTCGAACTTCTCGCCCTGGGTGATCGGGTTGAAGATCCGGAAGTACGGGGCGGCGTCGGTGCCGCAGCCGGCCACCCACTGCCAGTTGTGCTGGTTGGAGGCGAGGTCGCCGTCGATCAGGTGCCGCATGAAGTGCCGGGCGCCCCACCACCACGGCACGTGCAGGTCCTTGACCAGGAAGCTGGCCACGATCATGCGGACCCGGTTGTGCATCCAGTTCTCGGCCAGCAGCTGCCGCATGCCGGCGTCCACCACCGGATAGCCGGTCTTGCCCTCGCACCAGGCCTGGAACCGTTGCTGGGCGGTCTTTCCGGTGTCGTGCTGGAACTTGTCGAACTTGCGGTCGTAGTTCTGCCGGGCGGTGTCGGGCTGGTGCCACAGCACGTCCGCGTAGAACTCCCGCCAGGCCAGCTCGGAACGGAAGGTCTCGTTGCCGGGCTTGAGATCGGCCAGCAGCGTGCGGGGATGCACGCAGCCCCAACGCAAATAGGCCGACAGATGGCTGGTGCCGGCACGATCCGGCCGGTCGCGGCCGGTGTCGTAGTCGGCCAGCGGACCGTCCTGGAAGTCCTGCCACGCCTCGAGGGCAGCGGCCTCGCCGGCCGGAAACTCCGACTTGGCGGCCGGGATCTTCTTGCCTTTCAAGCTGATCCACTGCGCACTGTCCACACCGGACTTCGCCGGTTGCCGCCAGCCGTGGTCGAGCCAGGCCCGCCGGAACGGCGTGAACACCCGGTACGGCTCGCCGTCCTGCTTGCGCACCCGGCCCGGCGTCACCGCGTACGGCGATCCGGTGCGGACGAATTCGATGTCCCCCAACGCCTTCTGCACCCGCTCGTCCCGCTCGCGGCCGTACGGCGCGGTGTCGGCCGAGACGTGCACACTGCCCGCGCCGATCTTGGCGGCAACCTGCGGGACCACCTGCTCGGGATCCCCGTGCGCGATGTGCAGGCGGCCGCCGAGGTCGTGGTCCAGGGCACGCAGGCAGTCGTACAGGAATCGGCGGCGCGGCTCCCCCGACGGCTTCAACAGCCGGTCGTCCAGCACGAACAACGGCAGCACCTCGCCGGCGTCGGCCGCGGCCAGCAGTGCCGGATGGTCCGACAGGCGCAGGTCGCGGCGGAACCAGATGATCGCGGGCGGGGTCATGTCATCCGACGCTACGGTGATGCCGAACCGGCCGCACCACGGGAGGGTCATTGGGCACCCGGCGCACGCTGTACACGCACTCCACCGCCGGTCTGCTGTTCGGCCTGTTCGGCGGCGTGGTCAGCGCCTTCTTCGCCTACCTGGTGACGATCACCGCGGACGGCGCGTTCCTGCTCGATCCCGGCGCCGCCATCACCGCCCTCACCCACATCGGTGACGTACCGGCCGTGCGCTGGCCCACGGTGGCGCTGGACCCGTTCCTGCCGGTGATCGAGGCCATGGTGGCCGTGCTGTGCAGCCTGTCCGCCGCCCGGCACGTCGGTCCGGCGCTGATCAGCCGCGCCCGGCTGCTCTGGCTCGCCCTGTTCGGCCTGGCGTTGATCGCCGGCGTGCTGACCACCGAAACCGCCGCCCAGCAGGCCCACTGGCTAGGCCTGGCCATCACCCTCGTCGCCCTCTCCCTCCCCCACCACCCGGACACCACGCCCTGAAGCTGGGAAGGGGGCTTTCCTACACTCGGAGTGTAGGAAAGCCCACTTCCCAGCTTAAGTGGACCGGTTCAGCGATCGATTCAGCGTTCGTCGATGCCCACGAAGTTGCGCTCGGCCGGGCCGCCGTAGAGCTGGCGCGGGCGGCCGATCTTGGTGGCCGGGTCCTTCATCATCTCGCGCCAGTGGGCGATCCAGCCGGGCAGCCGGCCCAGCGCGAACAGCACGGTGAAGAACTTGGTCGGGAAGCCCATGGCCCGGTAGATCAGGCCGGTGTAGAAGTCCACGTTCGGGTACAGCTTGCGGGAGACGAAGTAGTCGTCCGCGAGCGCGGTCTCCTCGAGCTTCTTGGCGATCTCCAGCAGCTGGTCGTCGCCGCCCAGCTTGCCAAGGATCTCGTCGGCGGTCTTCTTGATGATCGCGGCGCGCGGGTCGTAGTTCTTGTAGACCCGGTGGCCGAAGCCCATCAGGCGGACGCCGTCCTCCTTGTTCTTGACCTTGCGCACGAACTCCTCGACGTTGCCGCCGTCCTGCCGGATCTTCTCCAGCATCTCCAGCACCGCGCTGTTGGCGCCGCCGTGCAGCGGGCCGAACAGGGCGTTGATGCCGGCGGAGATGCTGGCGAACAGGTTGGCCTCGGACGAGCCGACCAG
>DATJJB010000669.1:0-6741 GCA_035492655.1 Kutzneria sp. | reverse complement strand
GGCCCCGATCTTCTCCCACGGGTCCTCGAGCTCGATCTCCTTGGCGATGGAGACACCATCGTTGGTGATGGTGGGGGCGCCCCACTTCTTCTCCAGCACGACGTTGCGACCCTTGGGGCCGAGCGTCACCTTGACGGCGTCTGCGAGGGTGTTCATCCCGCGCTCGAGACCGCGGCGGGCGTCCTCGTCGAACGCGATCATCTTGGCCATTGCGGTGTGGTCCTCCGGATTATGGATGACACGGTGCTCGGCCAGGCTCGGTGCCCGCGACGGACGACCCACCGGGGTGGGCCTCACCGTCCCGACCTAACGTGTTGGCACTCGTAGGGTGCGAGTGCTAGTTCGTGTTTAGCACTCGGGGCGGTCGAGTGCAAGCAACGCGGTCGCTCAGGCGGTCAGCCAGACGATCAACACGACCAGGATCACCAGCAGCGCGGTGCCGGCCAGCACGGGCACGGCCCAGCGCGCCGCGCCGCCGTCCTCGCGGAAGGTGTTGTTGTTCACGGGCGTCGGCGGCCGCAGCCGAACCGGCTGGTCACCGGCCTGCGGGTAGTTGCCGTACGGCGGCTGCCCCTGCGGCTGGTACGGCCGCGGCTGCTGCTGGGGCTGGCTGGGGAACGGCTGCGAGGACGGCCCGACCGGGATCTGGGCGACCTGCACCGGCACCGGCCCGCTGGCCGGCTCGGTCCGCACGGTCGGCTGCTGGGCCGGCGGCACGGTCACGCCGGGCTGGGCCACGGTCACCAGCGCCGAACGCGCGGCGGCCACCAGCTCACGGCAGTTGGCGTAACGCTGCTTGGGGTCCTTGGCCATGCCCTTGCGGATCACGTCGTCGATGCCGGCCGGCAGGCTGACCAGCTTGGTCACCGACGGTGGCTGGCTGCCCAGGTGGCCCTGGATCACCTCGGACACGCTGCCCTGGAAGGGCGGGCGGCCCGTGAGACAGGCGAACAGCACGCAGGCCAGGGAGTAGAGGTCGGTACGGCCGTCGACCGGCTCGCCCCGCAGGTGCTCGGGGGCGGCGTAGGTCGGCGAGCCGAGGAAGTCGCCGCCGCGGGTGCGGTGGCCGGTGGCGCCGCGACGCGTCAGACCGAAGTCGGCCAGGTAGACGTGCTCGCCGGCGGACTCCCGGCTGGTCACCAGCATGTTGGCCGGCTTGACGTCCAGGTGCACCAGGCCGCGGCCGGCCAGCATGTCCAGCGCCTCGCCGGCCTGACTGACCAGGATCAGCGCGCGCGAGGGCGGCAGCGGGCCGTCCTTGATCAGGCTGGCCAGGTCGGACCCGTCCACCAGCCGCATGGCGATGTAGAGCAGGCCGTCCAGCTCGCCGAAGTCGTAGAGCGGCACCACGTTGGAGTGGTCGATGGCCGCGGTGTTGCGGGCCTCGTCGACGAAGCGCTCCCGGAACTCGGGGTCCTCGGTGAGGTGTTCGGAGATGACCTTCAGCGCGACCTTGCGGCCCAGCCTGTTGTCCGTGGCGCGGTACATGACGCTCATACCGCCGCGGCCCAGGACCGCGTCGATGCGGTAGTGGCCCAGGCGCTTACCGGTCAAGTCGTCCGACACGCGGTCAGCCTAACGTCCGCGAGTTTCGCCTCGCGGCCGGTTGGTGGGAAAACGGCGGCGGCCGCGCGGGCCGCCGCCGTTGGGCGATGCTGCTTCTCCTGTGATCAGACCTTGCGGACGTCCGCGGCCTGGCTGCGGCCGTCACGGCCGGCCTGGACCTCGAACTCAACCCGGTCGCCCTCAGCCAGTGCCCTGAATCCGTCCATCTGAATCGCCGAGTAGTGGACGAACACGTCCTGACCACTGTCCTGAGCGATGAAGCCGTAGCCCTTTTCCGAGTTGAACCACTTGACCGTGCCGACTGCCACGGCGTCCTCCTTGAGATGTGGCGCACGGCGCTGGGGGCGCCGAATGGATCTCACGTCAACGTTAGCGGCGGCAAGCCCGCTCGCCATCTGCTTGTTGGGTGCTCTTCATGCGCCAGGATCGTTGCCGCACAGCAATTTCCGATGACTCGAACGGCGGTACCGCCGACACCGGCCGCTATGCGGGAGGATGGGGCACGTGTCCACTTCAACGACCCGGCTGGCCAGCGTCGACGAACACCTTTCGACGGTGTTGGGGCTGGTCGGCAATACGCCGGTAGAACGCATTCCGGTGGCGGACTGCCTAGGTCTGGCCATCGCGGAAGACCTTCGTTCTCCGATCGCACTGCCCCCGTTCGACAATTCGGCGATGGACGGCTACGCCGTTCGGGCGCGAGACATCAGGGACGCCCCGGTAGAACTCCCGGTAACCGATGACATCCCGGCCGGTAGGACAGAACTGTCCGAACTCGCGCCGGGAACCGCGCAGCGGATCATGACCGGCGCGCCGGTGCCACCGGGGGCGGATGCCGTCGTCCAGGTCGAGCTCACCGACGGCGGCGTGGACCGGGTGTTGATCAACGGCGAGGTCGAGCCGGGCATGCACATCCGGCGGGCCGGCGAGGACGTGCAGGTCGGCGACGTGGTGCTGCGGGCAGGCGCGGAACTCGGCCCGGCGCAACTGGGTCTGGCCGCCGCGGTCGGCGCGGGCGAGCTCAGTGTGCGGCGGCGGCCGCGGGTTCTGGTGCTGTCGACCGGTTCCGAGCTCGTGGCGGCCGGGAATCCGTTGCTGCCCGGGCAGATCTACGAGTCCAACGGCGTGATGCTGGCCGCGGCCATCCGCTCGGCCGGCGCGCTGGCCGAGGTGCTGAGCTTCGTGCCGGACGACGTGGACGCCTTCCACGCGGCCCTGGCCGACCAGCTGGACTCGGCCGACCTCATCGTCACGTCCGGTGGCGTCAGCGCCGGCGCCTATGAAGTGGTCAAGGACGCGTTCACCGGCAACGGCGTGGAGTTCCGCAAGGTGGCCATGCAGCCCGGTATGCCGCAGGGCGCCGGCAACTACCGGGGCGTGCCGGTGGTGACGCTGCCCGGCAACCCGGTCAGCGCCCAGGTGTCGTTCGAGGTGTTCCTGCGGCCGGCGCTGCGCTCGGCCATGGGGCACGCGGTGATCCAGCGGCCGACCCGGTCGGCCGTGATCAGCCAGGCGCTGCACTCCCCGCCCGGCCGCCGGCAGTTCCGCCGCGGCCGGCTCGACCACGCCGCCGGCACGGTCGAGCTGGTCGGCGGCCCGGGCTCACACCTGCTCAGCGCGCTGGCCGTGGCCAACTGCCTGGTCGTGGTGCCGGAGGGGGTCGGCGAGGTGGCGGCCGGCGATTCGGTCACGGTTGTCGGTCTTGATGCGTAGAGTCGTGTCGTGGGCATCATCGGGTGGATCGTGCTGGGCGCGATCGTGGGCTGGGCGGCCAACCTGGTCGTCGGCGGCCGCGACCGCCGGCCGCAGGGTTGCATCGTCAGCATTCTGGTCGGCATCGCCGGCGCGTTCCTCGGCGGCTGGCTGTACCAGCTGGCCACCGGCCACCCCAACGACTTCGGCTGGAACTTCACCAGCTTCGGGATCGCCCTGGTCGGGGCGGTGATCCTGCTGGCCTTGCTGAGCCTGTTCCGCGGCGCCGGCCGGGGCGGCCGCCAGTAGCGAAAGCAGGGGCTCGCCGCGCTTGCCCTATCGTGTCCCGCGATGAACGCCAACTCGCCCGAACCAGCCGGGTTCTCCGTCAGCCACTTCCTGGACCTGGCCCGTAAGACCGTGCCGCCGATGCACCCGGGCGGCCGGCCGATCGTGGCCGGCTTCGCCGTGGGCGCGCTCGTGCTGCGGCTGCTCAACCGCCGCCTGGGCTTCCTCGGCTTCGTGGCCACGGCCTGGGCCGCCTGGTTCTTCCGCGAGCCGGCCCGCGTCACGCCGACCCGTCCGAACGTCGCGGTCGCCGCGGCCGACGGCACGGTGGCCGACGTGGTCGAGGCCGAGCCGCCGGCCGAGCTGGGCCTTCCGTTCGGGCGGATGCTGCGGATCAGCACCTTCCTCAACATCTTCGACGTGCACGTGCAGCGGCTGCCGGCCACCGGCGAGATCACCGCCGCGCACTACCGGCCGGGCAAGTTCCTCTCGGCCGACCTGGACAAGGCGTCCGAGGACAACGAGCGCAACTCGCTGGCCATCCGCACCGAGGACGGCAAGGACCTGGTCGTGGTGCAGATCGCCGGCCTGGTCGCGCGGCGCATCGTGTGCGAGGTCAAGGCGGGCGAGCCGGCGGTGGCCGGCCGCACCTACGGCCTGATCCGGTTCGGCTCCCGGGTCGACCTGTACGTGCCGCTGGGCAGCAAGGTGCTGGTCGAGCCGGGTCAGCGCACCATCGGCGGCGAGACCGTGCTCGCCGAACTCGGAGGCTGACCCAATGCCCTCGGGTCCCGGTGTGCGGCTGCTGCCCAACGCCATCACGGTGCTGGCGATGTGCGCCGGCCTGTCCGGCGTGCAGTTCGCCCTCACCAACAACTACGCGGTGGCGATCGGCGCGATCGGCGCGGCCGCGATCCTGGACAGCCTGGACGGGCGGATCGCCCGGCTGCTGGACGCCACCAGCAAGATGGGCGCCGAGCTGGACTCGCTGGCCGACGCCATCTCGTTCGGTGTCTCGCCGGCGCTGATGCTCTACATCTGGGCCCACGGCTCCGACAACGGGCTGTGGATCGTCTCGCTGATCTTCGCGGCGTGCATGGTGCTGCGCCTGGCGCGGTTCAACACGCTGCTCGAGGACACCGAGAAGCCGCCGTTCACCAAGGAGTTCTTCGTCGGCGTGCCGGCGCCGCCGGGCGCGCTGCTGGCGCTGCTGCCGATCGTGCTGTGGTTGGCCGCCGGCAACGGCTTCTGGACCTCGCCCATCACGGTGGCGATCTGGACCGTGATCGTGGCGGCGCTGATGATCAGCCGCGTGCCGACGCTGTCCCTGAAGACGATCAAGGTGCCGCCGCGCATCGTGGCCCCGCTGCTGGTCGGCGTGGTGCTGGTGGCCGCGACGGTGCTGCTGTACCCGCTGTGGGCGCTGGTCGCGGCGATGCTGATCTACCTGGCCCACATCCCGTACTCGGTGTACCGCTACTACTGGCTGGCCCGGCACCCCGAGGCCTGGTCGGTGCCGTCGCGGGAACGGCGGGCCATCCGCCGCGCCGGCAGCGCCGCTCGTCGGTTCGGGCTGCGGCCGCCGCTGCGCCGTCGGGTGGCCGGCGCCGCCAGCCGGATCAGCCAGGTGCGGCTGCCGCGACGGGGCGAGTCGGCCACCAACGGTTCCAACGGCCGTGGGGCCAACGGCGACGGCCGCCGCC
Source organism: Kutzneria sp. (assembly GCA_035492655.1). Taxonomy (GTDB): domain Bacteria; phylum Actinomycetota; class Actinomycetes; order Mycobacteriales; family Pseudonocardiaceae; genus Kutzneria. The sequence continues at coordinate 1,492 of DATJJB010000669.1, read as the reverse complement.
GGGGCTGGCGGCAGCTGGGGCTGCGCCGTCAGGAACGCCGCTGAGTCACGCCCGGCGTGGCTAAGCTGGCCGCGTGATCTCGCTGACCGCCCGGCTGTCCCCGTCCGCGTTGGACACCCGGCGAGGTGTCGTCCGCCTGCATCCCGAGGTGCTCGACGCGCTCGGCCTGCGGCAGTGGGACGCGGTGAAGCTGACCGGTTCCCGGGTCAGCGCGGCACTGGCGGCGGCCAACGACGGCGAGAGCCCGCACGGCATCGTCTACGTGGACGACGTGACCCTGTCCAACCTGGGCATCGTCGAGGGCTCGGAGATCGTGGTGGCCCCGGTCGAGGTGTCGGCGGCCCGGTCGATCGTGGTCACCGGGTCGCGGCTGGCCTCGGCCTCGGTGCATCCGGACACGCTGCGGCTGGCCCTGACCGGCAAGGTCCTGACCACGGGCGACGCCGTGTCGCTGCTGCCGCAGGACCTGGCCCCGCCGCCCGGTGCGGACGTGTCCCAGGCGCGCCGGCAGCTGTCGCTGGCCATCGGCACCACGTGGACCAACGAGCTGATCACCGTGACGGCGACGCAGCCACGCGGGCCGGTGACCATCGGCCCGAGCAGCGTGTTGACCTGGCGTGGCACCGAAATCGTGGTCGAGGAGCCGGAGCCCGAGCCCCTCGTGGTCCCGGTCGAGGCGCCTGAAGTCCCGCCGGTTCCCGTCGCCGACCTGGTCGGCCAGCAGGACTCGGCCAAGCTGCTCGCCGAGTGGCTCAACCTGACCTTCCACCGGCCGGAATTGTTGGCCCAGCTCGGCGCGTCGGCCCAGCTGGGGGTGTTGATCAGCGGGCCCGAGGGCGTCGGCAAGGCCACGTTGGTGCGGGCGGTGGCCACCAGCGTCGGTGCGTCGGTCGTGGAGCTGTCGGCCCCGAGCATCGCCGCGTTGGAGGCCAACGCCGCGACCAAGCAGCTGTTGGCGGCGATCGGCAGGACCACCGAGCATTCGGTGCTGTTGATCTCCGACATCGACGCGCTGCTGCCGACCACTCCCCCACCGGTCGCGACGATCGTGCTCGACACGCTGCGGGCCGCCATCCGCACCGAGGGCTTGGCGCTTGTTGTCACGAGCGCACACCCCGAGGCCATCGATCCTCGCTTGCGGGCACCGGAGCTGGTTGACCGGACGCTGTCGCTTCCCTTGCCGGACGCCAAGGTTCGGGTGGAACTGCTGCGGGTGCTGCTGCGCGAGGTGCCGGTCGAGTCCGATGTGGACCTCGGCGAGGTGGCCGACCGGACGCCCGGCTTCGTCGCCGCCGACCTGGCTGCGCTGCGCCGGGAAGCCGCGCTGCGGGCGGCCATGCGGCACTCCGACGGCGTGCTCCAGGTCAGCCAGCAGGACCTGCTCGGCGCACTGGAGACCGTACGGCCGATCTCGATGTCCACATCGGACACTTTGCAGACCGGCGGCCTCACGCTGGACGACGTCGGCGACATGAGCGCGGTCAAGCAGGCG
>DATJJB010000668.1:0-13809 GCA_035492655.1 Kutzneria sp. | reverse complement strand
GCGCTGGCGTTTTCTGCTGCCCGTGTTGTGCGCGGTGCTGGCGGTCGGCGCGGTGGTCACGGCGAACGCGAGCAACTCGGCCCGCACCTGCACCGGTGAGCTGCCACTGAGGGTGACCGTCACGCCGGCGATGGAACCGGTGGTGCGGCAGGCCGCGGCCGGTTTCGAGAAGGACCGGTCGGCCGTCGACGGCGTGTGCGTCAAGGTCGAGGTCGTCGCCGAGCAGGCCGCCGATGTGGTCGCTGAGCTGCCGACGAAGCCGATCGACCCACCGGCGCTGTGGATCCCGGACTCCTCGCTGTGGGCGGCGACCGCGGTGGAGAAGGACGCCGCGGTGCCGGGCGTCCGGCCGAACATCACCTCTAAGGGCTCGCTGGCGTCGTCACCGCTGGTGGTCGTCGGCGGCATGGACGAGGTGGCCAAACTCGGCTGGCCGCAGTCGTCGGTGAGCTGGAAACGCCTGGTCGACCCGGACGTCCCGGTGGACATCGCGGACCCGTTGACCAACACCGAGGGCATCGCCACCCTGGGCCTGGCCGAGGGCATGGCCCCGACGCAGAACGGCACGCCGCCGCCGGAGCTCATCGCCACGCTGCTGCGGCTGCGCGACGCGACGCAGGCGAACATCGACACCTGCTACCAGTTGATGACCAAGAACCCGGCCACCGCCCCGTTGTTCACCGCCACCGAACAGTCGGTGATCGCGCACAACGCCAACTCGGACGTGGCCGCCGTCGCCCTCTACCCGACCGAGGGCTCGATGTTGTTCGACTACCCGGTGGTCCGCGTGGCCACGGCCGAGGAGTCGCACGGAACGGCCGCCGCCGCGGACGCCTTCGACCGCCGGCTGCGCACCGACGCGACCGCGAAGTCCTTGAGCGAAGCGGGTTTCCGGGAACCGGGCGGCCGGGCCGCGTGGCCGGCGCGGCAGGGCGTGCGGATGGACACGCCGACCAAGCTGCCGACGCCCACCGCGTCCCAGGTGACGACCGTGCTGCGGGCGTGGGACGTGATCCATCTGGACGGCCGCACCCTCGCCGTGATCGACACCTCCGGCTCGATGGCCGAACCCATGCCCGACGGGCAGTCCCGCATCGAGGTCGCCCGGGACGGCGCGCTGGCCGGCATGTCGCTGATGCCGGACACGACGTCCGTCGGCCTGTGGACGTTCTCCGAGCACTGGAGCGAACTCGTGCCGCTCGGCCCACTCGGCGGCAAGACCTCGGGCTCCCCGCAACGGCAAGCCCTGCAACAGGCCGCGTTGTCCCTGCCGAGCCGCGTCGGCGGCAGCACCGCCCTGTACGACACCGCTTTACAGGCCTATCGAGTGCTCCGCGACGGCTACGACGCCACCCGGGTCAACTCCGAGGTGCTGATCACCGACGGCAAGAACGAGACCACCGGCGGCACCGACCTGGACGGGCTGATCACCGCGCTGCGGGCCGAGGTCGACCCGACCCGGCCGATCCAGATCATCGGCATCGGGCTCGGCCCCGACGCCGACATGGGCGTGCTCCAGCAGCTCGCCACCACCACCGGCGGCAAGGCCTACCAGGCGCTCAGCGGCGCCGACTTCCGCAGCGTGCTGTTCGACGCGCTCAGCCGCCGCCCCTGCGTGACGTCCAACTGCTGAGCGATATCCGACATCGGACGCAAACGTCCACATCCGAAGCGGGGATTGAACCGAAGCCGACCGGGGTCCGTGTGCTGAAGTGGCACCATCGCCGCCACCGCACGGAAGGACCTCGGCTTGTCGCTCCTCACGCGCCCTCGCCAGCACCCCGACGAGGGTTCCGACGATCGCACCCCGCCGTCGCCCGTCCGCCGCGTGCTCGCCGTCACGGCCACCGTGCTGGCGTTCCTGCTGGTCCTGTTCGCGCTGGTGGCGCCGAACGACCTGAGCAAGCTGACGCCGCTGGCCTTCGTGCGCATCCCGGTGGAGGGCCTGGTCGGCGTCGTCGTGCTGTTGCTGCTGCCGTCCCGGGCTCGTAAGCCGGTGGCGATCGTGGCCGGCGGCCTGCTGGGCGTGCTGACCATCCTCAAGCTGGCCGACATGGGCTTCTACGCCTCGCTCAACCGGCCGTTCGACCCGGTGTACGACTGGACGTTCCTCGGCCCTGGCCTGGAGTTCGTGCAGGGCGAGGTCGGTGACTTCCTGGGCTGGGTGGCGGCCGGCCTGGTGATCGTCGTCGCGATCGGACTGATCGTCTTCACCGCGCTGTCGGTGTCCCGCCTCGGCGGTTTCGTCGGCAAGCACCGCACCGGCACGGTTCGCGGCGTCGCGCTGCTCGCGGTGATCTGGCTCGTGCTGGCCCCGACCGGCGCGCAGCTCACCCCGGGCCAGCCGGTGGCCGCCAGCAACGCCGCCGCGCTCGCCGTCAACGACCTGCGGCAGGTCGGCGCGGACATCAAGGACCAGCAGGCGTTCGCCCGTGAGGTCGACGCCGACAAGTACGCCGGTCAGGCCCACGACAAGCTGCTCAGCGGCCTGCGCGGCAAGAACGTGCTGCTGGTGTTCGTAGAGAGCTACGGCCGGTCCGCGGTGATGAACTCCAGCTTCGCGCCCGGCATCGACGCCGTGCTCGACGCCGGCACGCAACAGCTCCAGCAGGCCGGTTTCGCGGCCAAGAGCGGCTTCCTGACCTCGCCCACGTTCGGCGGCGGCAGCTGGCTGGCCCACTCCACGCTGGAGTCCGGTGTGGACGTCAACACGCAGTACCGGTACACCAGCCTGATCAACGGCGACCGGCTGACGCTGGCGCGTATGTTCAAGGACGCCGGCTGGCACACCTTCGCCGACGACCCGGCGAACACCCGCGACTGGGTGCCGGAGACCCAGTTCTACGGCTACGACGACGTCTACGACTCGCGCAACGTGGGCTACAAGGGGCCGGTGTTCTCCTACGCCACCATGCCCGACCAGTACACCATGAACTTCGTGCGCCAGCACGAGATGTCCCAGCCCGGCCCGGTGTTCGGCGAGATCGACCTGATCTCCAGCCACGTGCCGTGGACGCCGTTGCCGCAGCTGGTGGACTGGAACGGCATGGGCGACGGCTCGATGTTCGGTCCGCAGGCCGCGAACGGCAAGCAGGTCAAGGACGTCTGGCCGGACGCGGCCAAGGTGCAGGAGGTCTACGGCGAGTCGATCCAGTACTCGCTGAACACGCTGATCTCGTACCTGAAGAACTTCGGCGACGACAACACCGTCATGGTGTTCCTCGGCGATCACCAGCCGGGAACCCTGGTCAGCGGCACCGCCGCCGACCACGACGTGCCGATCAGCATCGTGGCCAAGGATCCGGCGGTGCTCAACCGGGTCGCCGGCTGGGGCTGGACCGATGGACTCAAGCCGAGCCCGCACGCCCCCCTGTGGCCGATGAGCGCCTTCCGGGACAAGTTCCTCGCCGCGTTCGGCGAGCAGCCGACGCGTTAGTTTCTCCGTGCGGCGGCAGCAATGCCGCCGCGGAGGCCCTGTTGGAGCAGATCGCCGGCGGGTGAATCCCGGTACCGTGATCGACATGCGCGCTTTCCGGATCACCGAGTGGGGTCAGCAGCCGCAGGTCGTGGATGTGCCCGTGCCGACGCCCGGTCGCGGTGAGCTGCTCGTGCGCGTAGCCGGCTGCGGGCTGTGCCACACCGATGTCACCCTGCCGCACATCCCTGCCTCGGTCGGTTCCCGCCTCGGCTGGCGCGTCCCTTTCACCCTCGGTCACGAGGCCGCCGGCTGGGTTGCCTCCTCGGATGTCCCCGGCTTCGCCGAGGGCGATCCCGTCGCCCTGGTCTCTCCCACGTCATGCGGCCAGTGCTGGCATTGCCTACGGGGCCTCGATTCCTCGTGCCCCAACGGTCTCGCCGGCCGTGGCTACGGCCGTGACGGCGGCCTCGCCGAGTACGTCCTCGTCTCCAGCCCTCGTTTCCTCATCCCTCTGGGCTCACTCGACCCCGTCACCGCCGGCCCCCTCACCGACGCCGGCGCCACCTCCTACCACGCCGTCCGCCGGGCGTTACCCCGCATCCATCCCGGCGGTCTCGTCGCTGTAATAGGTGTAGGCGGTCTTGGGTCTTACGCCGTGCAGTTCCTCCGTCTCCTCACCGCCGCCACCATCGTCGCCGTCGACACCAACCCCACCCGCCTCGCCGCCGCCCCCACCCTCGGCGCCACGTCGACCGCCGCTGACCTCTCCGACGTTCGCGGCGCCGCCGCCGTCCTCGACTTCGTAGGCTCCGACGACACCATCGCCGCCGGTCTCGCCGCCCTCCGCCCCGGCGGCGCCTACGGCCTCATCGGCGCCGCCGGCGGCCGTCTCAAGCCCCCTCTCTTCGGCTCCCTCCCCAGGGACGGCGAGGTCTTCACCTTCCAGGGCTCCTCGATCGCCGACCTGCACGACGTCATCTCCCTCGCCACCACCGGCGCTCTGCGCCTCGACGTGCAGCGCTTCCCCTTCGATGCCGTCCAGGACGCCTACTCCCGCCTCACCGCCGGCACCCTCGACAGCCCCCGCGCATTGATCACCTTCTGACCGCCGGTCGACCCCAGCCGAGCATCGGCCCATCCCAGAGCCACCCTTAGGGGGCGTTGGCTTCGCCTGAGCACGTGCTTTATCGTCTGGGGCGATGTCGGACTTGGAGATCCGCCCCGTGCGGCCTGGTGATCTTCCGTCACTCGCCAACGCCGGCGAGGACGGCTATTTCGCCGACCGGTTGGCGAAGCAGCACGAAGGCCATGGTGTGCTGCTCGGGGCGTGGCGGACGGGCCAGGCGATCGGCTCCGCCTACCTGTGGCTGGACGAGGCCGAAGAGCCCGAGATCAGGCAGCATCTGCCGAACACCCCGCTGATCACCCACGTGGAGATCTTCGACGCGGACGAGCGCAACCGCGGCTTCGGCACGGAGCTGATGGACCGCGCGGAGCAGATGCTGTGGGAGCGCGGCTACACCAGGGTCGCGCTGGCGGTGGAGGTCTCCAACGACGCCGCGGCCCGGCTCTACCGCAGGCGCGGCTATCAGGACTGGGGACACGACACCATCAGCTGCATGGGCCGGGTCTGGGAAGAGGACGGCACTTTCACCGAATACGAGGAGAAGTGCTACGTCCTGACCAAGAAGCGCGACTGACGGCGGTCGAAACCGAGCACGGCCAGCGCGTTGTCGATGTCCGGGGCGCCGATTCGACGCACCATCGAGGCGTGTGTGTCGAGGTGGTGACGCCAGCGTGCCCGATCGACGCGCCACGCCGTCAGATAGTGGACGCACAGTTCGGGCGTGATGAGCGAGCAGCGTTCGCGCGCGGCGCGTAGCGCGGATTTGATACGACTCCGCTCCGCGGGCTCCAGATCGGCGCGATCTACCCGGCCCAGAATATCGGAAATAAATCGGCGGCGATCCTCAAGAAATGCCCGCCAATGTTCCACATTCGCGTCCTGCACCTGTTTTCCCTGGTCCAGCAGGTAGAACAGGCCCTCGGCCAGACAGTCGCCGAATTCCTCCGACCGGGCCCTGTCCTCGGTGGCGAACGGGTCGAACCGTCGCTGGAACGCCACGCCACGGGTTGTGGCCACCGGCCGCAGGTGCGTGTCGTCGAGCAGGAAGAACCAGTCCTCGTTGTACACGTCCGGGAAGAACGAGTCGCAGGCCGAGGTGTTCACGGCCAGCGCCCCGCCACCGAGGAAGGTGTCCTGGTCGCCGCCGGTCTTGCGGTGCGCGTGGCACACCACCGAATTGTCCGGAAAGCCGGCGATGGTCAGTCCCACGCCGTCGAAACGGTGCAGCAGGCGCACCGCATCGGTCAGGTGCTGCGCGTCGGCGATGCGAATGTCGTCGTCCACGAACACCACGCGCTGCCAGCCGGCCAGCCGGGCCAGCAGCAGGCCGAGGTTGCGCTTGCTGCTGGTGTCCTTGCCGCGGGCGAAGGGAGTCGACGCCAGCAGTGACGTCGTGCGGAAGTTCGGCAGCACGTCGGCCCGGACGAACCGCATGTCCACCGCGACGGTGTCGACGCAGTTGGCGTCGGCCATGGCCTGAAGTCGCGCCGCCGAGGATCGCTGGCTGTGCAGGGTGACCAGGGTGCAGCGCAGCTTCGCGGCCAGCTCGACCGCGGACTGGAGGTGGGCGGCCGTGCGCGCGGTCGGCACGATGATCGCGTCGACCTCGCCAAGGCCGACGGACGGCGCCGCGGCGGACGCCAGCAGCCGGCGGTGCGAGTCGTGGTGCAGCGCCTCGGCAGTCGCACCGCTCACGTGGTTGCCTCCGGCCATTCGTGTAGGCGGGTCCCCGGGATGGTCCAGTCGGGCGTCAGCACTTCGCCGTTGACGATCTCCACCCGCATCAGCAGGCTCATCGCGCCGTGCCGGTCGAGCTGCGGGCGGATGTAGTTCTCGTTGCGCTCGCGGAACTTGGCGTCGGTGAGGGCGCGGACCGCGCCATAGGTGCCACGGCCGAACATCCCGTTGCAGATCGTGACGGTCCGCTCGATGTTGAACGGGTTCTGGCCGCGGTAGAAGTGGGCGACGTCCTCGACCAGCACGTTCGCCCTGATGACCGAGGTGAACATGCGCGGCTGCTCGAAGTCCGTCGCCTCGAAGTAGCTCTGCTCGTCGTTGGTGCCCAGCCGGGTCTCCTGCCGCACCGGCACGCGCACGCGCTCGAAGAGCTCCCTGGTCAACGGATTCCAGTCGACACCGCCGAGCAGGATCAGGTGCTTCGTGTAGTCGTCGCGCTGGAGCTTGTCGGCCGTGGTGAACTTGATGGAGCTGTCCGGGTTGGTGGCCCGGAGGTGGCCGTAGATCTCGATCAGCGCGTCCGTGTCGGCATAGGTGTACAGGTCGACGTAGTCCGGATGCTCCCGTTGCGTGTACGACCCCTTGGGAGACAGGAGTTCCTCGGGCAGCCGGGCGCACACGATGACGACGTCGTTGTGCTCGGGGAAGCGCCAGAGGTCGGTCGTCGTCGGCGTCGCGGCCGTGATGGCCACCGGGAGGCCGGCCTCCGCCTGCCACAGCGAGGTCAGCTCGTCCAGCAGCTCCTCGTAACGTGCGCGCTCGGACTCGGCGAGCTCGTCCAGCTTCAGCAGCCGACATCGGCCGTCGGCCACGGAACGCTCGGTGGCGAAGAGCCGGGCGTACGCGTTCAACCGCGGCACCGGCGGCAGTTTCGGCTTGGAGACGCTCTCCCAGGAGGAGATCAGCGGCACGCTGGTCGATCGCTCGGCGGCGAACGCCTCGGCCAACTGGGCCTGGGTGATGGGGCGCTCGGGCCAGGTCTCTTCCCGCAACTCGCGCAAACGTTGGGGGAGCGCATGGGTCTGACCAGCGGCCGGGTGCATAACGCCCCCCTTCAGTTAAGTTCACCATACTGGCTGAACACAGCGGCGTACACCGTGCGCTGGTCGGCGGGCCTCGAACGGACGACGCGGCGCGCGGCCCCACCGACGGCCTGACGTCAGGCGGTGTCCGGTGAACTTCAGCCCGTCGCCGGTCAAGTTCCACAGCCCGGTCGACGGCCGGCCGTCGATTCGGTGAACCCCGGCCGTGTTCAGGGGTCGGCCCCATTTTAAGGGAGCGAGATTAACTGCTGTTTAGCTCGATATCAGTGTATTGCGCTGGCGTTGCGGTGTTGTCATTCACCGGCGACTAAACGCCTGAGTGGACTAATTTGTCCAGGCGAATTGGCGTCTATTCTTGAGGCTCGTCTTCGACATTCACGAACACCGGCCGCGTCGGCCAGTCGGGGGTTAGCCATGAACAGCTCGGACCTGTCGGTCATGTTCGCCGTCACGGTGGTGCTCGGCATCCTGCTGCTGATCGCCGTGGTGCGCGTGCTCGGCCGCATTCTGTCCTCGGTGCAGACCCTGCTGGGCACGGCCGGCCGCGCGGTGGCGGTGATGGTGTTCGCCTCCACGGTGTGCGGCGTGCTGCTCACGACCATGGTGCTGGCGATGGGCCGCGCCTGACGCCTTACGAGGCCGCCAGGGCGTTGTTGTCAGCGGGATGGCCGCTGGGCGTGGTGCCGGTGGACGCGGCGATGGAGGTCGGCGCGACGAGGGTGCTGCCCTGGGGGCCGGCCTGGACGGCCTGGTGGGTGGCGCTCTTGCCGAGCAGGGTCTGCCAGCTGTCGAACCAGTCGGTCCAGCCGTCGCCGGGAGTGCCGGCCAGCGGGCTGCCGATGATGGTGACGGGGTCGCCGGGCAGCTCCTCCTCGTAATAGGTCTGGGCGGCCTCGGGGGACATGTTGACGCAGCCGTGGCTGACGTCCTCGCTGCCCTGCTGCCCGACGGACCAGTAGGCGTCGTGCAGGTAGTCGCCGCTCCAGGTGAACCGAACGGACCACGGCACCTTGAGGTCGTAGTAGCCGGGACCGCCGGGAGCGATGTCGGAAGGCTTCATCTCGACGGGGTTGCCCTTGTCGATGGTCAGATAGGTGCCGTTGGGGGTGTCATGGCCGGGCCTGCCGGTGCTGATGGGCCAGTCGTACTGGAGGCTGCCGTTCTTGAACACCTGCATGCGGTGGCCGGCGGTGCTGGCGACCACGATGACGGAGTCGCCGATGCTGAACGTCTGGGTCAGCTCCGCGGAGCCGTACACGCCGGGGGAGACCTGCACGCCGTTCATGTGGGCGGCGAAGGAGACCTTGGTGTTGGCGGGCCAGTAGTCGCGCGGCCGGAAGTCGAGGTGGGTGTCGTCGGCCCACGCCCAGGCCCCGACGACGGGCTGCGAGGTGGTCAGGGACATGGCCTGCTCGACGGCGGCCTTGTTCTGCACGGGCTTGTCGAAGGTGAGCATGATCGGCATACCGACGCCGTAGGTGACGTTCTCACCCTCGAAGATGTGGGTGTGCACGATGGCGTTCGGAGTGATCGTGGTGAACGTGCTGGACGCGGTGGTGGTCTTGCCAGCCGGGTTGGCCACGGTGGCGGACACGGTGTAGGTCTTCGACACGTTGAGCGTGCCGCTGCTGGTCCACGTCTTGTTGTCGGCGTCGTACTTGCCGTCGACCTTGTTGTCGCCGCCGGTCACCTGCACATCGGTGATCTTGCCGCCGTCGGCGGTGATCTTGATGGGGGTCTCGGTGGCGACGGCCTGGCCGTTGGCGGCGGGGCTGATCGCCACCTTGGCGGGCGGGGGCGGCGGCGGAGTGGTCGTGGTGGTCGTCGAGCCGGCTGTGGTCTCGCCGGAGCACCCGGCGGCCAGCAGTCCGGTCACGGCCAACACGATCGCCGGCCACCTCTTCATCGCAACACGCCCTTCCGATGACACCAGTCCATGCTCGATCATGCCGCGCCGCGGCGCGGATGGCACAGGCCTTTCTGTGTACTCGGACGCTGCCGGGGCCGGACGGGTTGCTCGGCCCGCCCGACCCCGGGCGATTTCACCGCCAGGTGAACGTGGCGACCGCCTTCGCGGGCAAGGTGTAGCTGAATGAACGGCCGTGTTCGGTCACGTTGACCGTGCGCGCCGCAGCGCCGTCGGCGTTGAGCACGATCAGCGCGGTGGAGCCGTCGGGGTTGCGGAAGGCCACGTCCTCGACGTTGCCGGCGCCGAAGGAGTTCGAGTCGATCCGCACGGCCCCGGGCTTGACGAACTTGCTGGCCTGGCCGAGCACGTAGTACTCGGCGTTGTACGACACGGATCCGCCGGCGTTGTCCACGGTGACCGCGCCGGTGCACGTGGTGCAGTGCATGGTCGGGCCGCCGCTGGGATCCAACGCGACGTTCCACGTCACCACGGACTTGGCCCAGTTCCGGGTGCCGCCGATGATCAGGTGCTCGGTCTGCCACACCAACGAATCGGCGAAGGTGTCGGCGTGGTTGGCCGACTGGGAGCCGGAGCACTCGGTGAAGTAGGCGTCCTTGGCCGGAAACGCGTCGTGCACGACGGACTGCGCGTCGGGATTGCCGCCGTAGCAGTGCCACGCGACACCGCTGGTGTACTTCGCGGCCGCGGGGTCGCCGAGCACCGTGGACGGGTACTTGGTGTCGTCCCAATTGTGGTCGTAGGCCAGGATTCCGGTGTGCAGACCGGCCGAACGCAGGGCCGGGCCGAGGTAGTCGGCGATGAACGTGGCCTGGTCGGCGGCGGTCATGGTGGCGCCGGGATAGTCGGCGGGGGAGTACTCGGGCTCGTTCTGCGCCGACAGCAACGACACCGGCACACCGGCTTTTCGGTACGCCTGCACGAACTTCACCAGATAGTCGGCGTAGGCCCGAAGGGTCTGGTCATCGGTCCTGACCGAGCCGCCGACCATCGAGCCGCTGGTCTTCATCCAGCCCGGCGCGCTCCACGGCGTGGCCATCACGGTGGTCTGCGGGTTCAGCCGCAGCGCCTGCCGCAGGATCGGCAGGATGTAGTCCTGGTCGTGCCGCACGGAGAACCGGGCCAGCGTCGGATCGGCGGCACCGTCGTCGTAGCTGAACAGCGACCGGGAGAAGTCCGAGGCGCCGATGGGCTGGCGCAGGAAGTCCAGTCCGATGCCGCGGCGCGGGTCGAACAGTTTGGTCATGATCGCGTCCCGCTGCGGCGAGTTGGCGATCAGCCAGGCCGACGAGTCGGTGAACGACGCGCCGAACCCGGTGATGGACTGGTATCTCCTGGTCTGGTCGATGCTGATCGTTTGTCCGTCGGCTGTGCTGTGCCCGAAGGCGGTGCCCGGTAACTGGGTCAGCAGTCGGCTCTGGTCCGCGGTGGTCTCCCATACCGAGACCGGAGTCCAGGGCGTGGCTTCGGCGTTGACCGCCAAGGATGCGGCGAGTGTGAGCGTCGCGGCGATGGCCGCCACGACGGTGGCGCGGGACGTCATCGGCCCCTCCCGAGGTCCTGAAACAAAATGGAACAGAACTGGAACAATTGCCGGCGCGGACAGCAAAGCAGTCGCTTGTCCGCACTGTCAACGATGGGTGATCCGGCAGTTCACAAATCTGACCCGCGAATGATCGGGCGGAGTTACACTGCCGGCATGAAACAAACGGCTGGAACAATTGGCTAGGCGAGGCGGCGGCCGGGCCACCGTGCGGGACATCGCGGCCGACGCCGGGGTGTCCATCGCGACCGTCTCGCGCGTCCTCAACGACAGCGAGGACGTCGCGCCGGCCACCCGCGACCTGGTGCTGGCGGCCATCGAGCGGCTGGGCGGCCTCGGCCCCGTGCCGCGCGCCCGCCGTAGTCGGATCGCCGAGGGCGCGGTGTACGTGCACTGCCCGTACGTGCTCTCCGACTATTTCGGTCTGATCGTCTCGTCCGTGGCCGAGACCCTCGACCTGCACGGCCGACGCCTGCTGCTCAACGCCGGCGAGGCGGCGCAGCAGAAGACCGTGCTCTCCGGGCTGCCGCTGATGAGCGGCGTGGCCGGCGCGATCATGTTGCTGCCGCCCGAGCCGAGCGAACAGCTGCTCACCCTTCGCGGCAGCGGTTTTCCTTTTGTCGTCATTGATCCCCGCACCACGCTGCCGCGGGATATCGCCGCCGTCTCAGCTGCCCATTTCACCGGTGCCCGGCGGCTCACCCAGCATCTGCTCGAACTCGGCCACCGTCGCATCGGCATCATCGCCGGCCCCAGCAACTGGCTCGCCGCCGATGCCCGTCGCGCCGGTCACGCCGCCGCGCTGGCCGAGGTCGGCGTGCTCACACCGCCGGCGTTGATCCGCAGCGGCGAGCCGACCACCGAGGAGGGCTTCCGTCTTGCCGGCGAACTGCTGGACCTGCCCGAGCGGCCCACGGCGCTGATCGGCTTCAACGACAAGATGGCCGTCGGCGCGATGTCGGCCGCCGCTAACCGTGGCCTCCGCATCCCGCAGGACCTGTCCATCGCCGGCTTCGACGACATCGACCTGGCCCGTGCGACTCGCCCGCTGCTCACGACGGTGCGGCAGCCGTTGGAGGAGATGGGCCGCATGGCGGTCACCCTGCTCATGCGCCTGCTCGAGCGCCACCAGCTGGAGGCGCTGCACGTGGAGCTGGCCACGGAGTTGATAGTGCGCGACTCGACCGCGCCGCCGGCGGTCTGACGGCGGAGTCCCGACCGCCCCTCGCAGGTCGGGACTCCACCAGTCCTGGGCGTCCTAAGCGGACGGTCGGCCGATGAAACGGCCGTTTCCCAGCGGCCATCGGGTGGACCAGGTCTCGATGTCGGACTCGTGGATGCCGGCGGTCCACAGCACGGCCTGCCGGATCAGCTGCCGGAACCAGGGATTGCCCCAGGCTCGGGGATCGTGCCCGAGCGCCGTGTAGCAGACCCGGCCCCGGCCGTGTTCGCGCACGTAGGCGATGGGCTGCGGGCCGGTCGGGGTGTCCCGCTCGGCCAGCACCTCGATGTCCGGCTGGCAGTCGATCAGGTAGTACTCGTCGTCGATGGCGAAGTCGCCCAGGTGCTGGGTGACGGGGTGGCCGGCCGTCACCCGCACGTCGAACCGGCCCTCGGAGCCGGCGTCGCCGTGCGAGAGATACCGCGACCCGACCAGCTCGATACCGGCGCGATCCGCTTCGACACCGCCGGGGCCGAAGCCGAACAGGTTGCTGGCGTGGACGGCGACCAAGCCTTTGCCCGCGGCCACCAGGTCGGACAGCGCCTGCTGCTCGGCCGGGTCGAACCGTGGTCCGGACAGATAGAGCAGGTAGACGTCGGCCTCGGCGGTGGCCGGCATCGGATCGGCGAAGCGGTGCACGCCGACGCCCCGCGCCGCCGGCAGCCCGCCCTCGGTGACGATCTCCTGCAGCGCCAGGGCGGCGCCGATGAGGTCGTGGTGCAGATCGGTCCCGTCGACCAGCACCAGCGTGGACGGAATGGCGCGCAGCTTCACGACCGCCGACGCTACCGAGAATACAAAGACCAGTCCAGAGCCATACCAGTTGAACCACCGCGAACCGTGGGCTACCGTCGGACTGGTGCCGACCACGATCCTCACCAGTCACCTCGGCTACGACACCGCCGGCAGCAAGAAAGCCGTGCTGCTGCTGACCGAGCCCACCGAGATTCGCACGGCAGCGTTGGTGGGCAAGGACGGCGGCCGGCTGGCGCTGACGCCGGGTCCCGAAGTGACCGTGGACCGCTGGTCGGTCGGCGCCTTCCGCCGTCTCGACTTCAGCCAGGCCCGCGAGCCGGGCACGTACCAGGTGGAGATCGAGACGGCGGACGGCGTGCAGCGCTCGGCCCCGTTCGCGATCGCCGACAAGAGCGTGCCGGCGACCGCGATGTCCGACTGCGTCAACTACTTCCGGGCCGTCCGCTCCACCGGCGAGATCGACCGCAAGGACCGGGCGGCCAAGTTCTACGACGACGACTCCGGTCGCACGGTCGACGCGCGCGGCGGCTGGCTGGACGCCTCCGGCGACTTCAGCAAGTTCCTCAGCCACCTCACGTACACGCGGATGATGAGTCCGCAGCAGATCCCGTTGTGCGCATGGGCTTTCTTCGCCGCCCGGGACAACCTGCGGGACACCGACGAGGCCCTGTCCGGCGCGCTCGGCGCGAAGCTGCGGGACGAGGGCTTGCACGGCGCCGACTTCCTGGTGCGCTTCCAGTCGCCCGAGGGCTACTTCTACACCGGCATCTTCGACGCGCTGACCAAGAATCTCGACGAACGCGTGATCAACGCGCCGTTGCAGGACAGCGCGCGCACCCAGCGCTGGCAGGCCGCGTTCCGGCACGGCGGCGGCCTGGCCGTCGCCGCGCTCGCCAGGGCCTCGATGGCTGAGGTCAGCGGCGACTTCACGCAGGCCGAGTATCTGCGGGCCGCCCGCCGCGGCTTCGACCACCTCCAGGAGCACAACACCGAGTACAGCTTCGACGGCACCGAGAGCGTGATCGACGACTACTGCG
>DATJJB010000667.1:0-12431 GCA_035492655.1 Kutzneria sp. | reverse complement strand
GGCCGGCGGCGGCATCGGCCTGTGGCGGGCGCGGGTCGTCGAGATGACCGGCATGCCCGAGCTCATCGCGCTGCTGCACAGCTTCGTCGGTCTGGCGGCCGTGCTGGTCGGGTGGAACGGTTATCTGAACGCCGATGCCGGCTCGCTGCCGGGCATCCACCACGCCGAGGTGTGCATCGGCGTGTTCATCGGCGCCGTCACGTTCACCGGCTCGGTCGTGGCGTTCCTCAAGCTGTCGGCCCGGATCAAGTCGGCGCCGATGATGCTGCCGGGCCGGCATTTCCTCAATCTCGGCGCGCTGATCGCCTTTGTCGTGCTGACGGCGTTCTTCGTGAGCACGCCCAATATCAGCATTCTCGCCGCTGTGACGGCGGTCGCGTTGCTGCTGGGCTGGCATCTGGTGGCGTCCATCGGCGGCGGCGACATGCCGGTCGTGGTGTCCATGCTGAACAGCTATTCCGGCTGGGCCGCCGCGGCTTCGGGCTTCCTGCTCAACAATGATCTGCTCATCGTCACCGGCGCGCTGGTCGGCTCCTCCGGCGCCTACCTGTCGTACATCATGTGCAAGGCGATGAACCGGTCGTTCATCTCGGTCATCGCCGGTGGTTTCGGCGTGGAGGCCGGCACCATCGCGGCCATCGAGCAGGGCGAGCACCGGGAGATCACCCCGGCCGACACCGCCGAACTGCTGCGCGAGGCCGAGTCCGTGATCATCACGCCCGGCTACGGCATGGCCGTCGCGCAGGCCCAGTACCCCGTCGCCGAGCTGACCAAGAAACTCCGGGAACGCGGCGTCGACGTGCGGTTCGGCATCCACCCGGTGGCGGGACGGCTGCCCGGTCACATGAACGTGCTGCTGGCCGAGGCCAAGGTGCCCTACGACATCGTGCTGGAGATGGACGAGATCAACGACGATTTCCCGCACACCTCGGTGGTGCTGGTGATCGGGGCCAACGACACCGTCAACCCGGCGGCCGACGACCCCGGCAGCCCCATCGCCGGCATGCCGGTGCTGCACGTGTGGGAGGCGCAGAACGTCGTCGTGTTCAAGCGCTCCATGGCCGTCGGCTACGCCGGCGTGCAGAACCCGTTGTTCTTCAAGGACAACAGCAAGATGCTGTTCGGCGACGCCAAGGAGCGCGTCGAGGACATCGTCCGCGCGCTCTAGACCCGGCCGGCGGTCCAGACGTTCTCCCGCCGACTGGACCGCCAGTGCTCGGCCAGGTGCCGGCGCAGCTCGGTCAGCGCCGGATGGCGGTTGTCGGCGCGCCAGATCAGCGAGTGCGGGTAGGCCGGCGTCGGGTCGTTGAGCGGGATGCCGCGCAGGTCGGCTCGCACCGTGTTGCGAATGCCGGTGCCCCACAGGGTGGCCAGCTTCGGTGTGTCGGCGATCAGGTCGAGCATGGTGTCGCTGCCGAAGTTCGGGCCGTCGCCGTCGATCGAGAGGCCGAATTCGGCGGCCAGCTCCGCGTAGAAGGCGCCCCATTCCGTGCCCGGCGCGATGCCGGGAATCCAGATCCGGTGGCCCACAAGGTCTTTCAGCGTCAGTTCGGTGTTATGGGCGAGTTCGTGCCTAGGGCCGGCCAGGAAATCCAGGGGTTCGTTGTGCACCCGCATCATCTCGACACCGGCCGGCGGCGGGGTGAGCTGGGCGCGGAACGCCGCGTCGACCGTGCCGGCCAGCACGGCCGCGGTGGCCGCCTCGCCATTGGTCAGCACCACCACGTCGAGCTCGATCTCCGGGTGCTGGCGGTGGAATTCGTGCAGCAGGGTGCCGGTGACCACCCGGCGGCCGAGCACGTCGACCCGCAGCGGCCGGCCGCCGGGACGGACCGACTCGACGGCCCGGTCGGCGGCGTCGAGCAGCGCGCGGGCGTGCGGCAGGAACGCCTGGCCGTCGGCGGTCAGCTGGATGCCGCGGGCGGTGCGGGTGAACAGGCGGACACCGAGTTCCTTCTCCAGCGCGGCAATGCGCTTGGACACGGCCTGCTGGCTGATACCGAGCTCGACGCCGGCCTCCTGGAGCTGCCCCTCGTCGGTCGACACCACGAAGGTCCGCACGGCGTTGAGGTCCACGGCGCGAGGCTACAACCGGCGGTTGTGGCTCGCCGGCCCGGGGTTGTTTGCCCGCGCGGCCGGCGACCGTGAAGATCGCCGGTATGGGTAGGGATTTCGGCTGGCTGTGGGCGGCCTACGCGGCCAGTACGGTCGGCACGTGGTTCGCGTTCGACGCCTTCCCGCTGGTGGCGATCCTGGCGCTGCACAGCACGCCGGCCGAGGTGTCGCTGCTGGCGGCGGCCGGCCTGATCGTCGGGGCGCTGGTGGCGGTGCCGCTGGGGCCGTGGGTCGAGTTCCGACGCAAGCGGCCGGTGATGGTGGCCATGGACCTGCTGCGGTTCGTGGCCCTGTTGACGCTGCCGGCGGCATATCTGGTGCACGCCTTGACGTTCGGCCAGCTGGTCGTGGTGTCGGTGGTGGTGGCCACGGCCGACATCGTGTTCACCGCGGCCAGCGGGGCGTTCCTGAAGTCGTTGGTGGCCAAGGAGGATCTGCTCCAGGCCAACGGCCGCTTCGAGGCCACGTCCTGGGCCGCGACCGCCGTCGGCCCACCGGCCGGCGGGCTGGCCATCGGCGCGTTCGGGCCGTTGACGACGATCGTGGCCAATGCGGTGAGCTTCCTGGTGTCGGCACTGGGAATTCGGGCCGTTCGCGGTGCCGAGCCGACGCCGGGCCCGGCGCGCAAGATCGGTGCCGGCGAGGTCTTCGACGGCTGGCGGCACATCGTGCGGCACCCGGTGCTGCGGCCACTGTTCGTGAACTCCTCGCTGTACAACGGTTTGCTCATGGCGACGGCACCGCTGCTTGCGGTGCTGATGCTCGGCGACCTCGGCTTCACGCCGTGGCAGTACGGCCTGGCGTTCGGCATCCCGTGCCTGGGCGGGCTGGCCGGTTCACGGTTGTCACGGCCGTTGGCGCGGCGGTTCGGCCAGGACCGCGTGCTGTACTACGCCGGCACGCTCAGGGCGGTCTGGGTGGTCGGGCTGGCCTTCGTCGGGCCGGGCCTGCCCGGGCTGCTGCTGGTGATCGGCCTGGAGTTCGGGATCATCGTGTGTTGCAGCATCTACGCCCCGGTGTCGGCGACCACCCGGTTGGAGAACGCCGCGGCCGACAACGTCGCCCGGGTGCTGTCGGCGTGGTCGGTCACGACCAAGGTCAGTATCGCTCTCATGACCGCACTGTGGGGTCTGTTGGCCAGCTGGATCGGGCCGCGTGAAGCCGTTTTCGTGGCCGGCGTGCTGGCGCTGGCCACGCCGTTCACGCTGCGGCGGCCTCAGAGGACGCGGGTGGCGTACGGCATGATCTCGCCCCAGCGCACCGGCACCACGCGCACGTAGGAGCCCGAGTAGGGCGCCTCGATCATGCGGCCGCCGCCGACGTACATCGTCACGTGGTGGATGTTGCTGGGGTTGCCGTAGAACAGCATGTCCCCCGGGGCCATCTGGGACAGCGGCACGTGCTGGCCGGCGTAGTACTGGTAACCGCTGTAGTGCGGCAGGTAGACGCCGACGCCGGCGAACGCGTAGACCATCAGGCCGGAGCAGTCGAAGCCGATCTTGTTGTAGTCGCCGTAGTAGTCGGCGTCGCCGCCGCCGTCGCTGATGCCCCGGCTCGGGCCGCTCGGCGTGCCGCCGCCCCACGCGTAGGGCATGCCCAGCTCGGCCATCGCGCGGGCGATCACCGCCGCCGCCCGTCCCGCGGCGGCCACCGGTGCCGGGCGCTGCGGCGGAGGCGGCCGGTTGGCCACCGGCCGGGAAGCCGCCGCCGCTGCTGCGGCAGCCGCGGCCGCTTCTTCTTCCTTCTTCTTCTCCGCCTGCCAGTCGACGTAGCGCTGGCGCTGCGCTTGGAGGTCGGTGACGTTGGCCTGGGCCGCCGACAGCTGGCCCTCCATGTCCGACTTGGACGACTGGAGCTGCTTCTCCTGCGCCGCCTCGCTCTGCCGCGCGGCCACCGCCGCCGCCATCGCCGCGTCCACCTTGCGCTTGGCCGCGTCGGCCGCGTCCTGCTTCTCCTTGGCCACCCGCAACGCCTTGCGGCTGGCCGACTCCTTGTTCGCGCGGTCCACCTCGGCCCGCTGCGTCACGTCCATCGCCTTGAGCTCGGACTCGCTGACCGCGTTCAGCATCTGCACGCGGGCCAGCAGGTTGTCCGGGCTCGTCGCGTCGAACAGGGCCGAGAAGCCGCCCACCGCGCTGCCCTGCGAGAAACTCGCCGCCGCGAAGTCGTCAAGGCGCTTGCGGGCGTCGTCCATCGCCTTGGACGCCGCGTCCGATTCCAGTTTGGCCGCCGCCGCCTCGTCGCCGGCCTGCTGGGCCGCCGACTGGGCCGCCTCCAGGTCCACCCGGGCCTTGTTGACCTCTTCCATCCGGGCCTCGACCTGCGACTGCAGGTCTTCCAGCCGGGCGTCCGCCGCCGCCAGCTGGTTGTTGAGGTCCCCGACCTTCGCCGCCTTGTCCTTGACCGCGTCCTGGCCGGCGCTGATGTCGGTGTCCGAGGGGTTGTTCGGCGGCGGGGGCGCCGCGCTGCCCGACCCGGCCGAGCCCATCACCAGGGCCAGCACCACCCCGGCCAGCACCGCTGCTCGAACCACCCCACACCTCCTCGCGAAGGCTGGACCGTTCGGCGCAACACGCACGGCCGAACGGCGTCAACCAGGCACGAGGCCACTGTGCCACTCCTACCCCACCCACGCCACACACCCCGTGCAAAACTCACCCATCATCAGCCACACGTGTCACACCAATGGCCTAGCCGCACGCTCAGCGCAGGCCCCTCAGCAGGGCCGATGGGTAGTTGACACCACACCCACCCCGACCCCGGCCAGGCCCGTACCCGAGGCGGTCATGAAACCAATTCATGACTGATCGACGGCTGCCGGCTGGTCGGTGGGCGGTTGCAGCGAGGTCCAGGTGAGTTCGGGCAGTGTGCCGCTGGCGATGCCGAGGTCTGCCCGGGCGCAGGTGTAGAAGTCGTTGCGGAGTCGCATGGTGTTCTTGTACGCCTCGACGAACGCCGCTTCCCGCGGATCGTCCTCGCGCAGCAGGCGTTCGAGCTGCCACACCTGTTCGTGCCAGGCGCGCGCGGCCGCGATCGTGGCGGGATCACCAAGCAGCAGCACGGTTTCCCAGTTCAGCGCGCGTGCCGTCTCGGCCTCTGCCAACTCGGCGAACGCGGCGTCGAGGTCGGTGGGCCGGCCGGTGCCGAGCAGGTTCCTGGTCTCCGCGACCCGTCGGCACAGTCGAACCATGCGCTTCACCGCGTTCGCGTACTCCGTGTAGGCCGCAAGGCGCTTGTCGTCCCACCGCGCGGACTGCGTGCGCCGCCAACGTAATCGCTCGGTCGTGGTGGTGACGACGAACGTCGCGGCGGAACCTAGCAGCACGCCGGCGATGGTCAGGATCTGTGTGACGACTGGGTTCACGGACCGAAGCCTGCCACGGTCGCGGCACGACCATGGGGGAACTCAGACTCGACTCGTCCCCTCACGGGCGAAGTACGGTTCCGCCGCTTCCAGTCGTGGCACCGAGATGCCCAGCCGTCGCGCTTCGGCGAGGGTGTCCCGGCAGACCTCACGCGGCTCCTCGGCGTCGGGGTCGGAGTGCGTCTCCATACTCACGCGCAGGGGCGTGACATGAGCAGTCAGCCAGGCGAGCGCGGGGGCCATCAGCCAGACAGGCGCCCGGAACAGCAGCACACCGCCCCGGTGACGCCGCAGGTCGATGCCGCGTGCCGTGAGGAGCGGCAGCAGTTCGCGGCCGGCCAGCAGCGCCTCGCGTAGGTCGCCCGTTGCCCCGGCCAGCTCGGACAGCGAACCCAGCCGCAGGCCCTGCGAGAACAGGCCGGCATCCGACACGAAATGGACCCACAGCCAGCCGCGGAGGTCGGGCTGCTCCTTGATCCGGAGCCCCGCCTCGCGAAACGCCTGGCGCACGGCCCGTTCGCGGTCGGTCGGGGGCTGGCCGAGGGTGCCGAAGACGACCGACGGCAGCAGCATCCCACGGAGCACGCCGTCCGCGCCGAAACCGCCGCCGGCCTGGGGAAAGCCCCAGGCGATCCGGTCGAGCGGCAGTGCGCCGACCGCGGCGAGCGGCTCGACCCAGAGGTTGCCGAAGATCAGCACCGTGGCCCGGCCGATACGCGGGGACAGAAAGGCCGTCGCCGCCGCGAGGCGATGGTGCGGCACGCTCAGCACGATCAGGTCGAAGTCGTGGTCCGGCTCCAGCGCCTCGCGGTAGCGCACCGGCCACCTCTCGACGACGCGCTGCCCCCACACCCGCCGCCGCGTGTCGAAAAGGTCGAGGTCCACGGCGTCGCCGTACGTCGCCGCGCGGCCCGGCCGGACGTAGAACTCGACGTCATGTCCCGCCTGCCGTAAGGCCCAGCCGTAGATGGTGGCGATCACGCCTCGGCCGAACATCAGGATCTTCACGCGACACCTCGTGGGGTACGATCAAACTGGAGGTCATCTCCACTTTCCAAAATATGGAGGTCATCTCCAGTTGTCAACGCGAGGGAGCGCATGACCGCCGACAAGCCGCTGCGGGCCGACGCCCGACGCAAGCGCGAGGCCCTGCTCGCCACGGCCCGGGAGGTGTTCGACGCCGGCGACTTCTTCGACCTGCGCTTCGACGACTTCGCCCGCCTGGCCGGGGTGGGCACCGGCACGCTGTACCGCCACTTCCCCACCAGGGAGGCCTTGGCCGAGGCGGTCTACCACGGGGAAGTCGCCACCCTGTGCGCCCGCGCCCGCCGACTACAGGCCACGCTGCCCGCCGCGGAGGCGTTGGCCACCTTCCTGCGCGGCATGGTCGATCACATAGCTGCCCACGAGGGCCTGGCCCGGACGCTGGCCACGCTCATGGCCGAACGCTCGGGTGCTCTCGCCGAGGGCAGCCAGGCGCTGGAGGAGGCGGTCACCGACCTGGTGGCCGCCGCGGTGCGGGACGGCGCCGTGCGCGACGACGTGGATGCCGGTGCCGTGATGATGGCGCTGCACGGCATCGGCGCGGCCCATGACCGTCCCCACTGGCGGGCCGAGGCCGACGACGTCATCACCCTCGTGCTGGACGGACTGCTCAGGCCGGTTTCCGGCCCCAGGCGGTGATCATCGGGGCGAGCATGAGGTCCAGGTCGCCGGCGGCGAGGTTGTCGAGGTGTGTCTCGATCTCGTCGGGCGTGGTCAGTTCCGCGGCCAGCAACTGGTCGCGGACATGCTGGATGGTGGTGGCTTCCAGAATGGCGCAGGCGGGTGAGCCGACCGGGAAGTAGGCCTCCGCGCGGACGTCCGCCAGGTTCGACTCGCGCAGCAGCCGGGGCAGGGTGCGCCCGTAGGCGAGGTCGGCGCCGCGCTCGACCAGGAGCGTGCGGACCGCGGCGCGCAGCCGGTTGGCCAGTTGCTCGGCGGGACCGCGCTCGTCCGGGCAGGCGAGGGGCTGCAGCGCCGGGTCGGCATCCTCGATCACCAGCCAGCCGCCCGGCCGGAGCGCGTCGACCATGACCCGCAGCGCGGCGGCGCGATCCTCCAGGTGCACCAGCACCAGGCGGGCGTGAACCAGGTCGAACTTCTCCGCCGGCGGCGGGTCGGTGGTCACGTTGTGACGACGCACTTCCAGCACACCGCCGGCCGCGGGCTCGGTCCACGACACGTCGATGTCAGTGGCCAGCACCCGGCCGTTGGGCCCCACCCGCTCCGCCAGGCCGTGCGGCACCGACACGCCGCCGGCGCCGACCTCCCAAACCCGCCATCCTTCGCCAAGCCCCACGTCATCGAGGTGGCGGAACGTCCAGGGGTCGAACAGTTCGGCCAGCGCCGCGAACCTTTCGCCCGCTTCCGGGCGGCGGTTGTCGAGCAGGTAACGGTTCACGGCAACAGCATGACGCCGTCAGTGCCGTTCGGCACCGATCCTGACCGAACCGGCGCGACGACGTGGGCCACCCGCCGAACACCTCAACCTGGCGCTGCCCAGCAGGACACCGGCCTTGCGGGCCTGCACGCAGATGACGCGGTGGTCGAGAATGCGCGCCAGGCGGGCGTCGGCGCAGACACCTGCCTCGGCCAGTTCCTGCGCTTGGGCTCGGGAGTACGTACTACCTCGGCTACGTCGACCACACGGACGAGGAGATCCACAGCCGGCACGAGCCACTGATCGAGACCGAGAAGCTCCTCGACCAAGTCAGAGAAATTCTCGAATCCCGTTCAACTGCGGAGTAGCCGCCGTGCCTGGTGAACGCGCCAGCCAGGCTTGACGGGCGGACGCTGTCAGCAGCCTGAAAGTTGCATGTAAATATGTGAGCTTGATCATTCAAACAGGAAGTGTCGATTTGACGTTCTCTGATATACATTCAAGCGACAGGTCAAGCGAGCCATCAAACCTTCGGTCGCAACTAAAACACCCCCCAAATCGCACTCGCCACACAGACCGACGGCAAACCACTTGAGACTGCCAGAAATCATGGCGACCAAAACATTTCCACCACATTAACCCACAGCCAGCGAGCCAAATTTTCCGACCCAGGAGCAAATAAATGCGGAGCAAGAGTCTCGCCAGCGTCGCAGTCGTAATCGCAAGCGCGGCACTGTCGGTCACGGTCACCGGAACCGCATCAGCCGATACCGCGGTCACGAACAAGAACGTCGAGATGGTCATCTTCGGCAGTGGATACCACGTGGACAAGGTGACGATCCACGGAATCCCCGAACTTCAAGGGCCGGCTCAGTACGAATTCATCTACAGTGCGACGACGTCACCCACCAAGACTTTTACGATGATCTGCGGCGGCTCGTCAACGGGAAACTCCTGTAGCCACAACTTCGCCGTCAACGCGACCTACGCCCACGGAGTAGGCATTAAGAGCTGCGGCCAGATCAAACGCCTGGACACCAATCAGATCATGGGAACACCCTGCAAGACCTGGTGACCGCGTCGATCGGACCTTGCGGCACGTCGTCACGCGGCTATTCGGCCGTCGTGACGACGTGCCGCGGCCATCCGACCTCGTCATGAGGACGACGTTGAGGGTTCATTCGGCTTCGTGCCGCGCTTCTGGAGTGTGGTGCAGGGGCGATGCGCCAGCCCGGTGAGCTAATGGGACAGGTCGCACTCGGCGAGGGCTACGGCGTGGTAATTAGGCGAATATGTAGTCGCGCCAGCCGCTCTGGACGCTGCCAGGAACTCGGCGGACGCCAGTGGGGCGTGAAGCCTCACGCACGGTCAACCGACATACGGCGGTGGAGCCGGCTGGCACTCAAGGCCAGGTCAGCTCGCCGGTCCGTCAGCTCGTTCGGCCGCTGTGGTGGAGCACTTCGACGGAACCACGGGTGATGAGCGGGTGCCCATCCAGGTGGCGGGTTACGCGGCGGAATGGGCACGCAGGGGTCATCCGCCGCTATTCGCCCCACGCCAGCTCGGAATCGTGTCGGACGGCCGCCCAGCTCAAGGTCATGTTGACGGAGAACCAGATCATGCCGCGTGATCCGGCGCGGCGGGGCCAGCGGATAGGCTGCGCCGCGGAGTGACCGCGCCCGGCAGGTCCGGTCGATGGTGGCGAGTACCTGTACCAGCACAAACCGACTTTGACATCACCCTGCCTTAGGTCCTGTCCTGCAGGACGGGAAGTCGGCGTTGCGGACGAAGGCCGACTCCCGCGACTGCGCCACATCGCCGACCGCAAGGTGAGTCTCGAACGTCAGCCGCTGCATCCGCATCACGGCTTCACGGGTCGTTACTCCCGGTGACGCCGGTCACTCACCTTGACTGCCTACCAACTAGAAGGTAGAAATTGTCGCGTGACCACGACAGCGGACCGGATCCTGGACAGCGCTCAGACGCTGGTGCAGGTTCGGGGGTACAACGGCTTCTCCTACGCCGACATCAGTGCCGAGCTGTCCATCACGAAGCCGAGCATCCACCACCACTTCCCCACCAAGGCCGCACTGGCCGAGGCCCTGATCGCACGCTATCGGGAACGGTTCGCCGTGGCGCGAAAGGAAGTCGACGACGGCGCGGCGGGCGCACGGCAGCGCCTGGTGGGTTATGCCGGGCTGTACGCCGAGACCTTCGCCCAGGGCGGCCGCATCTGCCTCTGCGGCGTCTTCGCCGTGGATGCGGAGAGCCTGCCCGTTCAGGTACGGCAGGCGACGGACGCGTTCTTCGCCGATCAACGGCAATGGGTGGCCGGCGTGTTGGCCGAGGCGGGCATGCCCGCCACCCGGACCAGTGCGGCGGCCGAGGCTTACCTGGCGTCCCTGGAGGGGGCACTGCTGCTGGCCCGCGCTCACGGGCAGCCGGACGGCGCCGCTGGACAGGATCGGGATGTGGTCCGGTCGGTGGCGGCGACCTTGGTCGACGCTCTGCTCTGAAACCGCACCACCCAAGGCCGCCGCGCGTGGCACCGCGGCGACCTTTTTCATGGCCAATCAACCTTCCAACTAGTAGGTAGTCAGATGAGGAGAACCACCATGGGACAGGACTTCACCGGTCGCAAGCTCGTCGTGGTCGGCGGCAGCAGCGGCATGGGCCGTCAGATCGCCGACGACGTCGTCAGCCGCGGCGGCAGCGCGGTCGTCATCGGCTCCCGCCTCGAGCGGGTCGAGAAGACCGTCGCCGACCTGGCCACCCGCGGACAGGCCTGGGGCATCACCGCCGACCTGCGCGATCCCGCCGAGGTGACGCGGGTGCGCGAGGAACTGGCCGGCCAGCACGCTGACACGACGTTGCTGGTCAACGCGGCTGGCGTGTTCAGGCCGCTGCCGTTCCTCGAACACACCCCCGCCGACTACGACGCCTACCTGGACCTGAACAAGGCCACCTTCCTGATCACCCAGACCGTGGCGCGGAACATGGTGAACAGCGGCCGCGGTGGCGCCATCGTCACCATCGGCAGCATGTGGGCGAAGCAGGCCATCGCCGCGACCCCGTCATCGGCGTACTCGATGGCCAAGGCCGGTCTGCACGCCCTGACCCAGCACCTGGCCCTGGAGCTGGCCGCCCACAAGATCCGGGTCAACGCCATCTCCCCGGCCGTGGTGGCGACGCCCATCTACGAGGGCTTCATCCCGCCGGCCGAGGTCGACACCGTCCTGGCGGGATTCAACGACTTCCACCCGATCGGCCGGATCGGCACCACCGAGGACGTCTCCGCCGTGGCCACCTTCCTCCTCTCCGACCAGGCCGGCTGGGTCACCGGCGCGATCTGGGACGTCGACGGCGGCGTCACGGCAGGCCGAAACCAGTAACCACCGAGGCGCTGCCAGGCCGGTACGGGTTTCACGGTTCGGAGCCCGTGCCGGCCATCGCCCCCTTGGGTGCTCGGCACTTCGCCCACCACAAGGCACAACTGCGGAAGGGCCCTGGTCTGTTTCTCGACGTGTGGGTGGCGCGGCCGGGATGACCACGGGGTAACGAGCGGGGTGGCGTGCCCGATCGCAGGGGTGTCCGGCATCGCGAGCGCAGAGGTGACCGACATGGCGCGCACTGGCAGGCCGATCACAGGTGTGCTGGATGGCGCGACCCCGTCGGCTTCCGGCTGTTGGCGCTGTACGCTGCCGCGTTCGTGCTGATCGGGGCACGCGGAGAACTGCGGGCTGGCACGGGGTGGGCGGGAGCACGCGTCCCTGAACAGCATGCTGCTGGGGATGGTGTTCCTCATGCCGGCGCTGGTCACGCCGGCGGCCGCCCTCCTTGGGGAGTTCGGTGGCTTGCTCGTCATGGCACGGCGTCGAATTGGGATCCGCTGACCGACACCGTTATTCGACGCCCATTGAACGTCCGCTCATCAGCCGCAGGTCCTGGGCGAAGACCGCTTCCGCCATGGCAGTTCCGCCGGCAAACCGGTGGCGCGGCGAAGGATTGGTGCGCACTATCAGGTCTCGTGCTCTCTGACCTGTGGCCCCTGTACGGCCTCACCATCGTCACGCCGCGACTCGAGCTTCGGCTGCCGCGCGAGGAAGAACTGGCCGAACTTGCCCATCTCGCGGGCTTGGGCGTGCATCGCCCGGACGAGCGTCCGTTCCTGACGCCCTGGACCGATGGCGGCCCCGAGGATCGGGCGCGGGTCGTGCTCCAGGGCCACTGGAGCCGGCTCGGGACCTGGAGTGCAGCGGCATGGCAACTGGGGCTTGGTGTCTTCCGCTCCGGCGACCCGCTTGGCGTGGTCACGCTGCGGGCGCGTGACTTCACGATCGTCCGCGAGGTCACGACCTCCGCGTGGCTGGGGGTGGAGCACCAGGGCAACGGATACGGGACCGAGGCTCGGGTCGGCCTGCTGACGCTGGCCTTCGACCACCTCGACGCACATGCCGCACTCACCGAGGTGTTCCAGGACAACCATGCCTCTCAGGGGGTGTCCCGCAAGCTCGGCTACGAGCACGACGG
>DATJJB010000666.1:0-3483 GCA_035492655.1 Kutzneria sp. | reverse complement strand
AGGCCGGCGCCGAGGAGGACGGTCTGCGGAGTGCCGACGACGAAGTCGTCGACCAGGCGGGTGCGGAGACCGAAGTAGCGGCCGAGGCGGCCCCACAGCGGGCGGGAGTCGAGGTCGACGGACCAGACGGCGGGCCACGGGACGCCGGCGGCCCCGACGAACAGGCGGGCGAACCGGTCCTGAGCCAAGGAATCGGGGCGGGTGGCCTCCTGCGCCCGGGCGGCGGCGACCAGCAGGGAAGGCAGCCCGACATCGGCCATGACATCTCCTCATCGGGGCAGCCGCCCCCATGCGGGACGCGGTCCTCACGGGCTCAGTGTCGGGGCGGCAGGAGCCCGGCACAACAGCCCGTCACCGGAAGGTGTGAGCGCGTTTTACCTGGTGGGACAAGCAATACGGCAAACGGGGAGGATAGTGCGGCGGTCGGGGGACACGGGCCTAGCCGAACGTGAAGTCGTAGGCCTCGACGCCCGGTGTGACGGTGAGGGTGAGCATCGAGCGCTGGTACGGCCCGTTGTCCACCAGGGTGTAGAGCTTCGGCACGCCGGACACGTCAACGGTCTTGGTGGTCTTGCCGTCGACCTGCACGGTGACGGTGCCGGTGCCGCCCAGCACCAGGTAGACGTCCCGGGCCTGGAAGCTGAGCTGGAGTTGGGCACCGGGACCGGAGGTCAGCGACTCGGGGCCGCCCCGCCACGCGCCGGCCAGCGCGAACGTGTCGGGCTGTACGGCTGACGGGAACTGGAACAGCTGGTTGTTGT
Source organism: Kutzneria sp. (assembly GCA_035492655.1). Lineage (GTDB taxonomy): Bacteria > Actinomycetota > Actinomycetes > Mycobacteriales > Pseudonocardiaceae > Kutzneria. The sequence continues at coordinate 2,722 of DATJJB010000666.1, read as the reverse complement.
TGCCGCCGTTGGGGATCGAGCCGCTGACGTGCAGCGGGGCGTACTGCGAGCCGAGGTAGGTCTCGGGGGTCTGCTGCTCGGCCGGCGTGGCGTCGGCGACCTCGGTCTCCGGCGGCAGGTCCACAGTGGACGAAGCGCTGGTCAGCAGTTGGCGGATGAGCTGCTCGGTGCCGCTGTAGTCGCCCTCGCCGAAGTTCACGTGCCGCACCGTGCCGGTGGCGTCGATCAGGTACTCGGCCGGCCAGTACTGGTTGCTGTAGGCGTTCCAGGTGCCGTAGCCGTTGTCGACGGCCACGGGGTACTTCACGCCGAGCGTCTTGGACTGCGCGGTGATGTTGGCGACGTCGTGCTCGAAGGCGAACTCCGGCGTGTGCACGCCGATGATCTCCAGCCCGGCCTGGTGGTAGGCCTGGTACCACGACTCGACGTGGGGCAGGGTGCGCAGGCAGTTGACGCAGCTGTACGTCCAGAAGTCGATCAGCACCACCTTGCCGCGCAGCCCGGCGAGGGTGAGCGGCTTGGAGTTGACCCAGTCGCTGATACCGGTCAGCTCGGGAGCCTTGCCGCAGTCCTTGAGCGTCTGGCCGCCGGGCTGGCAGTTCACGCCCGGCGCGGCGACGGCGGTGTTGTCCGGAGTGCCGTTGAGCTTGTGCAATTCGCCCTGGGCCTGAGCATTGCTCTCGACCGATTGCTGCAACGCGCTGGTGTATCCGGGGACGGCCGTCTGCAATCCGTCGGTGAGGTTGAATGCGATTGCCACCGCCACGAGCAGCATCACGACGCCGCTGGCGACGCGAAATCCGCGGGCTCGGGTCCGAATCGCCGACAGGCGCCGGGTGATGGCGTCGCCGGCGACGGCGAGAACGAGCAGCGGCACGCCGCAGCCGATGGCGAATGCGGCGGTCAGTGCGAGCGCGCCGGCGCTGAACGCGTGATTGGCGCCGATCACGGCGATCGTCGCCAGCACCGGCCCGGCACACGGCACGAATAGCAGTCCGAGGCCGAGGCCGAGCACGATTCCGTTGCCGTTCGGATTGACCGGACGGCCGCTGAGCCGGGCGAACGGGCGTTCCAGCAGATCGCCGAACCGCGGCCAGATCAGGCCGACGCCGATCAGCACCAGCACCGCGATACCGGCGTCGCGCAGCAGCGTCTGGGGCAGCCCGAGCACGCTCAGCACCAACGAGCCGAACAGCGTGGACAGCGCGAAACTCAGCACCAGCCCGGCGATGACCAGGTACGGCCGCCCCTTGCGGCGTTGCGGCCCGCCCGAGGTGAGCACCACCGGCAACACCGGAAGCACACAGGGGGAGAGGCTGGTGATCACCCCGGCCAGAAACCCGACGACGACCAACGTGACCATGGGGCAAGGTTACTGCCCGCGTGCACTCGGCCACGTTACCGATCTCTTACGCCCGCCGGTCCAAGGGCGTGCTACCGTACGCGTCTGAACGGTTCCCGTTGGTGATCGACGGCGGTTCACTCGGCTTTTACGCCGATGTCGGGGCGATCTCCAGTCGCCAACCGGGTGTATTCCGAGATTGCTGTTAACAGTTACAGCGGCGTTCTGTCCGGTAATTCGCATTAGCGCGAAAACTTGGGACGATCGGGCGTCCTGTGCTGGCCGGAAACGTGCATAGGCTCCGGCGGTCCGTATGGAGTCGCCCGGAATTGAGGTGTGCGCGGATGGTCCGCCAACAACGCCGAAGACTGGTGCTCGTCGTAGCCACGGTCACCGGCATGCTCGCCGCGACCGGCCCGAACGCGCTGGCCGCCACCGCGGCCGCCGCCGACCAGGCTCTGGCCCAGGGGAGCAAGCAGTCGGTGATCGTGGTGCTCAAGAACCAGCACCCCGAGTTATCGCCGAAGGCCCAGCGCAGCCAACGCAAGCAGACCGTCGGCCAGGAGCAGTCGCCGCTGGTGAACCAGGCCAAGCAGGTCGGCGCGCAGAACGTGAAGTCGTTCGACGTGCTCAACGGCTTCTCGGCCAAGGTCACCGACGCCGAGTCGGCCAAGCTGGCCGCCGACCCCAACGTCGCCGCCGTCGTGCCGGACCGCACCCGGGCCGTGAAACCCCTGAGCACGGCCCAGAAGCAGCAGATCCAGGCCACGCCGCCGCCGGACCAGCCGCTCGCCGCGGGCGCGTGCCCGACCGACCCGAGCAAGCCGGTGCTGGAGCCCGAGGCGCTGCAGACCACGCACACCGCCTACACCAACCCCAGCGTGCCGCAGGCGCAGAACATCGTGACCGGCAAGGGCGTCACCGTGGCGTGGATCGCCGACGGTATGGACCCGAACAACCCCGACTTCATCCGGGCCGACGGCAGCCACGTCTTCACCGACTACCAGGACTTCTCCGGCACCGACCCGAACGGGCCGCAGAGCGGTGAGGAGGCGTTCGGCGACGCCAGCTCCATCGCCGCCCAGGGCCGCGTGACCTACGACCTGTCCACTGTGGTCGCCGCCGCGCACCCGTTGCCCAAGGGCTGCAACGTGACCGTGCGCGGCATCGCGCCCGGCGCCAGCCTGGTCGGCCTGAACATCTTCGGCAGCGCCGAGCTGGTCACCAACTCGATCGTCTTGCAGGCCATCGACTACGCCGTGAACAACGACAACGTCGACGTGATCAACGAGTCGCTGGGCGGCAACCCGTTCCCGGCCGACGGCGTGGACCCGGTCGCGCTGGCCAACGACGCCGCGGTCGCCGCGGGCGTCACCGTGG
>DATJJB010000665.1:0-13275 GCA_035492655.1 Kutzneria sp. | reverse complement strand
CACGGCCGCCTCGACGTCGGCTTCGGCCGCGGCTTCCTGCCCGACGAGTTCGAGGCGTTCCAGGTGCCGATGGACTCCAGCAAGGCCCGCTTCGCCGAGACCGTCGAGGCCGTCCGTCGCTTGTGGACGGAAGAGGACGTGGTGTGGGACGGGCAGTTCCACCAGTTCGGGCCGGTGTCCATGCTGCCACGCCCGTACCAGCAGCCGCACCCGCCGATCTTCGTCGCCTCGGCGACCAGCGCCGAGTCGTGCGCTGCCGCCGGCACCGCGGGCCACCACCTCCAGGTCGTGCCGTCGGTGACCTCGCGGGAAGCGTTGCTGGAGAACATCGCCGGCTACCGCGCGGCCTACGCCGCCGCCGGACACCCCGGCACGCCGCGGATCCAGATCAAGTACACCTGCTACCTGTCCGAGGACCGCAGCGAGGCCCTGGTCGCCGGCGCGCACTACGAGCAGAACTACATCGACAAGATGGCCGAGGCCATCGCGTCCTGGGCCAGCACGCGCAGCGACGCCTACCCGGGCTACGAGAAGTTCATCGACAAGGTGCGGGCCTTCGACTTCAAGAAGTCGCTTCAGGACAACAAGGTCCTGGCCGGCACGGCTGATGACGTGCGGGGTCAGCTGGAGACCATCCGCGAGTGGTTCGGCGACGACCTCTGCGTGAGCCTCCAGTTCAACCCGGGCGCGATGCCGTTCTCGCAGTCGCTGAACGCCATCGAGCTGTTCGGGCGTGAGGTCATGCCGCACTTCACCGCGGTCGGTGCGTTGCAGGAGGTCCGGTGACCGTCGCCGTCGTCGGCCTGGGCGCGTGGGGATCCTCGACGCTGTGGCGGCTGGCCGCCGCCGGCGTCAAGGTGATCGGCTTCGAGCAGTTCACCCCGGGGCACGCCAACGGTTCCTCACACGGCGGCAGCCGCATGTTCCGCACGGCCTGCCTGGAGCACAACGACCTCGTGCCGCTGGCCCAGCGATCGCTGACGCTCTGGCGGGAGCTGGAGGACGCGAGCGGTGAGGCGCTGTTCGACAACAGTGGTGGACTGCTGATCGGGCCGCGTGATGGTCACGTGGTGAGCGGGACGTTGGCGGCGGCGCGGGTGCACGGCATTCCGGTCGAGGAGCTGTCGGCGGCTCAGTTGAGCGCACGGTTCCCGGCGCACCAAGGGCTTCCGTCGGATCATGTCGGTGTGTGGGAGCCGACCGGTGGGCTGATTCGGCCGGAGGCGGCTATCCGCGCTGCCGTGGCGACGGCGCGGGCGGCCGGCGCTGAGGTGTGCGAGAACACGCGCGTCACCGAGATCGATGTGCTGAACGACGCAGCCGTGATTCGTACGTCTACTCGGGATTTCCGGGTGGATCAGGTGGTGGTGACCGCGGGGCCGTGGGTGGCCAAGCTGCTGCCGGAGCTGCCGCTGGAGCCGGTACGCATGCCGACGACGTGGTTCCGCCCGGCCGGTGACGCGGAACCGTTCGCGTTGAAGAACTTCCCGTCGTTCATCCGGGAACTGGGCCACGGCAAGGCGATCTGGGGGCACGGTTTCCAGGACGGCCCGGACGTCAAGCTGGGCCTGGAAGACGGCGGCGGCAACTTCAAGCCGATCGACCCGGACGCCACCGACCGCGGCGTCACGCCGGCGGACTGGCACACGCTGACCGGCCTGCTGGCGACGGCCGTGCCGGGTCTGGGAGACCTGCCGTCGGCCGTCACCACCTGCATGATCACCAAGACGCCGGACCGGCAGTTCCTGCTCGGCCGGCCGCGCGGCAGCCGCGCACTGGTGGTCGGGGCGGGCTGCGCCGGGCACGGTTTCAAGCACGCGACCGGCATCGGCGAGGCGCTCGCCGACATCACGCTCGGGCGGCCGACCGGCAGCCCGCTGGGATTCGCTGATCCCAACAGGTTCCTGTAGTACCACGGGGTGGAGGGGGCAAGCCGTGCGACTGCGTTTGCTGGGACCGGTCGACATCTTCGACGAGGTCAACGGCCGGCGGATCGACCTGACCGGGGCGAAGCGACGCGCCCTGCTGGCCACACTCGTGGTCCGGCAGGGGCAGACGATCTCGCTGCACCGGCTGACCGAGGAGCTTTGGGGGGAACGACCGCCGGCCAACGCGGTCAACGCGCTGCAAGCGCACATCGCGCGGCTGCGCAAGCTGTTGTCGGTGGCGGGTGGCAGCCCGGACCAGATCGTCACTCAGTCTTCCGGATATAGCTTGGATCTGGAGCCGGGGCAGACCGACGTCGACGAGTTCAACCGGCTGTCGGCGCAGGCGCGCGAGGTGCAGGCGGATCGGCCGGAGCGGGCGATCGAACTGCTGCGGTCGGCGTTGGATCTGTGGCGGGGGCCGGCCTTCGACGGCAACACCACCGGGGAGATCCTGGCGACCGAGGCCGAACTGCTCACCGAGAACCGCCTGGCCACGTTGGAATCACTGTACGACGCGTCGTTGCGGATCGGGCGGCATCGTGAGGTGGTCGGCGAGATCGAGGAGACGATCGCGGCGCATCCGTTGCGGGAGCGGTTCTACGACCAGCTGATGGTGGCGTTGTACCGGTGTCACCGGCAGTCCGAGGCGATCGGCATCTACGACCGTGCGCGGCGGAAGCTGTTGCGGGAGCTCGGGGTGGAGCCGGGGCCGGCGCTACGGGGGCGGATGCAGGCGATTCTCGCGCACTCGCCTTCGTTGCTGCTCGGTGATGAGTCCGATGTGGATGGTCTGTCGATCACCAGCATCGGGGATCTCAACCAGGAGCTGGCGCAGTTGCAGCGGCGGATGAACACGTTGGTGCGCCGGCAGGAACAGCTCATGCGGATGGTCGCGGGCACCGCGGCGGTAGCCGGACTCTGATCGTCAGAAAGGACATTTCCCATGCTCGACGGATGCGTACCCTATCCGCCGGAGGTGGCGGAACGGTACACCACGGCCGGCTACTGGCGGGGTGAGCCGCTCGGTCGCCTGCTGCGGCAGTGGGCTGCCGCTCATGGTTCTCGGGTCGCGTTGGTGGACGGCGACCGTCGTGTCACGTACGCGGAATTGGATGCCTGGGCTGACCGGCTGGCGGCTGGGCTGCACGCGCAAGGGATTCGGTCGCGGGATCGGGTCGTGGTGCAGCTGCCCAACTCGGCGGAGTTCGTGGCGCTGTGCTTCGCGATGTTCCGGTTGGGGGCGCTGCCGGTGTTCGCGCTGCCGGCGTTCCGGTCACTGGAGATCCGGCACCTGTGCGAGCTGTCGGGGGCGATCGGGTATGTGGTGCCGGACGAGCACCTGGACTTCGACTACCGCGGGCTGGCTCGGCAGGTGGTTGAGGAAGTGCCGGGGATCAAGCACGTGTTCGTGGCTGGGGAGGGCGACGGGTTCCCCGGGTTGGTGGACATCGAGGCCGAGCCGATCGAGCTGGCTGAGCCGGATGCACGGGATGTGGCGTTCTTCCTGCTGTCCGGTGGGACCACGGCGCTGCCGAAGCTGATTCCACGGACGCATGACGACTACGCGTACATGACTCGGATCACGGCGGAGATCTGCGAGCTGGGGCCGGACAGCGTTTACCTGACGGTGCTGCCGATCGAGTTCAACTTCCCGTGGGGATGCCCGGGGGTGATCGGGATTCTCGGTGTCGGCGGCACGGCGGTGCTGGCTCGGACGCCGAATCCGGTGGAGTGCTTCCGGCTGATCGAGCAGGAAGGCGTGACGGTCACGTCGATCGTGCCGACGATCGCGCACATGTGGCTGGAGGCCACGGAGTGGAACTCGCACGATCTTTCCTCCCTTGAGGTGATCCAGATCGGGAGCGCGAAGCTGCACCCGGAGGTCGCGGCGCGGATCGAGCCGACGTTCGACTGCCGGTTGCAGCAGGTGTTCGGGATGGCCGAAGGGCTGCTGTGCTTCACGCGGTACGACGACGACAACGAGACGATCGTGTCCACGCAGGGGACGGCGGTGTCACCGGCGGATGAGATTCTGGTCGTTGACGAAGCCGGGAACCCTGTCGCCGAGGGTGCGGCCGGGGAGCTGTTGACCCGTGGCCCGTACACGCTGCGGGGGTACTACAACGCGCCGGAGCACAACGAGAAGGCGTTCACCGAGGACGGTTTCTATCGCAGTGGTGACCTGGTGCGGATCACCTCGACCGGCAAGCTGGTGGTGGAGGGCCGGGTCAAGGACGTGATCAACCTGGGTGGGGACAAGATCTCGGCGACTGAGATCGAAGGGCACATCACGGCACACCCGAACGTGGTGCAGGCGGCGGTGGTGCCGGTGCCGGACATGGTGCTGGGCGAGAAGACGTGTGCGGTGATCATCGCGGAAGGGGTGGCGCCGAAGCTTCCGCAGCTGCGGAAGCTGCTGCGGGAGCGAGGGTTGGCGGATTACAAGCTGCCGGATCGGGTTGTGGTGGTGGAGAAGTTCCCGCTGACCGGGCTGGGCAAGGTGGACAAGAAGACGCTGGCGGCGCAATTGGCAGGTGCGTCATGAACGGCGACTTCGTGGTTCCGTTCGCGCGTCGGGGAAGTCTGGTCGACGACAGTGATGTTGCCGCCGTGGCACGCCTGGTGTCGGAGGCCGGCACCTTGTCGGCTGGAGAGTGGCGGGATCGGTTCGAACGGCGCTTCGCTGACCATGTCGGCGCCCGCCACGCGATGTCGGTCACCAGCGGCACGGTCGCCCTGGAACTAGCCATCCAGCTACTCGATCTAGCTCCCGGCGACGAGGTCATCGCCACCCCGCAGACCTTCCAGGCCACCCTGCAACCGCTGCTCGACCACGATGTCCAGGTCCGGTTCTGCGATGTTGACGCTGAGTCGCTGAACATGGACCCCACAGTCCTCCGGACGCTGATCACTGAACGCACCAAGGCAATCCTGCTCGTCCACTACGCTGGTTATCCCGCACAGATGGATGAGATCGTGGCGATCGCCAGGAAGCACGGGATCATCGTCATCGAGGACTGTGCGCATGCGTTGGGGTCGGAGTATCTGGGGCGGCGGCCCGGGAACCTGGCCGACATCGGGTGCTTCTCGTTTCACTCCACCAAGAACATCACCACCCTGGGTGAAGGTGGGATGCTGACGTTCAACCGGGATGACTGGGCTGAGCGGGTGGAGCGGCGGCGGTCGAACGAGGTTGACGGCATCTTCGTGTCGCAGGCCAATGATGGCGAGCCGTTCCTGTTGCCGTGGATGAAGTTCTCGGCCGACGTCTATCGGATGGCCTGTGTCGGCGTGCGTCGGTCCGGCACCAACGCGACCCTCTCGGAGGCTGCCGCCGCCGCTGGCCTTGCCCAGATGGACAAGCTCGATTCGATGGTGGCACGGCGGCAGGAGATCGCCGCGAGGTTGGATGACGTGATCGGGTCGTTCGACGGGACTCGGTTGCATCAGACGCCGGCGGGAAGCACGCACGCGCGGCATCTGTACACGTTCTTCGTTGAAGAAGGCCGGGATGACCTGGTTCGGTCGCTGCATGGGCTGGGGGTTGAGGTGCAGCTTCGGTACTTCCCGTTGCATCTGACGCCGGAGTGGCGGTGGCGGGGACATCGGGCTGGGGAATGTCCGGAGGCTGAGCGGTCGTGGTTCAACTCCCATATGAACCTGCCGTGCCATCCGGGGCTTACCGATCTTCAGGTCGACCATCTGGTTGATGCCGTTGCCACGAGTCTGAGCAAGGAGTCTGCATGCCGTACATCGATGTCCGGATCTATGAGGGTCGGCTGAACGACGCCAGCGAGAAGGAGCTGGTTGCCCGGTTGACCGATGCCGTCGCGGAGGTTTTCGGCGACGAGATTCGGCCGGCTACCTGGATCACGTTGACGGGGATTCCGGAGAAGCGGTGGGGGATCGCCGGGGTTACGGGGTGAGGGGTCCGCTCCGTTAGCTTCGCCCGTCCAGTTGGACAAGAATTCGTGCTGACACGCGTGGATTTTGTGTGGAGCCCCTGAGCGATGACGCGAAGGACAAAAAGCGGGCAGGACGAGCCCGCCCTTCGCTTGACGATTGCACGCCATCGCCCCCTCCACACAAAATCCACGCTTATTTGTGTTGTTCCGGACCCAGCTCTGCCGTAAGGCCACCGCCTTGGTGGCGAAGGCCGATCCCGAGGGCGGCGGGTCGAGTTCACTCCCCTGCCCGATGGCATGGCGAAGCTGGTGTGGGTGCTGCCGGCTCCTGAGGCCCACCAGCTGTTCCAACAGATCTGCGCCGATGCCGAGTCCCTGCCCAAGAACGACCGCACCACCGACCAGAAGCGGTCGGATGTGCTGCTCGACCGGTTGCTGGGCACGCGAACGAACTGGAACGTACGGATCTTTGTCACCATCTCCATGGAGACGTTGCTGGGCCTGACCAACGACCCCGGTCAGTCGGCCGGCTATGGGGCGATCACTGCCGACGCGGCGCGGGAGTTGGCCATGCAGGGGCCGTTCCGAGGGCTGCTCCTCGACGAGTACCGGCAGCTCTCTGCCATCAGCACCGGCACCTACCGGCCGACCGTCCTCATGAAGGAAGCGACCCTCGCGCGGTCCGCCGGGATCTGCACCGCGCCGGGGTGCACGCGGCCCGTCCAAGAACACGACCACATCCACCCCGTGGCCGGCGGGTCCGACCGAAGTCGCCAACCTGCAAGGCCTCTGCACCTTCCACCACCGCAAGCACGACGACTACACCGTCACCCGCGACGGCACCGCCCACTGGACCACGCCCACCGGGCGGCACCACACGACCCAGCCCGCCTGCTACTGAAGCTGGGTGCCGACACCGCGCTGTGCGGCGGCGGCGATGACCAAACCGGCGGCGACGGCATCCTGGACGGCTACGCCGACGGACTTGTACAAGGTGATCTGGTCGGGTGACTGACGGCCGGGGGCGGCTCCGGTGACGATCTCGCCGATCTCCACCAGGGAGTCGCCGGGCATGCCTTCGAGCTCGCGGCTGCCGACCGGATAACCGGCGGTGGCGCCGGCACGGGCCTCCACGCACACCAAAGCGTCGCGGACGGTGTCGGCGTCGACCTCGGTGCCCTCGCCGTTGAAACCGACGGACGTGACGTGGGTGCCGGGCGACAACCACGAACGCCGAACGACGGGAGACGTGGCATGGGTCGCGGCGCACACGATGTCGGCCCCGGCCACGGCCTCCTCATACGAAGTAACGGCTACGGCGTTAGGCAGCGAAGCGGCCAGTGCCTGGGACTTCGCCAGGTCACGGCCGGCGACCCGGATCGACGTGATGGGACGGACCCGGAGCATGGCCTCGGCATGGGCCCGGGCCTGCACGCCGGTGCCCAACACGGCCAACACCGACGACTCGGGGCGAGAAAGCAGCCGCGCCGACAGGGCCGAACAGGCAGCCGTACGCATGGCGGTGATGGCCTCGCCGTCCAAGAACGCCGTCGGCTCACCGGTCTCGGGCGCGAAAGCGACGATCACGGCCTGATGCGTCGGCAACGCCGAACCGGCATTGCCGGGAAACAACGTCACGAGCTTGGTCACGAGCGAACCGGTCGACGGCACATAACCGGGCATGGCGGCCAACAGACCACCGTGCTCCGGCACCGGCGCGCCGACCCGGTCGGGCGCATACGCGCGCCCGGCGCTCAGGTCGGCCATCGCCGGCGCCAGTGCGTCGATCAGTTCGTCCAGGTCGAGCAGGTCCTCGACCTGCGACCGATTGAGCACGAGCATCCGGACACCTCCGGCGATGATCGTGTCATTCCGCCGGGCGAGTGCCGAACGCGGCCAGGAACGCGCCGAACGCGAGCACCGCGGCGGCCACGAGAGACGCGGCGTGCTGGTCACCCGCCGGGCCCAACAAGATGGACGCGACGGCCAGGCCGACAGCACCGCCGAGCTGCTGGGCGCTGGTCACGAGGCCGCCGGCGACACCGGCGTTCTCGGGGGCGACGCCGGCGACGGCCAGCGCGGCGGTGCCGGGAAGCACGAGGCCGATGCCGAAGGCGAACACGACCAAGCCGGGCAGCAACGCGGGGTAACCGCCGACCACAACACCACCGGCCAGCAGTAACGCACCAACCGTTACAACGGCCAACGCCAGCTGGAGCAGGCGCTGCGGGGCGAACTGGGCACCCAGCTTGGGGCCGAGGCGGATGCTCGCGAACGAGCCGGCGGCGAACGGGATGTAGGCCAAGCCGGCCACCAAAGCGCCGAAGTGCAAGGTGTGCTGGAGCTGCAAGGTCAACGTGAAGAACGTGCCGAACAGCGCGCCGGTGGCCAGGATGCCGGCGGTCAGCGCGAACACCCGCGGCCGGGCGGCGAGCAACCCGGACGGGATCAACGGGCTCGCCCCACGACGTTCGCTCAGCACGAAGCCGCCGAACAGCACCGCGGCCACGGCCAGCAGCCAGAACCGCAGGTCGAGCAGGGCATACACGGTGGCGGCGACGGCCAACGTCAGCAGCACGGCCCCGACCAGGCCGATCTTGGTCTCACGCCGGCCAGGAGCGATCCCGCGGGCGTACATGGGCAGCAAGATCAACGCGCAAGCCGCGATGGGCAGGTTGATGAAGAACACCCACTGCCACGACAGCAGGCCGGTGATCACGCCGGACAGGATCACGCCGGACAGGCCGCCGGTGATCGCCACCGCGCCCCACGTGCCGAAGGCCTTGCCCCGCTCGGACGGCTCGGTGAACACGGTGGTGATCAGCCCGAGCACGGTCGGCGAGGTCAGCGCCGCCCCGATGCCCTGCACGAACCGCGCGGCGATCAGCTGCCACGGGGCGTGCGCGAGACCGCAGGCCAGCGACGCCACCGCGAACAGCGCGGTGCCGATGGTGAACGTGCGCAGCAGACCGAGCCGGTCGCCCAGCCGGCCGGCCGCCACCAGCAGGCCGCCGAACGCCAGGATGTAGGCGTTGACCACCCACGGCAGCTGCGCCGGCGTGAAACCGAGCGCGTCCTGGATGCTGGGCAGCGCCACGTTCACCACGGTGTCGTCCACCATCAGCATGAACTGCACCAGGCAGACCACGGCGAGGATCTTCCAGCGGTGCGCGGTCGCGGCTGGGGCCAGTGCCTCAGTCATGAAACAACCCTTCCGACGAGGATGAACCCCGAGTGTGGCAGCCGCGACGCGCAGTGACCCCGTCAAGAACTCAAGACTGGCTCGAGAGCGGGAAATCCGCGATGCAGCTGGACCGAGCAGAGCTCGGTTCCGAGCCGCTCGACGGCCACCGCCAGCTGGATCGAGTCGCCCGCGTCGAGCTCGACGAACTGCCAGTTGCCGTCCGGGTCGTCGCGCGGCGGCCGGAAGCCGTGCACCGGCCCGTCCAGGTCGAGGTCGAACGCGAAGGAGTCGAACGGCAGCGCCAGGCCAAGGCCGCGAGCCTTGGCGTACGCCTCCTTGAGCACCCAGAGCCGCAGCACCTCCCGGCGCCGCACCTCCGCCGGCAGTCCGGCCAGCCACTCGCGCTCACCAGCGGAAAAGGCCTCGGCGACGCGGTCGACCGAGCGCATGTCCTCGCGGTCGACCATCTCCACGTCGACGCCGATCCGCCGGTGCGACGACACGCCGACGACGTTGGCCCCGTGCGTGTGCGACAGGTTGAAGTCGAGCCCCTGGTCGCCGTGCGGCCAGCCGCCGACCGGGGGTTCCAGGAACGGCCGGCCGCGGTGGCTGCGCCAGAACCGAAGCTGCGCCTCCGGCACGTCCGTGCGCAGCGACAACACCCGGCGCACCAGCACATGCGAGGCCAGGTACTGCCGCCGGTCGCGGTCGAACACGAAGCGGTCGGCGGTCGCGTGCTCCTGGTCGTCGAGCCAGCGGTCGGCCAGCTCGGCGGCCCGTTCGGCCGGCAGGTCCTCGTCCCGGCACAGCCACACCTCAACGGACACTGAACACCCCCACGTCCGCCACGATCCGGTCGACGAAGTCGGGCAACCGCCCCTTGAAGTAGAAGTGGTCGCCGTCGAAGACGTGCATCCCTCGGAAGTACTCGGTTCGCTGCTGCCAGGCAAGCAGCCGTTCCGGTCGAACCACGACGTCGTGCTCGCCGCCGAACACCGACAGCGGCACCGGCAACACGGGCGTGCCCGGGCGGGGCCGCCACGTCTCGACGGCCTTCAGGTCGGCCCGCAGCAGCGGCTCCAGGAACGCCCACCAGTCGGGATCCGACAGCACGGACCACGGCGTGCCGCCCATGTCGGCGATCGATCGCCTCAACGCGTCGGCCGGCATCAGGTGGCGGTTGCGGACGTCGAGTCCGCCGTCTGGACGAGGGGCGGCCCGGGCGCTGAGACCGAGCCAGGACGGCAGCGGCAGGCCGGCGGTCAGCAGCCGGTGCGTGAGCTCGTACGCGATCATCGCGCCCATGCTGTGTCCGAAAAGGATGAACGGCTTGTCCAGCAGCTGACGGATATCCGGCAGCAGGAAGGACACGATGTCGGCCACGTCGTCCAGCGGGTCCAGGTGCGAGAGTCGGCCGCGGCCGGGCGCCTCGACCAGGCACACCTCCCAGTCGGCGGGGAAATGCGGGACCCAGTCGCGGTAGAGCAGGTGCGAGCCACCGGCGTGGTGGAACAGGAACACCCGCATCCGGGCGTCCGGCACCGGTTGGGGGATGACCACGGAGCTCATGCCGCCACCGCCGCTCGCTTGATCTGACGGACCATGCTGGTCAACATCGTGCCGCCTACCTCGACGAACTCGGAGTCCACCAGTGGCAGCAGGGATTCGCTCCACCGCACCGCGCCGTCGATCTGCCCGATCAGCAACTCGGCGGCAGTGTCCACTGTGTACGGCTGCGCGGTCAGGTTGGCGATCACCGGGAACAGCAGCGGGTTGAACCTCGTGGCCCGCAGCAGCGGCGCGAGTTCCTGCGCCGCCGGGGTCATGTGCCGGGAGTGGAACGGGCCGCTGACCGGCAGGCGGCGCACCATGCGCGCGCCGGCGTCCTCCAGGATCGGTGCGAACTCCTCCAGGTCCTCGACCGGGCCGGCCAAGACGGTCTGCTGCGGCGTGTTGAGGTTGGCCAGCTCGACGGTGTCGAAACCGGCGCGTAGCAACAGGAAGCGGATCTGGGTCTCGCCGAGGCCGGCGACGACGGTCATGCCGCCGCCGGTGATCCGGGCCATCGCCGCCGCCCGCGCGGCGACCAGCCGCAGGCCGTCGGCGAAGCTGAACGCGCCGGCCGCCTCCAGGGCGTTGTACTCGCCGAGGCTGTGCCCCAGAGCCAGCTCCGGCTGGCCCTTCTCCGCAACTGTTGCCCTATACGCCAAGGCGTTGACCACGTACATCGCGGGCTGCGTGTAGCGGGTGTTGCCCAGCAACAGGTCCGGGTCCTCCAGGCACAGGGTGCGCACGGAGTAGCCCAGCACCTCGCTGGCCTCGCGCTCCAGCTCGGGGAAGCGCTCGAACTCCTCCCGGCCCATGCCCACCTTCTGGGCCCCCTGCCCGGCGAACAGATAGATCCTAGGCATCGACGTCGTCTCCCCTCGTGTGCTGGCGTCGCACCAGGTCGGCGACGGTGGTGGCGAGCCGGCGCACGTTGTCGCCGGTCATCAGGGTCACGTGGTTGCCGGCGACGACCCGCGCCGACACCTCGGCGCAGTGGTCCTCCCAGCCCAGACCCGGTGTGCGGTAGTACGTGTCGGCCGCGCCGAACTCGGTCTGCGAACCGAAGTCGGTCTCGGCGGCGCGGAGCACCGCCAGCGGCCCGTCGTAGTGGCGCGGCTGGTGCCGTTCCACGGCGGCGAGCGTGCCGGCGAGCAGTTGGTACGGGTCGGCCTGGCCGGTCCCGCTCATCCACTCCGACACCGCGGCGAGTTCGTCCAGGTAGTCGGCCCCGGACTCGATGTCCTTGCCGGCAACGGCCTTCGACCGGTCGTGCTCGACGAGTTGGCGCAGGAAGCTGCCCTCCGCGCCGGTGTCGGTGACCTCGCCGGTCGGCGCGGCCGAGTCGATGGCCAGCACGAACGGCCGCGTGCCCGTGGATTCGTGCAGTTGGCAGGCCAGCTCCTGGGCGATCACGCCGCCGCCGGAGAAGCCGCCGAGCACGACCGGGCCACCGTTCATCCGCGGCAGCACCAGGTCGTGGTACTGCCGGGCCAGGTCGGTGACGGACAGGTCGCGCGGCCGGCCGGGCTCGTCGACCCGCGGGTCCCGGATTCCGTACAGGGCCTCGGGTCCCGGGTAGTGCCGGGCGAACTCGGCGTAGCAGGCGACCTGGCCGCCCGGCGGATGAATGAGGTACAGCACGGGATCCAGGCCCGGGCAGAGCGGAACCAGCGGGCTGCGCGGACCATCCGTGCCGGCGGCGAAGGCCAGGGCGAACGCGGCGGCGGTCGGGTTGGCCAGCAGGTCGTCCAGCCGGGCCGTACGGCCGCAACGCTCGCTCAGCTCACGCAGGAACCGGGTGGCCAGCAGCGAATGGCCTCCGCTGGTGAAGAAGTGGTCGGTCGGCTGGACCGTCGGCACACCGAGCACGTGCCGCCAGACCTCCCGCACGACGTCCACGATCTCGTCGTCCGGCCACTCGGTGATCACGGCTGCGGCCTCGATCGGCCGGGGCCGGCTGAACTGCGGAAGCTCGACCTGGCCCAGCAGCTCGACAACAGGTGTTGTCAGGGTCAGGTTGGCCAGCGCGCGCTCCCACAGCTCGGCGATGCGCTCCGCCGCAGCGGTTCCGACCTGTGCCCTGTCGTGCACGATGGTCAGCACGAGGTCGTCGCCGTCCCGGTGGGTCAGCAGCGTGCACGGATACGCCGTCTGTGCGCCGATGACGTTCGGCTGCTCCACAGTGATGCCGGCCTCGCCCAGCAGCCGGCCGACCTCACCCAGCGTGCTCGGGTAGTTCTCCACCACCAGCAGGCTCTCGAACAGCGGCGTCGTGCCGCGCCGGCCGCTCCAGTCGTGGACCTGGCCGGTGGACACCCACTCGAAGGTGGACATGTCCAGCGCCGCGTCGCGAACCCGGTCGACCAGGTCGGAAACCGTGTCCTGGTCCTTGATCGGCACGGTCAGCGGGAGCGTGGTCATGAGCAGGCCGGGAATGCGTTCCGCGCCGGGCAGCGGAATGCCGCGGCCGGAGAGCGTGACGCCGAAGCTGACGACGTCGCCGCCACCGAACCGGTGCAGCAGGATCGCCCACAGGGTCTGGAGCAGCGTGCTTTCCGTGGCCCCGCGGCGGGCGATGTTGCACAGCAGGTCGAACAGGTCGCTGGCGTTGTACCGCATCTCGACCCGGCCGATACCGGACTCGCCGGTGGCGTCGGCGAGAACGCCGGGCTGCGTCGACAACTCGACCCCGTTGAGCTTGGACGACCAG
>DATJJB010000664.1:0-2659 GCA_035492655.1 Kutzneria sp. | reverse complement strand
CCAGCCGGTGCTGGTGCTGACGTCCACGACCACGGACGCCGAGCCGCGGCCGCTGCCGGCCCCGCAGCCCGACAGCGCCGCCTACGTCATCTACACCTCCGGCTCCACCGGCACGCCCAAGGGCGTGGTGATCAGCCACCGGGCGCTGACCAACCTGCACTTCGACCACAGCGACGACTTCGCCGACGGCCGGTGGCTGAAGGTCGCGCTGACCGCCTCGCTGTCGTTCGACGCGGCGTGGGAGGGCCTGCTGCTCATGGCCGGCGGCCACGAGCTGCACATCGTCGACCCGGAGACGGTGCTGGACCATGACGTCGACCTGATCAACTCCACGCCGTCGTTCATCCGGCACCTGCTGGCCACCGGCCGGCCGATGCCGCCGGTCCTGGTGCTCGGCGCCGAGGCCGTCGACGAGCAGCTGTGGCATGACCTGCAAAAACTTCCCGGCACGCGGGCGTACAACCTGTACGGCCCGACCGAGTGCACGGTCGACGCCACCATCGCGCCGATCGTCGGGACCCGCCCGGTGATCGGCCGCCCGCTGAGCAACCTCCGGGCCTACGTCCTGGACGACTCGCTGCGGCCGGTCCCGGTCGGTGTCGCCGGACAACTGCACATCGCCGGCGTCCAGCTGGCTCGCGGCTACCTCAACCGCCCCGGCCTCACCGCCGCCAGCTTCATCGCCAACCCCTTCGGCACCGGCCGGCTCTACGCCACCGGCGACCGCGTCCGCTGGACCACCGACGGGTCCCTGGAATACCTCGGCCGCATCGACGAGCAGGTCAAACTGCGCGGCTTCCGTATCGAACCGGGCGAGATCGAAGCGGCCCTGCTGCGGCTGCCCGAGGTCGAGCAGGCCGCGGTCGTGGTGCGGGACAACCGACTTGTCGGTTACGTGGTGGGGGACACCTCCGAGCTGAGGGACCGGCTGCGGGAGTCGCTGCCGGACTACATGGTGCCGACGGTGTTCGTGCCGATGGACGCGCTGCCGGTGACAACCAGCGGCAAGCTCGACCGCAAGGCCCTGCCGGCACCGGTGGTCGAGGCCGAGGAATGGGTCGCGCCGCGCACCGAGAACGAGCGGGTGCTGGCCGGGATCTGGGCCGAGGCACTGGGTGTCGAGCGGGTCGGCGTGACGGACAACTTCTTCGCGCTGGGCGGCGACTCCATCCTGAGCATCCAGGTCGTCTCCCGAGCCCGCGCGGCTGGGCTGACGTTGGTGTCCAAGGACGTGTTCCGGCACCAGACGATCGCCGAGCTGGCCCGCGTCGTGCGAGCCGAGCAGGCCATCGTCACCGACGCCAGCGGCACGGCCCCGGTGACGCCGATCCAGGCGTGGTTCCTGAACAGCGGCATGGACACGTTCACCATGTCGCTGGTGGCCGAGCTCGGTCCGGACATCGAGGTGGAGCGGCTGCGGTCGGCGCTGGACAAGGTGATCGCTCACCACGACGCGCTCCGCGCGAAGTTTACGCAGGTGGATGGCGTGTGGCAGCAGGAAGTGCAGGCCGAGAGCGAGCATGTCGGCTGGAGCTTCGACGCGCCCAGTCTGGCGTTGACCATCAACCACCTGGTCGTCGACGGCGTGTCGTGGCGGATCCTGCTCGACGACATCGAGTCGGCGTACCACGGTCGGCCGTTGCCGCCCAAGACCACGTCCTATGTGGACTGGGCCCGCCGCGTTGCCGCCCATGACTTCTCGGCCGACCGGCCGTACTGGGAGCGCACGGCCTCGGTCGACGGCAGCCTGCCGCTCGACCGCCCGGCAACCCCGCTGACCAGCGAGACGATCTCCGTTCGGCTCGACGCCGACACCACGGATGCGTTGCTGCGCAAGGTGCCGGAGGCTTACCGGACGCAGGCCAACGACGTGCTGCTGAGCGCACTGGGCCGGGCACTGGCCGGCTGGTGCGGGCGGGACACGGTGCTGGTCGGCCTCGAAGGTCACGGCCGTGAGGACATTGTGGACGGTGTCGACCTGTCCCGCACGGTCGGCTGGTTCACCGCGGAATACCCAGTGGCGCTGGACATTCCGGCGGGGGACTGGGGCGTCACGCTGAAGTCGGTCAAGGAACAGCTGCGGGCGGTGCCGTCCAAGGGCCTCGGTTACGGGGCGCTGCGGCACCTGCACGGCGACGCCCCGGAGATCAAGCCCGGCATCAGCTTCAACTACCACGGGCAGTGGGCCGACGACCCGACCGGCTTCTACCGGTCGATCACCGGCGGCGACCAGGAAGGCGCCCGGACCTACCTGATCGACGTGATCGGCATCGTCCAGGACGGCCGGCTGGAGCTGGGCTGGACCTACTCGCCGGAGATCCACGACGCCGAGACGGTCCACAACCTCGCCGACACGATGCTGGCCGGGCTGCGGGAGATCGTGGCCCACTGCGCGGAGCACGGCGGCCGGACACCGTCGGACTTCCCGCTGACCCGACTTCGTCAGTCCGAAGTGGACACCATTGTCGGCGACGGGCGGGGCGTTGAGGACATCTACCCGCTCACGCCGTTGCAGCAAGGCCTGTTGTTCCACAGCCTGGTCGACCCCGACCTGTACGTCGACACACTGCGGATCCGGATGGCCGGCATCGACGACGTGGCCAGGTTCGGTGACTGCTGGCAGCGGATGGTGGACCGCACGCCGGCGCTGCGAACCCGG
>DATJJB010000663.1:0-15788 GCA_035492655.1 Kutzneria sp. | reverse complement strand
CGGCTGGCCAAGGTCTACGTGTCCCCGGACGCCACGTTCCCGGTGGAGCGGGCGCCCGGCTTCATCGTGCGCTACAAGGTGACCCGCATCGGCGGAGTCGGGCCGTGGGCCGGCTGATCAGCTTCGAGGTCCAGGCAATCCTGTTCGACATCGACGGCACGCTGGTCGACTCGACCGGCGCCGTCGAGCGCACGTGGCGGGTGTTCGCCGCCGAGCGCGGCCTCGACGCGGAAGCGATCCTGCGGGTCTGCCACGGCCGCCGCAGCGAGGACACCATCGCCGACCTGCTGCCACCGTCCGAATGGGACGACGCGGTGGCCGAGTTGGCCCGGCTGGAGCTCAACGACCTCGGCGATGTCGTCGCTCTGCCGGCGACCAGAACTTTGCTGCCCGAGCTGCCGAACGACCGCTGGGCGGCGGTGACCTCCGGCTCGCAGGAGCTGATGCGGGCCCGGCTGGCCGCCGCCGGGCTGCCGGTGCCGGCCGTGCTGATCGCGGCCGACGACGTCAGCGCCGGCAAGCCCGATCCGGAGGGCTACCTCAAAGCGGCCGCGGCCCTGGGCTACGACATCGCCCGCTGCCTGGTCGTGGAAGACGCGCCGGCCGGCCTGCTGGCCGGGCGCGACGCCGGTGCACTGACCCTGGCCGTCGCGACCTCCCACGACGCGGCCGAGCTCACGGCGGACGCGGTCGTCGCCGACCTCACGTCCTGCCGGGTCGACCGCGTCGCGGACGGCCTCGTGGTCATGGTCAGTGCCGGTCCTGGATGAGGCCGATCTCGTTGCCGTCGGCGTCGAGCACGCTGGCCACGGTCCGGCCGTTGCCGACCTCCTTGGGCTCCTGCGCCATGGACGCGCCGGCCTCGATCAGCGCCGCCAGGCCCTTCTCCAGGTCGTCCACGTGCCGGTAGCAGGCGGGGCCGTTGGTGCTGCCGTTGGGCACCAGGCCGATGTGCTGGCCGTCGATGTCGTAGCCAACGTAGTACGGCGACTCGACGCCGGGCGCGGTGCCCAGCAGCGCGGTGTACACGGCCTTGGCCTTCTCGACGTCCTTCACCGGGAACAGAATCGTCTGCAACATGGTGTCTCTCCTTGAATGGTCACATCGGGCGGGGCCCGTCCGTCACTGCTATGACGGAGCCCGGACGGAGGATGTGACCGTGGACGAAAAATGGCTGGCAGAGCAGTTCGAGACCAACCGGGACCACCTGCGGGCGGTGGCCTACCGCATGCTCGGCTCGACCAGCGACGCCGAGGACGCGGTGCAGGAGTCGTGGCTGCGGCTGTCCCGCACCGACACCAGCGAGGTGGAGAACCTCGGCGGCTGGCTGACCACGGTCACCGCGCGGGTGTGCCTGGACATGCTGCGCTCCCGCAAGTCGCGGCGTGAGGACCCGATCGACGAGGCGCCGGATGCGACGGTGGCCGGCCCCGAGCAGGAAGCGCTGCTGGCCGACTCGGTCGGACCGGCGTTGCTGGTGGTACTGGAGACGCTGGCGCCGGCCGAGCGGCTGGCCTTCGTGCTGCACGACCTGTTCGCGGTGCCGTTCGACGAGATCGCGCCGATCGTCGGCCGTACGCCGACCGCGACCCGGCAGCTGGCCAGCCGGGCCCGCCGGCGGGTGCAGGGCGCGGACCGGCCCGACTCCGACCTGAGCCGGCAGCGCCGGGTGGTCGACGCGTTCCTCGCGGCCTCGCGGGACGGCAACTTCGACGCGCTGCTGGAACTGCTCGACCCGGACGTCGAGCTGCGGGCCGACGAGACGACCGTGGCGGGGTCGATCGCCAATCACGACAAGGGCGCGCCGCTGCTGTCGGCCCGCATGGCCGGGGCCCGCACGGTGGCGACGGCGTTCTCGGGCAAGGCCCGCGGCGCGCTGCCCGCCCTCATCGACGGCAACGTCGGCGCGGTGTGGATGTACCGGGGCGAGGTCATGGGCCTGTTCGTGTTCACCGTCGAGGACGACAAGATCGTCGGCCTCGAGCTGGTCAACGACCGTGAGAGCGTGGCTGACGCCGAGGTCGAGGTGCTGCCTTCGCGCTGAGGTAGCGCTGCTCGGGCAGGCTCAGGGTGCGGCGCGCGGCCGATGCGTAGTGGTCGCGCGCCGCCTCATCGTCACCGGCCAGCTCCAGCAGGTGCGCCCGCACGGCGTCGACCCGATAGTGCCCGCCCAGCACCGATTCCGCCTCGGCCAGCTCGGCCAGCGCCGTCGCCGGCCCGCGGACCATGGCCACGGCGACGATCCGGTTCAGGGTCACCATCGGCCCGGGCGCGGCCGAGTTGAGCAGCTCGTACAGGCCGAGGATCTGCGTCCAGTCGGTGTCCTCGGGCCGCAACGCCTCGTCGTGCACGGCCGCGATGGCGGCCTGTAGCTGGTACGGGCCGATGACCGCGGTGGCCAGGGCCTGCGTGATCAACGCCGTGCCCTCGGCGATCGCCTCCCGGTCCCACACCGACCGGTCCTGCTCGGCCAGCGGCACCAGCGTGCCGTCGGGCAGTGTTCGCGCCGGCCGGCGGGCGTCGGTCAGCAGCATCAGGGCCAGCAGCCCGGCGACCTCGCCGTCCTCCGGCATCTGCCGGTGCAGCTGACGGGTCAGCCGGATCGCCTCGCTGGTCAGCTCCACGCGGTTCAACGCGGAGCCGGAACTGGTCGTGTGCCCCTCGTTGAAGATCAGGTACAGCACGGCCAGCACGGCCTTGAGCCGCTCGTCCCGCTCCTCGACCGGCGGCGGTGCGAAGCGCGCCCCGGCGGCCTTGATCTTCGCCTTGGCCCGGCTGATCCGTTGCCCGACGGTCGACTCCGGCACCAGCAGCGCCCGGGCGATCTCCGGCGTGGTCAGACCGCCGACCGCCCGCAGCGTCAACGCCACCTGCGACACCCGGGTCAGCGACGGATGGCAGCACAAGGTCAGCAACGTCAGGGTGTCGTCCTGGGCCGGCACTTCGGTGTCGTCCACCTCGGCGGTGAACACCGCCTCCTCACGACGTCGCCGCGCCGCCTCGCTGCGCCACACCTCGGTCAGCCGCCGCTGCGCCACCGTGATCAGCCAACCCGTCGGATTCGACGGCACACCGTCGACCGCCCACTGCTGCGCCGCCGCGAGCAGCGCCTCCTGCACCGCGTCCTCGCACGTGTCGAAGCCGCCGTTGCGCCGCACCAGCACGCCGAGGACCTGCGGCGCCAGCGTGCGCAGCAGGTCCTCGACCTCGGTCGTGACGTTCATCCAAACTCCCACAGCTCGCGGGCCGTGTCCGCTGCGCGCAGTGGGATCGGGTCCCCCAACGCGGTGACAGGGAACGACGCTAGAGTGATCACCGTGAAGCAGGTAGTTCAGGTGCGATTGTTGCCGACACCTGACCAAACACCTGCGTTCGCCAACACTCTGCATACCTGCAACGCCGCCGCCTCGTGGCTGTCCAAGCAGATGCACACCGCCCGGGTGTTCCGGAAGTTCGACGTGCAGAAGCGCTTCTACCGTGAGTTGCGGGAGCGGTTCGGATTGGCCGCGCAGCCGGCGATCCGGGTGATCGGCAAGACCGTCGACGCCTACACCACCCGCGACGCCAACCTAAGGGCCGGCAACCACGGGCCGCCCGGCTCGGATCGACGCCGGCGGGTCGAGGCCACGGCGATCGGGTTTCGTCCGCACGCGGCTCAGCCGTTCGATGCCCGTTGCCTGTCCTGGCAGCTCGGCGACACCGGCAGTGAGAGCACGGTGTCGATCTGGACCACCGGCGGCCGATTCAGAAACCTGCGCATCGCGGGCGACCCCGCTCACATTGCCCTGTTGCGGTCCCGGCCGATCGGGGAAACCGACTTGCTGTACCGCGATGGGGTGTGGCTGCTGCACGCCGTCATCGATGTTCCCGAGGTGCCCTGGCGCGAACCAGTGAACGGGTTCGTCGGTGTCGACCTGGGCATCGTCAACATCGCCACGATCTCCGACGGTGACCGGTTCTGCGGGTCGCGGCTCACCCGCTACCGCAAGCGACAGCAACGAATCCGTAGGCGGTTGCAGGCCAAGAAGACCTCGTCCGCCCGGCGACTGCTGAAGAAACGCCGGCGCAAGGAAGCCCGGTTCGCCGCCGACATCAACCACCAGATCAGCAAACGCATCGTGGCCGAGGCTGAACGCACCGGACGCGGGATCGCCGTCGAGGACCTGACGGGGATCCGCGCCCGGGTACGGCTTCGCAAGCCCCAACGGGCCACATTGCACTCCTGGGCGTTCGCTCAGCTGGGTGGATTCCTGGCCTACAAAGCCCAGCGGGCCGGTGTGGCGCTCGTCCGGGTCGACCCGGCCTACACCTCGCAGACCTGCCATGCCTGCGGGCACGTCGACAAACGCAACCGCCGCAGTCAGGCGGTGTTCCATTGTGGCCGGTGTGACTTCGTTGGGCACGCCGACCACAACGCGGCGCTCAACATCGCGGCACGCGGCGTTGAGCGCTGGGGCGAAGTCATGCGTCCAGACGCAGCGCCCATCCTGGCAGCCAGCTAGGACGGCAGCAGCAAGCCTACAAACCGCCGTCCGCGGCGGTCGGCAAGCTCGTTCTTACACGGGTTCATGACAGGTCCAAAGTGCTCATGTCGAGCAGCGGCCGGACCTCCACGGCCCCGCCCAGCTGCGCGTCCGGCGTCTTTGCCGCCCAGGCCAGCGCCTGCTCCTCGGTCTCGGTGTCCAGCAGCAGGAAGCCGGCCACGTACTCCTTGACCTCGGCGAACGGCCCGTCGCTGGTCATCGTCTCGCCGTCCTGCACCCACACCCGCTTGGCCAGCGCCAGATCCGTCAGCCCGTTGGAGATCACCATCTCGCCGGCGGCCTCGATCTCGGCGCTGAGCGCCATGTAGCCCCGGCCGAACTCCATGCGCTGCTCGTCGGTCAACGTTTCCCACAGCGCCCGGGACCGCGGGTTGCTGTGGATCAGGATCAGGTACCGCATGGTCGTGCCTCCCGTAGGTCGCGGAAATCCTCTCACCGGTCCCGTGTCGAGGCCGGGAACGCGGCTTCGACACGGGACCGGTCTTCGTAAGGTGGCGGGATGACAGCGGACTTCCGCGAGATCGGCCGGCGCCTGTCCAACTGGGGCCGCTGGGACGTCGACGGGCACAAGGAGGCCTGCGGATCAACCCGGTGCTTACGATGAAGGAGACCGGCGTCGACCAGGAGCTGCCCGTGCACCTGGTGTTGAGCCGCGACCTGGGCATGACGCTCGGCGAGATCCTCGACTTCGAGGAGCTGGCCGCCGACCGCGCCCAGGACGGCCGGTATCGCCAAGAAAACGAGCGCAGCATGATGACCGCGCCGCCGATCAAGTTCCGGCGCGCGGTCGGGTCCCCGGTCAATCCGCTGGCGATCAAGTGACCCGCGGTGTCGAAAGCCGGCAGGTGGCTTCGACACCGGGTCGACCGAGCGGAAGGGACACAGTCATGAGCAGCAGCGACGAGATCCGAGACCTGATCACGGCGGCCGAGACGGCGATGAAGGACGGCGACGCGCAGCGGTTGATCGACCGCTACACGCCCGACGTGGTGAAGTACGACCTGGCCCCGCCGCTGGGCCGGCGCGGCGACGCCGCCCGCGACGTGCCGGGCCAGCTGGCCTGGTTCGCCACCTTCGACGGCCCGGTGGACCTCCGGATCACCGAACTGGAGATCGAGGTGGGCGGTGACCTGGCGTTCGCCCACTCGCTCAACCGTCTGTCGGCCACCCCGAAGGGCACCGACTTCGCCTTCGAGCTGTGGTTCCGCGCCACCTACGGCCTGCGGAAGACGGCCGAGGGCTGGCGCATCGCCCACGAGCACACCTCCACGCCGTTCTACATGGACGGCTCGCTGCGCGCGGCCACCGACCTCAAGCCGTAGCGGAGCCGAACCAGCGGGTCAGGGCCTCGGCCAGGCCCGTCGGCGTGGTGCCGGCCCAGGCAACGAAGCCGTCGGGGCGGATGAGCAGCGCGGGGTGGTCGGGATGGGCGCCGGCGACGACGTCCACCCGATCCCGCCACCTGGCGGCGACATCCCCGACGCCGGCCAGGTCGAGCAGCAGCGGCCGGCCGGTCCGCAGCAGCTCCGCCAGCCGGACCACCCCAGCGGTGGTGGTCACCGACAGCTCCGGTATCAGCCGTCCGACCAGCGGATTCTCGGCCTGCTCGTACCGGACGTCGTTGCCGGACATGGTGTTCGCGATGTGCTGGATGTTGTCCGGCGAGGACAGCAGCTCCTCGAACAGCGTGCGCAGAGCCGTGACCTTCGATCCCGGCGCCAGCAACGCCGACTGGGCCTGGGTCTGCATGGCGACCCGCTCGGCCACCGGGTACCGCTCCGAGTGGTAGGTGTCGAGCAGCCCGTCCGGGGCCCAGCCGTGGATCACCGCACCGAGCTTCCACGCCAGGTTGGCGACGTCCTGAAGTCCCGTGTTCAACCCGGGCGCGCCGATGCCGGCATGCACGTGGGCGGCGTCGCCGGCCAGGAACACCCGGCCGCGACGGAACTGCTCGGCGATCCGGGTGTTGTTGCCGCTCAGCCGGCGCAGCAGCGGCGGCCGGTCCAACACCGCCGGCTCCAGCGGCACGTCCACCCCGAGCACCCGCTTCACGCTGGCCCGAAGTTCGTCCAGCGTCATCGGTACGTCATCGTCCGGAGCGCCGCCCCATTCCATGGTGTTGACGGTCATCGCGTCCTCGAACCGCGCCCAGATGAACACCCCCGTGTCCGTGCGGTGGAAGAAGAACGGCGGAATGTCGCCGTGGCCGGCCACCGGCAGCGACATGGCCCTCGCGGTCGGCAGGCCGACATTGGCCGACCGGCTGACCACGTCGTCGTCGGTCACGCCCGGGAAGTCGATGCCGGCCAGCTTCCGCACCGTGCTGCGGCCGCCGTCGCAGCCGACCAGGAACTGGGCCGTGAGCTCGCCGCCGTCGGTGTCCACGCTGATGTAAGACCCATGGTCGGTGAGACCTCTTACCTCGACGCCACGACGAATCTCCGCGCCGAGACCGACGGCGTGCTCCTCCAGGATCGCCTCCAGCCGCCGCTGCGGGATCTGGATCGCGTACATCGGGTTGTCGGGCAGCTCCCGCAGGTCAAGGCGCATGCCGCCGAAGACGAACCGCGGGGTGGCGGCCGGCGGCGCGGCCCAGCCGGCGACCTTCTCGTACAGGCCGCGGGCGTCCAGCAGCCGGGCCACCACCCCCATCAGGCCGTTGGCCTTGGGCATCGTCGCCCGTTCCGGCAGGCGTTCCAGCACCAGCGGCCGTACCCCGGCCAGCCGCAGCTCGGCGGCCAACATCAGCCCGTTCGGTCCGGCACCGGCGATCACCACGTCGAAGTCCATGCCACCCACGCTACAGAAACGTGCGCGGCACGCAAAGATGCGTGACGCGCAAATTGGCGCTCGGGCGGGGGTGTGCCAGGGTTGCCGGCGTGACTGATCTGCGGGTGACGACCCGCAACGCCCGGTTCCAGCAGTGGGAGGCGTTGCTCGGCAACCGGACCAAAAGGCAGCGCACCGGCGAGTTCCTGGTGCACGGCGTCCGCCCCATCACGCTGGCCGTCGAACACGGCTGGCCACTGGCGGCGCTGCTCTACCCGGCCGGCCGGCGGCTGTCGAAATGGGCCGAGGAGTTGCTGGACACGACCACCGCCACCCGGGTGTCCATGGCCCCCGAACTGCTGGCCGAGCTGGGGGAGAAGGACGCCGACAGCGCCCCGGAGCTGATCGCCGTTGCCGAGCTGCCGCCCGACGACCTTGACCGCATCCCGGTGCCCGACGACTTCCTCGGCGTCGTGTTCGACCGGCCGACCAACCCCGGCAACATCGGCACCGTCATCCGCTCGGCCGACGCCTTCGGCGCGCACGGCGTGATCGTCGCCGGGCACGCCGCCGACGTCTACGACCCGCGCACGGTGCGGGCCAGCACCGGCTCGTTCTTCGCGCTGCCGGTGGTCCGCGCCGATGCCGCCCCAACTGTTATCGAATGGATTCGGTCCCAACCCGTAACGGTCCGCATCGTGGGTACCGATGAGCACGGCACAGCGGTTGTCGACCGGCACGATCTGACCGGCCCGACGCTGCTGGTGGTCGGGAACGAGACCGCGGGCATGAGCAACGCGTGGCGCGCGGCCTGCGACGACGTGCTGAGCATCCCCATCGGTGGGGCGGCCAGTTCGCTCAACGCCGCGAACGCGGCGTCCATTGTTCTCTATGAGGTAGCACGTCAGCGCAGACTGTGATGTATCTGCGGGCCCTCTCCATTCATCTTGGTTTACATTGGGTGTTCACCATGGGGAGGTCGAGAAGGTGGACGACGAGACGAGGCCGGCCGAGCGCAGCACGGGGGCTGCTCGGAACCAGGTGCTGCGGGGCCGGCTCAGCCGGGCGACCGAACTGGCGGCGCGCGCGGTGGCCGCTGCCCAACACATCGGCGGCGCGGGTCTTGGGGAAGACCTGCCCGCCGCGCTCGCGGTCCAGGCATGGGCCGCGGCCTGGCGGGGCGACTCGCAGCTGGCCGACCAGGCGTCGGCCCGGGTGATGAGTCAGCTGGACGCCAACTGGGCCCGTCGACTGCTGGTGGAGCTGCTGGGGTCGCGGCTGCACCTCGGCGATGTCGACGGCTGTCAGCGACTGGCCACGCTGGCCGGTGTGGACACCGATCCGGCCCGGGTCGCGCCGGTGCTGCGGCCGTGGGTCTGCGAGTCGATGGTCAACCTGGAGCTCACCCGGAGCCGGCCGGCCCGCGCCGCGCTGTGGGCCGAGCACGCCGCCGAGTCGTCCTCGCCGGCGATGTGGGGGCACACCGCGGTCATGCACCTGGCCAACGGCCAGGTCGCGCTGGCCCGCAACGACCTCCAGGTGGCGCAGTTACGGGCCGCCCGTGCCGCTGAGGCGTTCACCGAGGCCGGCATGCCCGGCTACGCCGCCCGGTCGCACGCGGTGGTCGGCGCCGCATTGATCGGCATGGGGGAGCGGGACTCGGCGCTGCGGGAGCTGAGCGTGGCCCGTCGGCTGGCCGAGAGCTGCGGGGCCAGGGCGCTGGCCGCTGAGCTGGTCGACACCCAGCTCAGCCTGTCCGTGCGGCGCGCGCCGCAGGTCCGCAGCATGGACACGCTGACCGTGCGCGAGCACGAGGTGGCCGAGCTGGCCGTGCGTGGCCTGACCAACCGGCAGATCGCCGAGAAGCTCGTGGTCAGCGTGAAGACCGTGGAGGGCCACCTGTCCCGCGTGTTCACCAAATTGGGTGTGCCGTGTCGGACCGCGCTGGCCGCTCCGCTGCGCAAGATGGACGCCGAACTGGTGCACTGAGATCGGGTTGCCGCACGGGACCGGCGCGTGGTCCCGTGCGGAAATAACCTGATCCGTGGGAATTCGGTGAACTGTCACCATAGTTGGTGATCTTGCTCTACGATCGCGCCGACCCGCTGTCCCGCGATCCAGGAGAACATCCGATGCCCAACCGTGTCGTCACGGCACTGGCGGCCACCGCCGTGCTGCTCGCCACGACCGCTGCCCCCGCGACCGCGTCCCGGCTGCCCGTGTCCTACCAGGGCAGCGCCGGCCAGGTCATCACGGTGATCGCCGACAGCCCCACCGCCACCACGGCGGTGCTCACCGCGTGGGAGCGCCACGGGTCGAAGTGGCGGGCCGTGCACGGTCCGGTCACCGCCAACGTCGGCTCCCAGGGCATCGGCCAGGCCAGCGAGACCACCTCCAAGACCCCGGCCGGCGTGTGGACGCTGACCGAGGCCTTCGGCATCCAGGCCAACGACGGCACCCGGCTGCCCTACCGCCAGGTCGGCACCTCCGACTGGTGGGTGTCGGACACGACCTCCCCGCTCTACAACACCTACTACCACTGCGATCCCGGCACCTGCCCGTTCAACGAGGGCGCCGGCGAGGACCTGGGCAAGGCCGGCCCGGTCTACGACCACGCCGTGGTCATCGACTACAACCGCACCCCGGTGGTGCCCGGCGCCGGCTCCGCGTTCTTCCTGCACGTCTCGGCGGGCAAGCCGACCGCGGGCTGCGTGTCCATCCCGGCCGACGACCTCAAGGCGGTCATGGCCTGGCTCGACCCGGCCCAGCACCCGGTGATCGACATCGCGGTCAAGTAAGTCAGCAGGTCGTGAGGAACCGGTCGAGGACCTTCGCGCCGAAGTGCAGGCCCTCGACCGGCACCCGCTCGTTGACGCCGTGGGCCATGGCCCGGTAGTCGAAGCCCTCGGGCACCCACAGGGGGGAGAAGCCATAGCCGGGGATCCCCAGCCGGGCGAACGCCTTCGCGTCGGTGCCGCCGCCCAGGCAGTACGGCACGACCACGGCCGCCGGATCGGCCCAGCGCAGCGCGTCGGCGATCGCGTCGAACCACGGCGAGTCCACCGGCGCCTGCACTCCCGGCTGCGGATTGAGCAGCTCACGCTGCACGTGCGGGCCGATCAGCTCGTCCACCGTGGCCAGCAGCTCGTCCTCGCCGCCCGGCAGCACCCGGGTGTCGATCAGTGCCTCGGCGGTGCTGGGGATGACGTTCACCTTGTAACCGGCGCTCAGCGCCGTGGGGGTGGTGCTGTTGCGGATCGTCGACTCCACCAGCGAGGCCGCGCCGCCGAGCCGCTTGACCGTGCCGTCCACATCGGACAGATCGACCTCGACGCCCAGCGCTTCCCCGACCCGCTCGATGTAGGCCTGCACGGACGGGATCAGCCGCACCGGCCAGCGGTGCTCGGCCAGTCGCCGCACCGCCTGCACCAGCCGGATCACCGCGTTCTCGTCATTGCGCCGCGAGCCGTGACCGGCCCGGCCGCGGGCGGTCAGCCGCAGGTGCGAGGAGCCGCGCTCGGCCGTGCCGACCGGGTAGAAGTGGATGCCGTCCACCCGATGGGTGTGGCCGCCGGACTCGCCGATCGCCGCCGCGCAGTCCCGGAACAGGTCCGGGTGCTCCGAGACCAGCCAGTGCGCCCCGTAGTCGCCGGCGTCCTCCTCGTCGGCGACGAAGGCCAGCACCACGTCCCGTCGCGGCTTTCGCCCCTGGGTGTGCCAGTCCGTGACCACGGTCAGCAACTCGGCGACCATGTCCTTCATGTCCACCGCGCCGCGACCCCACAGGTAGCCGTCGCGGACCTCGCCGGCGAACGGGTCAACGTCCCAGTCCGCCGCCTGCGCCGGCACCACGTCCAGATGGGCCTGCACCAACACCGGCGGCAGGTTCGATTCCTGGCCCTCGACCCGCGCGATCACGTTGGTACGCCTGGGCTTGCGCTCCAGCACCGTCGGCTCCACGCCGGCCGCGGACAGCTCGGCGGCGACGAACTCGGCCGCCTCCCGCTCACCTTCGCTGTCGCCGCCGCCCCGGTTGGTCGTGTCGAACCTGATCAGCTGCGCACACCGCTCGACGACGTCCATCCACCCTCACCCGTAGACCTTTTCCACCGCACCGCTGGCAATATTGGTCACGATCTTGAACGCCATCATCGCCTCGGTCATCGTCGGGGCGTCGTAGCCGACCCGCAACAGCGAGATCCGCTCCACGGTCGGGATGACGGCGGCGGCCGCGGCCAGGTGCGCGGCGTCGAAGGCGACTTCCATGTGGTGACCGGAGACGACGGGTTCGACGCGGCCGGCACGGGCCATGGCCAGCCGGGCCTGCTCCTCGATGATCCGGGACGAACGCGCTGGTGGCAGGCAGATCGCCGAGTACCGGCTGACGCACTCCTTCACCGCGGCCTTGCCGGCGTCGGGGGCGTACTCGTCGGCGTCCTCGCACGTCTTGTCGTCACCCGTGACCAGCAGGACCGGCACACCGTGCTCCGCCGCGACGGCGGCGTTGAGCCGGCCCTCGCTGGCCCGCACGCCGTCCAGCCACACGCCCGTGACCGAATTTCCCAGATAGGTGTGCGACAAAACGCCTTCGGCGCCGGCCCCGGTGTGATATCCCAGGAACACCACACCGTCCACACCGGAGTCAATGCCCTGCATCATCGACAGCGGTTTGTGCTTGCCGGTCAGCATCCGGGCCCGCTCGTCGAGGTCCTCCAGCAGCAGGTTGCGCTGCGTGTCGTGAGCCTCGTTCACCAGCACGTCGTCAGCGCCGCCGTCGACAAGGCCGCGCACGCACGCGTTGACGTCGCCGTTGAACATCCGGCGGAACCGCTGCCACTGCTCGGTGCCCGGCTCGACGTCCGCCGGCCAGGTGACTCCGGTCGCGCCTTCCATGTCGGCCGAGATGAGGATTCGCACGGTCGGTACGTTACGGGTTGGCGGCCGTTGTCGACAATTGTTGACACGTTGCCGTACTGGGTGGTTACTTCTTGCCAAACACGGGGAAGGGGAGGTGCGCGGCTATGCGCATCAGACGGATCGGCATCGGCCTGATCGCCGCGGGAATGGCGGTGCTCAGTGCGCCCATCGTGGCCCAGGCGCAGGACACACCGCAGCCCAGGACCCTACGCGTGGCGGTCACCGGCACGATCGCGTCGATGAACCCGTTCATGGCCTACCACCTCGGCGACACCGAGATCGGGCGGGTGATGTACGCGTTCCTCACCTCCTACTCGCGTGACGACTTCAAGCCCGCCCCCGGCCTGGCCGACAAGTGGCAGGTCTCCAGCGACAACCTGACCTGGACCTACCACATCCGCTCGGGCGCCAAGTGGTCCGACGACCAGCCGATCACGGCCAAGGACGTCGCCTGGACCTTCAACAAGATCATGACGGACAAGACGGCGGCCACCGCCAACGGCAACTTCGTGGCCAACTTCGACACCGTCACCGCGCCCGACGACAACACCGTCGTGATCAAGACCAAGAAGCCGCAGGCCACCATGCTGGCCCTTGACGTGCCGATCGTGCCGGAGCACGTCTGGTCCAAGGTCACCGACATCGGCAAGTACGACAACCTCCAGTACCCGGTGGTCGGCAGCGGTCCGTTCACGCTGACCAACTTCACCCAGGGCCAGTCCATCACGCTCAAGGCCAACCCGGACTACTACGGCGACAAGCCGGCCTACGACCAGCTCCAGTTCCGCCACTACGACAACGCCGACGCGGCCGTGCAGGGCCTGAAGAACGGCGACGTGGACGTGGTCAGCGGCCTGACCCCGGCCCAGTACACGGCGTTGCAGAGCACGCCCAACGTGACCACGGTCAAGGCCCGCCAGGGCCGGCAGAACGACCTGCTGATCAACTACCAGGCGCAGACCAACGACCGCCAGCCGGTCGGCGACGGCAACCCGGTGCTCAAGGACCCGAAGGTGCGACAGGCCATCGCCCAGTCGGTGGACATCAAGACCCTGGTGGACAAGGCCTACGGTGGTCTGGCCGAGCCCGGCAGCGGCTTCGTGCCGGCGGTGTTCGAGCAGTGGCACTGGACCCCCGACGCCGCCCAGGAGCAGAAGTTCGACCTGGCCGCCGCGGGCAAGCTGCTCGACGAGGCCGGCTACGCCAAGGGCGCCGACGGCGTGCGCACCGACAAGCAGGGCAAGCCGATCACGCTGCGGCTGCTGGTGGACAGCGGCATCCCGGCGCAGACCGCCGCGGCCAACTTCATCAAGGGCTGGCTCAACCAGGTCGGCCTCGGCGTGACCCTGCAGGCGCTCAGCTCGGACGCGCTGACCGACGCCGGCAGCACCGGCAAGTACGACCTGCAGATCAACGCCTGGACCGGCAACCCCGACCCGGACGCGCTGCTGTCCATCCAGACCTGCGGCAACCTGCCCGACGCGCAGGGCAACGGCAACACCGAGAACTTCATGTGCGACGGGCAGATCGACGACCTGTACAAGGCGCAGCTGTCCGAGATGGACCAGGCCAAGCGGGTCAAGGACGTCAAGGACCTGCAGGCCCGGCTGTACTCGCTGGACAGCTCCGTGGTGTTCGCCTACCCGAACTCGCTGGAGGCCTACCGTTCCGACCGCTGGGCCAGCTTCGGTCTGCAGCCTGCGCAGGGCGGCTCGATCACGCACCAGAACGGCTACTACGGCTACCTGCTGGCCAAGCCGATCGACTCCGAGTCCAGCGGCGGCGGCAACACCACGCTGATCGTCGTGATCGTGGTCGTCGTCGTGGTGGTGCTGGGCGGCGGCGCGTTCCTGCTGTCGCGGCGGCGCAAGGCCGGCGCCGACGAGCGGGAGTAGCCCGTGACCTCACCGGCAGCGACGCCGGCACTGGCCGAGCCGAGCACGTCCGCGAGCAGCGGATCCGCGCGTCAACGGGGCGGCGCGCGGTACGTGCTCGGCAAGGTCGGCGGCGCGGTGGTCAGCCTGTTCGTCATCGTGGTGCTCAGCTTCTTCCTGATCCGGGTGGTGCCCGGCGACCCGATCCGGCTGCTCACCCGTAACAGCTCGCTCGGCCCGGCCCAGGTGGCGCAGCTGCGGCACGAGCTCGGGCTGGACAAGTCGTTGCCGGCGCAGTTCGTGGACTACCTGGTCGGCCTGCTGCACGGCGATCTCGGCACGTCGGCGAACTTCCAGCAGCCGGTGGCGCAGCTGATCCTGCAACGCCTGGGGCCGACCGTGCTGCTGGTCGGCGCGGCGACCGTCATCTCCGTCCTGTTGGGACTGTGGCAGGGCACCCGGGCCGGCTGGCGGCGCGGCAGCCGCTTCGACCGGTTCTCCACGGGTTTCGCGCTGACGCTGTGGTCGGCGCCGACGTTCTGGCTGGGCATGATCCTGCTGACGGTGGCCGGCACGTGGTTCCCCACCCAGGGCATCTCCGATCCGGACACGCCGCCGTCGTTCTTCCCGCAGGTGCTCGACGTGGCCCACCACCTCGTGCTGCCGTGCCTGACGTTGGTGGCCGTGCTGTACGCGCAGTACCTGCTGGTGATGCGCTCCTCGCTGCTGGAGGAGATGAACGCCGACTACCTGACCACCGCCCGGGCCAAGGGGCTGCGCGACGACCTGGTGCGCGGGCGGCACGCGGTGCCCAACGCGCTGCTGCCGACAGTGACCCTGATCTTCATCCAGCTCGGGTTCGTCGTCGGCGGCGCGGTGACCGTGGAGACGGTGTACTCCTGGCCGGGCCTCGGGCTGCTGCTCTACCAGGCGCTGGCCGACCACGACGGCGCCCTGTTGCAGGGGCTGCTGCTGGTGCTGGCCGGCGCGGTGCTGGTGATGAACCTGATCGGCGACCTGCTGCTGCATGTGATCGACCCGAGGGTGCGTGCCGCATGACCGCTTCCATCGCCTGGCAGCGCCGTCGGGCTTCGTTGGGCCGGGTGTGGGCCCAGTTCCGTGCTGACCGCGGCGGGCTGATCGGCCTGGCCGTGCTGGCCGTGATCGTGTTGCTGGCGCTGCTCGCGCCGGTGATCAGCGACGCGTCCGGACTGGACGTCACCAAGGCCACCGGCGGGCTGCTCAAGCCGCCCGGCGACGGCTTCGTGCTCGGCACCGACGAGAGCGGCCGGTCGGTCCTGCTGTTGCTGCTGTGGGGCTCGCGGATCTCGCTGCTGGTCGGCCTGACCGCGACGCTGCTGTCGGTCGGCGTCGGCACCATCGTCGGTGTGCTGATGGCGCACTTCGGCGGTTGGGTGCAGGCCGTGCTGATGCGCGTGACGGACTTCTTCCTCGTGCTGCCGTCGCTGGTGCTGGCGGCGGTGCTGTCCACCGTGCTGACGCCGGGTATCGGGTCGATCATCATCGCCATCGGCGCGACGGCGTGGCCGACGACCGCCCGGCTGGTGCGGTCGCAGACCCTGGCGGTGGAGTCGCGGCCGTACATCGAGCGGTCGTGGGCATTGGGCGCCGGGCACCTGCACGTGATCGGCAAGCACGTGCTGCCGGCGGTGGCGCCGCTGGT
>DATJJB010000662.1:0-10976 GCA_035492655.1 Kutzneria sp. | reverse complement strand
GTGGGCGGAAAGCGGACCGGAACCCGGGTCGCCCCGGTCCAATTGCATGGTTACCTGGTAGAGGTCGCCCCGGTACCAGGACGTCATGTCCTCGATGGCCTCGCCGTCGGCGGTCGAGATCCGTCGGAACACCAGCACCGGCGAACCGGTGCGAACCCCCAGCAGACGAGCGGTCTCGCGGTCGGCCGCCTCGGCCCACACCGTCTGCCGGCCGTGGCTGAGCTGCACGCCGAAATGCTCGGCCATCAGCGTGTACAGCGACCGGGTCAGGTCGAGGTCGAGCAGGCCGGACAACCGGCCGGCGTTGTACCAGCCGCGCTCGACCGCGAGCGGCGTGCCGTCGGCCCGGCGCAGCCGGAACAGGCGGTACGCCGAGTCGGTTGGCTCCAGCCCCAACGCGGCGGCCGCCGCGGGCGGCGGCAACTCGTGGGCGCACGAGAGCACCTCGGTGCCGGGCTCGTGCCCGCGTCGCCGCATGTCGTCGGTGAAGGACTCCAGATAGAGCTGGGCCTCCATCCGCCGCTGCGCGGTGAACGTGCCACGGCCACGCGCCCTGGCCAGCAGGCCCTCGGCGACCAGCTGACCGACCGCGGCCCGCACCGTGAGCCGCGACACGCCGTACTGCTCGGCCAGATCGCGTTCGGACGGGATGGGGGAGCCGGGCGGCAGATCCTGCTGGGCCAGCTTGCGCAGGATTTCCCGCAGCTGGGCGTGCTTGGGCTTGGGGCCGTCGACGATCCGGTCGCCGGTGCCCGAAACGCCGTCGAACACGGCCATGGCACCTCCCTGACGGTCTCGATTCGGCCCCACCTGTCGATCCTCGCCGCGAACATTGGTACGTTCCGGTCTAGACCAGTGGTGCGGGGAGGATGCGCCGCCGGGCGACCGGGTGTCAACCGCCGTTACGAGTTCGTGCTGCTGACGGCGACCATCCGGCCGACTCGGGTGAGACCGGCGGACGGTCGACACCCACGCGGGTCCACAACCGACTAGTGAGAGCAGGCGACGAGATGGCAGACGACAGGGCGGCGCAGATCATCGCCGCGATCGGTGGCGCTGACAACATCATCGAGATCGAGCCGTGCATCACGCGGCTGCGCTGCGAGCTCGAGGACGGGTCCAAGGTGGACGAGGCCGCGCTCAAGAAGATCGGCGCGCACGGCGTCATCCGCGCCGGCTCGGTGGTCCAGATCATCGTCGGCCCTGAGGCGGACACGATCGCCAGCGACATCGAGGACTTGCTGTGACGGAGCTTGCGGAGTCACCGTTCAACACAGCGAGCCGGCTCAGCGAGCCGCCGAGCGTCAGCGAGGTGGCGCGATGAGTGTCAAGGTCCTGAGCCCCGTCACGGGCGTGCTCGCGCCGATCACCGAGGTCCCGGACCCGGTGTTCGCGCAGGCGATGGTCGGCCCCGGCCTGGCCGTGCACCCGGAGCTCACCGCCGGTGACGCGGTGTCCCCGGTTGACGGCACGGTCGTCACGCTGCACCCGCACGCGTTCGTGGTCGCGACCGCGGAGGGCCCGGCGGTGCTGGTGCACCTGGGCATCGACACGGTCAAGCTCAAGGGCGAGGGTTTCACCCTGCACGTGGCCAAGGGCGACTCGGTCAAGGCCGGCCAGCCGGTCATCGGCTGGGACCCGAAGGCGATCGAGGACGGCGGCCGCTCGCCGATCTGCCCGGTCGTCGCGCTGGACGCCACCGTGGAGAACCTGGTCGACATGCGCGAGCCCGGCCCGGTCGAGGCCGGCGACACGCTGTTCACCTGGCAGCGCTGAAAGTCAGCGACGGCGGCCCTCCCGTGCGGGAGGGCCGCCGAGCTGTCCCATGTGGACGATGGGACCGGCGGTCACGGCCGTGCGACCTGGTTTGCAGCGGGGCTTGAGCCGGGTGTGAAAGGATCCAGGGGTGCTGCGCTGGATCACCGCTGGAGAATCGCACGGACCCGCGCTGGTCGGTGTCCTTGAGGGCATGATCGCCGGAGTGTCCGTCACCACCGAGGACCTCTCGGTGCAACTGGCCCGTCGGCGGCTGGGCTTCGGCCGCAGCCCCCGGATGGACTTCGAGACGGACAAGGTCGAGTTCCTCGGCGGTGTGCGCCACGGCCGGACCCAGGGTGGGCCGATCGCCGTGCACATCGACAACGCCGAGTGGCCGAAGTGGCAGAAGGTGATGGCCGCCGACCCGGTCGACCCGGCCGAGCTGGAGGGCTCCGCGCGCAACGCGCCGCTGACCCGCCCCCGTCCCGGCCACGCCGACCTGCCGGGCATGCAGAAGTACGGCTTCGACGAGGCCCGGCCGGTGCTGGAGCGGGCGAGCGCCCGCGAGACGGCCGAGCGGGTGGCGCTGGGCACGGTGGCCCGCAACCTGCTGCGCCAGGTGCTCAACGCCGAGATCGTCAGCCACGTGGTGTCCATCGGCGCCGCCGAGTGCTCGCCGGACGCCCCGCTGCCCAAGCCCGAGGACCTGGCCGCGATCGACGAGAACCCGGTGCGGGCCTTCGACGCCGCCGGCACCGAGGCCATGGTGGCCGAGGTCGAGGCGGCCAAGAAGGACGGCGACACGCTGGGTGGCGTGATCGAGACCATCGTCTACGGCCTGCCGCCGGGCCTGGGCTCGCACGTGCACTGGGACCGTCGCCTCGACGCCCGGCTGGCCGGCGCGCTGATGGGCATCCAGGCCATGAAGGGCGTGGAGATCGGCGACGGCTTCACCACCGCGCACCGTCGCGGCAGCCAGGCCCACGACGAGATCGACCGCGGTCCCGGCATCACCGGCGTGACGCGGCGGTCGAACCGGGCCGGTGGTCTGGAGGGCGGCATCACCAACGGCGAGCCGCTGCGCGTGCGCGTGGCGATGAAGCCCATCTCCACGGTGCCGCGCGCGCTGGCCACCATCGATGTGCAGACGGGCGAGCCGGCGGTGGCCATCCACCAGCGCTCGGACATCTGCGCGGTGCCGCGAGCCGGCGTGGTCGTGGAGTCGGTGGTGGCGCTGGTGCTGGCCGACGCGCTGCTGGAGAAGTTCGGCGGCGACTCGCTGTCCGAGACCCGGCACAACGTCGAGGGCTACTTGAAGTCGTTGCAGGACCGCTGGTGAGTCCTCGGGCGGTGGTGGTCGGCCCGCCGGGTGCGGGCAAGACCACCGTCGGCGAGCTGCTGGCGGAGCGCCTGGGCGTGCCGTTCCGCGACGTCGACGCGGACATCGTCGAGCTGGCCGGCAAGCCGATCGCCGACATCTTCACCGACGACGGCGAGCCGGAGTTCCGGCGCATCGAGGGCGAGGCAGTAGCCCGCGCGCTGCTGGAGCACGACGGCGTGCTGGCCCTGGGCGGCGGCGCGGTGCTGGCCGAGTCCACCCGCAAGCTGCTGGCCGAGCACACCGTGGTGTTCCTCAACGTCGGCATGGCCGAGGGCGTGCGCCGCACCGGCCTGTCCACGGCGCGCCCGCTGCTGGCCGGCGTGAACCCGCGGGCCACGTTCCGGGCGCTGCTGGCAGCCCGGCTGCCGCTGTACCGCGAGGTCGCGACCGTCGAGATCGACACCGACAAGCTGGAACCGGCCGGCATCGTCGACGAGGTCGTCAAAGCACTCACCGAAGGAAGCTGATGTCCGACCCGACCCGCATCCACGTGGCCGCGGAGCGCCCCTACGACGTGATCGTCGGTCGGGGCCTGCTCGGCGACCTGGTCGACACGCTCAAGGGCGTGCCGACGGTGGCGATCCTGCACCAGCCCACGCTGACCGCGACGGCCGAGGCCGTGCGGGAGGAGCTGGCGGCCGCCGGCATCGACGCGCACCGGGTGGAGATCCCGGACGCCGAGGACGGCAAGGCGCTGGCGGTGGCCGGTTTCGTCTGGGAGGTGCTGGGCCGGATCGGCCTCGACCGCACCGGCGCGGTGATCGGCCTCGGTGGCGGCGCGGTGACCGACCTGGCCGGCTTCGTCGCCGGCACGTGGCTGCGTGGCGTGAAGGTCGTGCACGTGCCGACCACGCTGCTGGGCATGGTGGACGCGGCGGTCGGCGGCAAGGCCGGCATCAACACCGACGCCGGCAAGAACCTGGTCGGCGTGTTCCACGAGCCGACGGCCGTGCTGGTCGACCTGGCCACGCTGGAGACGCTGCCGGCCAACGAGCTGGTCGCCGGCATGGCCGAGGTGGTCAAGGCCGGTTTCCTCAACGACCCGCGGATCCTGGAGCTGATCGAGGCCGACCCGAAGGCCGCGGTCGACCCGGCCGGCGAGGTGATCGGCGAGCTGGTCACCCGGGCCATCCAGTACAAGGCCAGCGTGGTGTCGAGCGACCTGCGCGAGGCCGGTCAGCGGGAGTTCCTCAACTACGGCCACACCCTGGGCCATGCGATCGAGCGCCGTGAGCGTTACCGCTGGCGTCACGGCGCGGCGGTCAGCGTCGGCCTGGTCTTCGCGGCCGAGCTGTCCCGGCTGGCCGGCCGGCTGGATGACGCGACGGCCGACCGGCATCGCTCGGTGCTGACCTCGCTCGGCCTGCCGGTGAACTACGAGCCGGGAGCGTTGCCGCAGCTCATGGAGGGCATGCGCAACGACAAGAAGACGCGGGCCGGCGTGCTGCGGTTCGTGGTGCTGGACGGGCTGGCCAAGCCGGGCCGGCTGGAGGGCCCGGACCCGAGCCTGATCGCCGCCGCCTACTCGGTGATCGCCGGCGAGGAGCCGTCGAGTGGAAAGGTTCTTCTGTGAGCCGGGTTTTCGTTCTCAAAGGCCCTAATCTCGGCCGGCTCGGCGCTCGGGAGCCGCTGATCTACGGCTCGACCACGCACGCCGACCTGGTCGAGCTGTGCGTGGCCGCCGGCAAGGAGTACGGCCTGGACGTCGAGGTGCGGCAGACCGACTCCGAGGGCGAGATGATCGGCTGGCTGCATGAGGCCGCCGATGCCGGCATCCCGGTGGTGCTCAACGGGGCGGCGTGGACGCACTACTCGATCGCCATCCGGGACGCCTGCTCGCAGCTGACCTCGAAGCTGGTCGAGGTGCACATCAGCAACATCCACAAGCGCGAGGAGTTCCGCCACCACAGCGTGATCTCCGCGGTGGCCGACGGCGTGATCGCCGGGCTCGGGGTTGACGGGTACAAGCTGGCGCTGCGGTGGGTGGCTGACCACAGGTAACCCACACGGGTGACGGCATTCCCTAGACTGGCCGGGATTCGCCGTCACCCGATCGTGGAGGAAGCCCCGGCATGCCGCGACCCATCAGGGCCACGATCGGCGGTCTCACGCTGGCCGTAGCGCTCACGGCGTGCGGCAGCGCCGAGGGCATCACCCCACCGTCCACGACCGCACCCACGGCCGTGCAGAAGCGGGTGGACCAGCCGCCGGCCGA
Source organism: Kutzneria sp. (assembly GCA_035492655.1). GTDB lineage: Bacteria > Actinomycetota > Actinomycetes > Mycobacteriales > Pseudonocardiaceae > Kutzneria. Next base: position 5,622 of record DATJJB010000662.1, on the reverse strand, counting down.
CGCGGCCGAGGTGCCGTTACGCACCGACCGACCCAGGCAGCCGGCGGGCACGTTGGTGTCCGGCGGGCCGGCCGCGCCGTACAACTACGCCCCGACCGCGATGTACGACGGCGGCCGGTACCGGATCTGGTGGTGCAGTCAGCTGCCGGACGTCGGGGTGCCCGGCGACGACGTGCTGACGTCGTCGGCCGACAGCCTGACGACGCCCTTCCCGTACGGAACCGCTGTGCTGCACGGCACCGGCGTCGGATTCGACGGCGAACACACCTGCGACCCGTCGGTCATCAAGATCAACGGCGTCTACTACCTGTACTACACCGGCGCCGCGAGCGACGGGGACGATCTGGTCAACTCGATCGGCCTGGCGGTCAGCGGCGACGGCGTGCACTGGCAGCGCCGGCCCGACCCGATCGTGTCGCCGTCGATGGACCGGCTGCGGCCCAACAAGTACGGCGTCGGCCAGCCGTCCGTGCTGCACCTCGACGGCTGGTTCTATCTGATGTTCACCGACACCACCGGCCTCGCCGCCAACACCGCCGGCGCCGCGCAGTTCGTGCTCCGCTCGCCCGACCCGACCTTCGCCGCGTCGGTGCAAGCCTTGACGCCCAACGGTTTTCGCGACGTCGCCGGCACCAAGTCCCAGCGCTCGTTATCCGTGGCCAATGCCTTCAGCGCCGACTGGATGTGGGTGGACGCGTTGGGCGCCTTCGCCATCGCCCACGAGGTCGACGGCAAGGGCACGGTGATCTCGTTCTGGGACAAGGACTTCACCATGCACCCGTACCAGGACGTGGTGGTCGGCGGGCCGTGGCAGGAAGGTCCAGGGCTCGTTCGCCGGGCCGACGGCCATGCCCCGGCCTCGGCCGAGGACCCGTGCGGACGCGTGCCGCTGGACGTCGTGCGGGCCACCGGTGACGCCGGTCATGGGCCCACCGACCTGCGCCTGTTCGGCATCGACATCGCCAACGCCGACGGCTGCAAGACCCTGGCCACCGCCGAGGGCGTGGCCATGCCGTCGCCCGACCGCATGATCGTCATGGTCTTCGGCGGCCGGCTGGTCAAGATCGAACGGCGGTCGGTTTCGGCCCAGATCGCGGTGAAGGTGCTGGACGAGCCCGTGCCCGGGCTCGACTCGCTGCCCGTCGTCGCCCTGATCAAGGCCGGCACGCCCGCCGTGCACGCCCCGAACCGGCCCTACGCGTTCCTGCTCGACGGCAAGCTCTGGCCCGTCGGCGCGGGCGCGGTCCAGGCCAACTCCTCGCCGGTCACCGAGACCACGGACGAGGATTGGGACGCCCGCCCCAAGGGCGGCGACCTGTCAGCCTTCCGGGGGAACTAGCCGCTGATCCGGTCGAGCCATCTTCCCGAACAGCAGACCGACCGCCGCTGGCACCAGCACCAGCAACGCGATGAACGCCGCCCCGCCGGTGATCGCCACCGGCAGCGCCTCGGCGCCGGTGTCGTCGACGAACACGCCCTGGCCGAGCACGCCGAGCACGCCGCCGACGGGGCCGGCGACCAGCGACGCCTTGAACCAGGCCAGGCCGCGGCCCTCGTGGCCGCGCCAGCCGTCGATGCCGCCCCACACCACGGCCACGGCGACCAGCACGCCCAAGGCCGTCGGCCGCAGCCAGCCGACCGCGGTGGGGTCGCCGGCGCGCACCCACGCCTGGGCGGTCTGCACCGCGGCATGCACCACCGCCAACACCAACCCGCGCACCAGCCACACCCTCATCGACCCAGGGTAAACCGGCTGACGCTGCGCGCCGCGGGGTGCGCCGGCCATAGGCTGTTCGGCATGGCTGAGGTGCACGGCAGGAGACGGGACGCGCTGCGACGGCTGCTCGAAGACCGTGAGCTGGACGCGCTGCTGGTGACCAACCTGCTCAACGTGCGGTACCTCACGGGCTTCACCGGTTCCAACGCGGCGCTGCTGGTGACCAGGGACAACGCCGTGTTCTGCACGGACGGCCGGTACGAGACGTCGGCCCAGACCCAGGTCCCGGACCTGGAGCGGGTGATCGAACGCGACTGCGCGCTGGCACTGGCCGCCCGGGCGGTGGGCCGGACCGGCTTCGAGAGCGATCACGTCACCGTCGACGGCCTCCAGGACCTCACCGAGGCGGCCACCGCCGAGCTGCGCAAAGCCCCAGGGCTCACCGCCGAGCTGCGGATCGTCAAGGACGAGACGGAGATCGAGGCGCTGCGGATGGCCTGCGCGGCGGCTGACCGGGCCCTGGCGGCGCTGATCGAACACGGCGGCCTCCGCCCCGGACGGACCGAGCGCGAAGTCGCCCGTGCCCTCGACGACGGCATGCGCGACCAGGGAGCCGACGGCCCGGCGTTCGCCACCATCGTCGCCGCCGGCGAGCACTCGGCCATCCCGCACCACGAGCCGACCGACGCCCAGCTCAAGCCCGGCGACCTGGTCAAGATGGACTTCGGCGCGCTGGTCGACGGCTACCACTCGGACATGACCCGGGTGGTCGTGCTGGGCCACCCGGCCGACTGGCAGACCGAGATCCACGCCCTGGTGGCGGCGTCGCAGGCGGCCGGCCGCAAGGCGCTGACACCAGGCGCGACGGTCGCCGAAGTGGATGACGCGGCCCGCTCGGTGATCGCCGCCGCCGGCCGGTCCGAGCAGTTCATGCACGGTCTCGGACACGGGGTCGGACTGGAGATCCACGAGGCTCCGGCACTGAGCAGGGCCGGGACCGGTACACTTGCCGCCGGCATGGCGGTCACCGTCGAGCCCGGCGTCTACGTGCCCGGGCAGGGTGGCGTCCGCATCGAGGACACCCTCATCGTGCGCGAGGGTGCGCCCGAGCTGCTCACGCTGACCACGAAAGAGCTCGTGGTCGTCTGACGCACGACCCGAAACCCGCGGTCCGCGACTGCGGCCCCGTCCGCGACTACAGGAGATTCCACCACCGTGGCCACCACCAACGACCTCAAGAACGGCCTCGTGCTCAGCCTGGACAACGGGCTGTGGACCGTCGTCGCGTTCCAGCACGTCAAGCCGGGCAAGGGCGGCGCCTTCGTGCGCACCACCCTCAAGCACGTGCTCACCGGCAAGGTGGTCGACCGGACCTTCAACGCCGGCACCAAGGTGGACACCGCCACGGTCGACAAGCGCGGCATGACCTACCTGTACAAGGACGGCGCCGACTTCGTCTTCATGGACGGCGACACCTACGACCAGATGACCATCCCGGCCGAGACGGTCGGCGACGCGGCCAACTACATGCTGGAGAACACCGAGGCGATCGTCGCCGTGCACGAGGGCGTCGCGCTGTTCATCGAGCTGCCCACCTCGGTCGAGCTGGTCATCCAGCACACCGACCCGGGCCTGCAGGGCGACCGCTCCACCGGCGGCACCAAGCCGGCCACCCTGGAGACCGGCGCCGAGATCCAGGTGCCGCTGTTCGTCACCACCGGCGAGAAGGTCAAGGTCGACACCCGCGACGGCCGCTACCTGGGCCGGATCAACAACTGATGGGTGCCCGCAGCAAATACCGCAAACGCGCCGTAGACGTACTCTACGAGGCCGACCTGCGCGCCGCGGACGCCGTGACGCTGCTCGCCGACCGGGTCGGCTCGCCCGACGTGCCGCCGGTCAGCGACTACACGATCACCCTGATCGAGGGCGTGACGGCCAACCGGACGCGGATCGACGAGCTGATCTCCGAGCACGCCGAGGGCTGGACCCTGGCCCGGATGCCGGCGGTCGACCGGGCGATCCTGCGGCTGGGCGTGTACGAGCTGCTCTGGGAGGCCGACATCGACGACGCGGTGGCCATCAGCGAGGCCGTCGAGCTGGCCAAGCAGCTGTCCACCGACGACTCGCCCCGGTTTGTCAACGGCGTGCTGGACAGCATCGCCCGTATCGCCGTGCACCTTCGCGCGGCGCTGTAGCGCCGGTTCAAATCTGGAAGGCCGCACCACCGGAACTCGGTGGTGCGGCCTTCCAGCGTTTGTCCCCAGGCTGTTGCGCGCTACGCGCGCCTTAATCCTCCTTGGACGGCCTTGCCTCAGGCGGCAGGACACCCCAGTCGATCAGCTGCTCGGTGAGCTCGCCGGGGGTCATGTCGTAGATGATGGCCAGCGACCGCAGGTCCTCGGTGCGGATGGAGAGCACCTTGCCGTTGTAGTCGCCGCGCTGGCTCTGGATGGTGGCGGCGTAGCGGGCCAGCGGACCGACCTTCTCCGCCGGCAGCTGCTGGAGCCGCTCCAGGTTTATGACGATCTTCGTGGCCGGCTCGGCACCCGACGGCACGCGGCCCTCGGGCAGCAGCTCGGCCACGGGCACGCCGTAGAAGTCCGCCAGCTCGGCCAGCTTCTGCACGGTGACCGCGCGGTCGCCGCGCTCGTAGGAGCCGACGACGACCGCCTTCCAGCGACCGCCGGACTTCTGCTCGACGCCATGCAGTGACAATCCCTGCTGCTGGCGGATGGCGCGGAGCTTGGCCCCCAGCGCCTTGGCGTAATCGCCCATGTGGCGGTTCTCCGTTCATTCGCCCCGTCGGCCGGTAGCCATCGCCGCGGGGAGCCTGAGATCAATACGCAGAGTAATGGTCGCTCGCTGTCGTCACCAGGTCAAGCTGACTTCGCTGCGTCATGCGGGGGAGGGGGTCCCAACCACCCGGAAGGGCTACGCAGCGTGGCTGGTAACGTAGGTCCTGAGCTCGGCGGATGCCGAGCCGACCCGACGTCCTTTAAGGACCCGTCCAGTGAGGCGGGGAAGGAGGTCCACCGTGGCGCCGCGTGTTCGCGACGCGACGGACCCGGCCGAGCGCGAGCTCCTCTCGGCCGGCGATGTCGCGCGCACCATCGCCCGAATGGCCCATCAGATCATCGAGAAGACCTCGCTCGGTGGCGAGGCTCATCGTCCCGTCGTCCTGTTGGGGATCCCCAGTCGAGGGGCCCCGCTGGCCCGCCGACTGGCCGAGTTGATCGCCGAGTTCTCCGACGTGACCGTTCCGGTCGGCGCGCTCGACGTCACCCTCTACCGCGACGACCTGCGGCGGCGGCCCAACCGGCCGCTGGAGTCCACCACGCTGCCCGAGGGCGGCATCGACGACTGCCTGGTCGTGCTGGTGGACGACGTGCTGTTCTCCGGCCGCACCATCCGCGCCGCCCTGGACGCCCTGCGCGACGCCGGCCGCCCGGCCGCGGTGCAGCTGGCCGTGCTGGTCGACCGCGGGCACCGCGAGCTGCCCATCCGCGCCGACTACGTGGGCAAGAACGTGCCGACCTCGCGCACCGAGGAGGTGGCCGTCTGCCTCACCGAGGTGGACGGGCGCGACGGCGTGTACCTGCGACGGGAAGACCACCAGTGAAACACCTGCTCTCCACCGACGGCCTGGACCCGGCGCAGGCCACCGCGCTGCTGGACACCGCGGACACGCTCAAGCGCACACTGCTCGGCCGTGAGGTGCGCAAGCTGCCCACGCTGCGCGGCCGGACCGTCGTCACGATGTTCTACGAGAACTCCACCCGCACCCGGGTCTCCTTCGAGGTCGCGGGCAAGTGGATGAGCGCCGACGTGATCAACGTGTCGGCCGGCGGCTCCTCGGTCGGCAAGGGCGAGTCGCTGCGCGACACCGCCCTGACGCTGTCCGC
>DATJJB010000661.1:0-15025 GCA_035492655.1 Kutzneria sp. | reverse complement strand
GGGTGTTGCACAGGGCGCCGGGCACGTTCGGGTTGTCGTCGGCGGGCCGCCGTGCCACCGCCGCCGGCTCGTCCACGTCGGGCGGCGCTCGGCGGGGCGGTGCCGCGCACCAACAGCGCGATGGCGAGCTGCGAGGGGTGGAGAGCCGTATCGCCGATCTGCGTAGGCGCGATCGCGGCGCGGCCCGAGGTCGTTCAGGCCGCGGAAGCGCAAGGCCTGGACGAGCCGACACTGATCGGCCGCCCGGGCAAGGCGTACGTGAAGTACGTGCGAGACACGTTCCGGCATCTCAAGCTCGAACAGCAGCGCCTGCTGCAACTGGTGGACTAACGGTCGACGGCCGGGGTACGCGTCACGCGTACCCCGGCCGCCAACGGGACGGACCCAGGCGTCAGCCGAGGCCGTTGCGCATTGCGGTGATCAGTTCGCCGTTGGTGGTGTCGCCGGACATCTCCCAGAAGAAGGAGCCGGCGAGGCCCTGGTTCTTGGCGTAGCTCATCTTGCCCGCGATGGTGCTGGGCGTGTCGTAGCTCCACCAGTTGGTGCCGCAATACGCGTAGGCGGTGCCGGCGACGGTGCCGTTCGCCGGGCAGCTGTTCTTGAGGACCTTGTAGTCCTCGATGCCCTGCTCGTACGTGCCCGGCGCCGGGCCGGTCGCGCTGCCGCCCGGGGCGCTCTGCGTGACGCCGGTCCAGCCGCGGCCGTAGAAGCCGATGCCGAGCAGCAGCTTGCTTCCCGGGATCCCCTTGCTCTTGAGCTTCTGGATCGCCGCGTCGGAGTAGAACCCGGGCGTCGGGATGCCGGTGTAGGACGTCAGCGGCGAGTGCGGCGCCGTCGGGCCCTGCGGTGCGAAGGCGCCGAAGTAGTCGTACGTCATGACGTTGTACCAGTCGACGTACTGCGCCGCGCCGCCGTAGTCGGCCGCGTCGATCTTGCCGCCGTTGGTGCCGTCGGCGGTGATCGCAGCGGTGACCAGGCTGCCGGAGCCGAAGCGGGACCGCACCGCCGACATCAGGTTACGGAAGCTGGCCGAGCCGCTGCTGTCACAGGTGAGACCGCAGGCGTTCGGGTACTCCCAGTCGATGTCGATGCCGTCGAACACGTCGGCCCACCGCGGGTCCTTGACCAGGTTGTAACACGAGTTCGCGAAGGCGGTCGGGTTCGCGGCCGCCTGGCCGAAGCCGCCGGACCAGGACCAGCCGCCGAACGACCAGACCACCTTGAGGCCGGGGTACTTCTTCTTGAGCTTGCGCAGCTGGTTGAAGCTGCCGCGGAGCGCGCCGGCGTCCCACGTGTCCGCGACACCGTCCACACTGGACGCCGCGTCGTAGAACCGGTCGTAGTCGGCGTAGCTGTCGCCGATCGCGCACTGGCCGTTCGTGACGTTGCCGAAGGCATAGTTGATGACGTTCAGCTTGGCGGCGGTACCACTGGTGTCGATGTTCTTGACGTGGTAGTTGCGGGCGTAGACGCCCCAGTCGACGAAGTAGCCGACGACCCGGCTGCCGCCGCCACCACCGCCGGTGCCCTGCGTGGTTGCCGAGACCTGGTTGCTGGCGCCGGAAAGGTTGCCGGCCGCGTCACGCGCCTTGACGGTGTACGTGTACGTCGTGCTCGCCGCCAGCCCCGTGTTGGTGTACGAGGTGCCGGTCACGGTCGCGATCGTCGTACCGCCGCGCAGAACGTCGTAACCGGTGACGCCGACATTGTCCGTCGACGCGCCCCACGACAGCGAGACGCTCGACGAGGTCGTGCCGGTGACCGTGAGGTTGCCCGGCACGCTCGGCGCGGTCGTGTCGCCACCGCCGGTGCCCTGCGTGGTTGCCGAGACCTGGTTGCTGGCGCCGGACAGGTTGCCGGCCGCGTCACGCGCCTTGACGGTGTACGTGTACGTCGTGCTCGCCGCCAGCCCCGTGTTGGTGTACGAGGTGCCGGTCACGGTCGCGATCGTCGTACCGCCGCGCAGAATGTCGTAACCGGTGACGCCGACGTTGTCGCTCGACGCGCCCCACGAAAGCGAGACGCTCGACGACGTGGTGCCGGTGACCGTCGGGTTGCCCGGCACGCTCGGCGGCGTCGTGTCGCCGCCGCCACCGCTACCGCCGGTCACCGCGATGGCGGACACGGTCGCGTAGTTGGCGCCGCCGTTCATGTTGAACTGCACGTTGAGCTGGCCGTCGGAGACCGTGGTGCTGAACGTGCGGTCGCAGGCGGTGAACGCGCCGCAGGCCGCGAAGATGTCGAAGGCACTGAGCACCGTCACACCCTCGCTGCGCACGTCGAACTTGCGCTGGCCGGCCCCGTTGGCCCAGTCCTCCACCATCTTCAGGGTGACCTGGTAGGCGCCGTTGGGAACGTCGAACTTGTAGCCGGTCCAGTTGTTGAAGAGGTTGTACGACTGGTACAGCGAGTCGTCGGTCGTGCCGGCGATCGCCGTGGACGTTGTGGCGCCGCCGTAGAGCGTGTCGTAGCCCCAGTTGCCGGCGCTGTACGCCTGGTCGGCGGACCAGGCCGTCGAGGTGCTGTCGGTGAACGCCGTTCCGCCGGCGTTCACGCGGATGGGGGCGGTCGCCGCAGCGGCCGCGTTGGGGAGGGCCACCAGACCGGCGGCGACGGGGAGCAACAGCGCAGCGGCAGTGGCCGCGCGCCTGAACGAGAATCGGTACCGCATACCGCGCTCCGTTGGGGGTGAGGGCGCACTACTCTAAAGAAAGTTACTTAATTGGAGCACGGTACTCAGGCACACTGGCGCTCGTCAATACGGCATGTATCGCCGGTCGAACGGACCGTAGCAGCGAGCGAGCACGTCGTGAACGCGACAGCGCGGAACGGCGGGGGATCGGCCGGCCATCTGAGGTGGCATGTCACGCAGCATGCTCCAGACCGCCACCGCGGAGCGATGATGATCGTTGTCATGGCCGCGCTCGCCTTCACCGCTGGCTGCCGCGGCACGGACGTGGGTGGACGTGACGTCCTGTCAGGATGTCGGCATGATCGGGGCCGTGTCGATGCGATGTTCTACCTTGCGTTCTGCCGGCTCCTCGACGGGGTGACCATCCTTGGACGAAGCCGTCCGACCGGATGCTGATCTTCAGCGGGCAGCACCTCCGTCGGGTCCTGGCCGACTACGCCCGCCACTACAACGGATGGAGACCTCATCGCGCCCTGGATCTGCGACAGCCCCGATCTGAACGCCCAACGGTCGATCTGACCCAGGAGCGGGCCGAACGCCGACCGATCCTTGGCAGACTCGTCAACGAATACGAACGAGCCGCATAGAAGTCCAAGTCAGCACTGCAGCGAAGTAAAGACACCCCACAGGGGTGGCGTGGGACGCGTCATCATCGGTATGGACCCGCACAAGCGGGTTACAGGTCGGGACGTCATGCCCCCACGGAGGCGAGCACCGGCCGCCGAACTCATCGGTTCGGCGGCCGGCTGGGCGACGTCCCTGGCTCAGGGAGCCGGGATTGTCCAGATGCCCCGGCCGTGTGTGGCGGCGACCAATGTCCCGTTCGGGTCGACGCTCAGCTGGCCGACCACCACGTTCGGGAGGTTGGTGCCGACGCGACTCCAGGTGCTGCCGTTGTCGGACGAGACGAACGCGCCGATGTCGGACCCGATGATGAGCTTGCCGTTGTACTGCAGGATCGTGTTCGTCGGGAGGTCGGCCAGGTTGCCCGACACGTCGGACCAGGTGCTGCCGCCGTTTGTGGTCTGGTAGACGTGGCCGACACCCGGGTCGTCCGGGCCGATGATCCAGTGCCGCCCGTACCCGGACAGTGACAGATACGCGTGGCTCGGGTTAGCCGTGTCGATGGTGATGCCGGTGATGTAGCGGTTCGGCAGGCCGCTGGTCGGGCAGGCCGGGCCGCTGGTGCACTCCTGCGCGGTGACGTGCCAGCTGCCGCCGCTGTTGCTGAGCATTACGAAGCCGGCCCGGAAGCCGGTGCCCGTCGTGAAGCTCGGGTTGCAGGGGCCGCACCATGCGGCGGCCACGTACTGTGTGCCGCCGACGGTGACGGCGTTGAGCGCCGAGACCTGGGAGGAGGCGCTGGCGCCCAGGGCGGTACGGACGTCGAATATGGGCTGCCAGTCCGTCGAGGCACCGGTGCCGGCGGTGGTGCCGGCGACGCCCGCCTCGGAGTTCCACACGATCGCGCCGCCGGCGACCAGGTGGTTCGGGTTGGTGCGGTCCATGTTGATCGGCGCGATGAACAGCGGATCAGGGTCGGCCGGCGTGATGAAGTGCCAGTTGGCGCCGCCGTCGGTCGACTTCAACGCGGTCAGGCCGGTGTATTCGGTGATGACGTTGTTGGAGTTGTTCGGGTCCACCAGGGTGTAGCCGCCGTCGCCACCGAAGACCTGCACAGCGCTGACGTTGATTGGCTGGCTGTTGTCGTCGAGCACGGTTCCCGTGGTCGGGAACACCTTGTTGCTGCCGTTGTCCTGCATGCCGCCGTAGATGGTCGAGTCGCCGCTGCTCTGGGCGCTGTAGTACTGCAGCGCGTCCAGGTGTGCGTTGAGGTTCGTCCAGTCGCCGACGGTGTGGTTGGTCAGGGCGCGAGCGTAGACGCCCCCGTCGTTGCCGACGTACAGCTTGCCTGCGGAGATGATCGCAGCGTGCTGGTCGGAGTGGGCCTGGTTGTGGTCACACGTCCCCTCGAACGGGGTGGTGGCGAAGCAGTTGAACCCGAAGTTCCAGTAGGGCGCGATCGTGTTCCAGCCGGAGCCGCCGTTCTGCGTCTCGTAGACCTCTTCGAGGCCGAGGTACACGTGGTCCTTGTTGGCGGGGTCGACCGCGAGGAACTGGTTGTACCAGGCCTGGATGCCCGGGCCGTATCCCTTGCCGATACGCGAGATCTTCTGCGCCGACCCGCTCTGCTGAAGCTTGCTGGAGTCGGCGATCTTCGTCCACGGGCCGGCCGGGTCGCCGTTCTTCGACTCGTAGACGCCCTGCAGCAGCGTCTTGCCGTTGGTGCCGACGTTGAGCAGGTACGGGCTCTGCACGATCGCGTATGCCCGATCGCCTGCGGCCGAGTAGGCGAGCGTCGTGCGGCCCTCGGCCTTGGCCGGAACCCAGCCCTGCGGGCTGGCGAGGTAGGTGAAGTGCGCGCCGCCGTCGTTCGACACGTACAGGCCGTTGGTGGAGGCGCCGCCACGGAAGCCGGCGACCGCCAGCACCTGCTGGCCGTTCGTGCCCGGCCGGACCGCGACGTCGCTGATCATGTTGCCGACCACCAGGTTGAAGTTCGTGCCGTCGCTGGGCGGACCCGCCGGCTGGAGCACGGCCGTCCACGTGGTGCCGGACGTGGTGTCGAAGCTGTACAGCCCGTGCGATGTGGCGGCGAGCAGCTTGTTGCCGTTCTGCGCCAAGCGGAAGATCAACGCGCCGTTGAGCTCGGACCCGCCGACCCGGTGCCACGTGGCTCCGCCGTCGGTGGATGCGAGGACGCCGACACCCGCGTAGCTGTCCTGGTTGGTGTTGGCCTCACCGGTGCCGGCGTAGACGGTGTAGTTGCTGTCCGAGCCGCTGACGAGCAGGGCGCCGACCGACAGCGTGGCCTGCGTGTCGGTCATCGGTGTCCAGTGCTGGCCACCGTCGGTGGACTTCCACACGCCGCCGTCAGCGGCGCCCGCGAACAGGGCCCCACCCGGCGCGGCGGCCAGCGCGGTCATCCGGCCGGACACCCAGCGGTCGCCGGCGCCCGAGTTGCTGAAATTGCTTGTCGGGTCGACGTATTGCGGGGAATCGGAAAAGTTGTTGCCGTCCGTGCCGGGCCGGGCAGTGCGCTCGGTCCAGCCGCCACCGACGCTGGGCAGCGCCGCGGCCTGCGCGACCCCGGCCGCATACGCGTTGGGGTTCACCGCCCCGTTCGGGGCGAGCCGCTGCCCCATGAACCACTCGGCGGCCTCGGTGAGGGCCTCGCTCTCCTCACCGGCGTCCTTGTCCGGCGGACCGGCCGCGGCCAATCCAGGGGCCACCGCGAAGGCGACAGCCGCAAGCAAAGCAGAGAACAAGGCGAAACGGCGCGTCCTCATCTAATCCTCCTCGCAAGGGCCGAGCGGCCAGAGCAGATCAGGCCGTTCGGCGCGAGCCTGGCGCGCTGGCACGGAGCCGGCGCATTCACCACTGATGGTTCATCCACCGGGCTCGTCGATCAAAGGGTGGAGATTCATGAGGGAGCGATGCAGGGTAATAGAAAGGGTCCTGGGGAAAACGACGTCGTGAAGGCAGCCGGCACTCGACACCAATACGTTCCAGTGAATGGTTTCCCTCCGCGGCGTCCGCGCCGCCTGTTCGATCTGTAGGGCCGGTGCGACAAAGCGCATTGCGCATTTGTCGTGATCAAGATGACCGGTTTCCTTGTCGCGCTTTCCAAGATCTTCTGGGCAACCAGCTCCTGGAGGGCGTCTTCGAGCGGGCGATCGCTACGGGCCCGGAGCAGACCCTCGCGCGAGCCCGCCAGACCCTGCGCGGCTATGCCTGCCTCACCATCCTGCCCGAGGAGATCGGCCGGCGGCTCGGCGGACGCGACGCACGTCGGCGTTGGCCAGCACGACGACACCGCCGAGCTCGAGGGCACCGACCGCGGGCAGCGCCCACACCAGCGAGATGCGCAGGGTCTGCACCGCGCCGCTGACCTGCCTGGCCAGCGCCACCACCAGCACCATGAGGCGGGACGGCCGAGCACCCGCACCGGCTCGGACGGTTCCGCCGCCGCGGACGTGTCGTCACCGGCCGCGGGCGCGGTCTCGTCGTGGTCACCCGGCGTCGTCGACAGCACTGTGTCGGTCTGGTGCGCGTCCTCGTGAGCCGGCACGGTCGGGTCAGCGGCGGGCACGCCGGGTGCCGGAGCAGAGTCGTCGCCGCTGGTGCGGGCCCGCGCTCGAACTGGGTGTCCGCGGCGACCGGGCCGGCTGGCTGGCACACATGACGCTCAAACGTGTAGCCGTTGGTGACGGGCTGCCGGTCCTCGGCGGGGACCTCGTGGTGCACCTGGGCAAGGGGGCCGGCTGGCGCGGCGTGAGCCAGTCCCTCGCCGCCGCGCCGGCTCTCAGCCGCAACGCGAAGGTGAGCTCACAGGCCGCCGCGAGCTCCGCGCTCGCCGCCTCCACCGCGGTGGTGCGCCGAGTCGACGGCAGCCAACTCGTGGTCGACGCCGGCGATGGCGCTCCGCGCCGCGATACGCATGGGTTGAACAGCCAGGGCGGGCAGAATTCTGCCCGCCCTGACCTGGCGCGAGTCAGTGGCTAGGGCGGACGGTCGGCTGCTGACTGGGGCGGCCGGTCGGGTGATCGGTGGGGTCGCCGGTCGGGTGGCCGGTGGGAGCGCCGCTCGGGTGGTCGCTGGGCTGGCCGGGGTGGGCGGACTCGGCCGGGGAGGCCGCCAGGAGCGTGGTGCAGTAAGCGTCGACCTCGTCCTTGCCGCCGGCGGTGGTGATCAGGGCGCTGAAGGTCGGGTTCTCGAGGGCCTTGCCGTGATCGGCGCCGGCGCCGGCGGTGTAGGCGTGGCAGAGCCCGACCAGCGAGGGTGACGGGTCGGCGCTGGAAGGTCCGCTCGCTGTCACGATCATTCGGAGAGTGAGCGGTGAGTAGGCAGGCGGCACCTGGCGAAGGCGGCGCCGGTGCCGGCACGCCGACAGGGCCGAACGGCCGCAAGTCAAGCGCCAGGGTGCAATGGTGCCGCTCCTGCCGGGCACCGTCGAGTCGCAGCTACGGTCCCCGCGCAGGAGCGGCACGTTGGTCGTTCGCTCAAGTCGAAATCGAAATCACGATGCGTTGCCGCGCGTGATGGGGGTCAGCCGGTGAAGCCGGCCGTGATCTGGGTGAAGGCCCAGTCGGACTGGGAGATGCCGGAGCAGGACTCTTGCACGCCACCGCCGGCGCACCCGCGGTCGCGGTTGATCGACCAGAACGCGAGCCGGGCGATGTGGTTCGTGTTCGCCCAGTTGCGGATGCTGGTCCAGATCGCCGTGGTGGTGACTTCGGACTGGTCGGAGTAGCCGTTCATGCCGGAGATGCCGACGTGGGCGTACGCCTGGGCGTCGCTCCAGCCGAACGCCGTCTTCAGCTGGTTCTTCAGGCCGTTGGCGGCGTTGACGGTGTTGCCGTACATGTCGGCACCGCCGCCGACGTCGAACGGCATGATGGTGAAGACGTCGACGTTCGCGCCGAGCGCGGCGGCCTGGTTGATCAGCCGGGTGCCCCAGTAGGTCGGGCCGGTCGTGGATGTGCCGAACGTGAGGATCGTCTTGATGCCGGGGTTGTTCTGCTTGACGATCTTCAGCGCGCCGAGGATCCGGTCCTGCACGGTCGCGTTCTCGAACTCGTCGGTGTTCTCCACGTCGATGTCGATGTACTTCAGCCCGTACGCGTTGATCACCTGCTGGTAGGCGCCGGCCAGCGCGCTCGCCGACGAGCAGTTCGGGCCGAGCTTGTTGCCGCTGTACCCGCCGAAGGAGATCTCGACGTCACCACCGTTGGACCGCACCGTGTTGATGGTGGCCTGGTCCGCGCCGCCGGTCAGCGGACGGGAGCCGTCCCACATCGGCACGCAGCCACCGCCGGAGAGCATGAACGCCATCGTGACCTGCTTGATCCCGGTCGCGCTCATCACCGTGCCGATGCTGGGCGGGTTGCCCCAGCCGGTGTAGTAGTACGGCGCGGCCATAACGCCCGAACCGCCACCGCCGCTGGTGCCGCCGGGGACGTTCCACTTCTGGTTGGCACCGCCGCTGCAGGTCCAGATCTGCAGCGGAGTGCCGTCGGCAGAGCTCACGCCGGTAGCGTCGAGGCATTTGTTGGCCTGCGGGTTGACGATGTCGTGGGCCGAGGTGGCGACCCACTGCTGGGCGCCGGTGCCGTTGCAGTCCCAGATCTGCACCTTGGCGCCGTCGGACGTCGAGCCGCCGGAGACATCGAGACACTTGCCGAGAGCGCGGATGGTGCCGTCGGTGCCCACGGTCCAGTTCTGGGCGTTGGTGCCGTTGCAGGTCCACAACTGGACCTTGGTGCCGTTGGCGGTGTTGGCGCCGGACACGTCGACGCACTTGCCGCCGTAGCCGGTGATTGCGCCCGTGCCCGCGGCGGCCGCGGTACCCGGGACGAGGAGGACGATGCCGAGCACCGCGGTGGCGGCCGCGGCCAGCATCCGGCGCAGGTGCGCCGATGGTCGACTGTCCATGATCGTGCTCCTGAGGGGGTGAACGAGCAGAGGGGAGCATGGATATAGATCGAACTGCGACTTATTTGATATCGCGAATTTTCGAAACTGTAAAGACTCCTACCATTAAGGTGCGTGCAACCCGTCCGGCCGGCGGCGCCAAGCGCCGCCGGCGGTTTCGGTGCGGCCCGATCAGTACGGCGTCAGCCCGTACCCGAGGGGGAACAGCGGCGTCTTGCCGTCACCGCTGTTGATCGGCTCGTCGGTGACGGCGTTGGGCCAGCTGACCGGCAGCTTGCCGGTGAACCCGGCGCCGAAGAGCACGTCGGTGATGCCCTGCACCTCGGTACCGGGCAGCCATCCGGCTACGAACGCGCCCACCTTCGGCAGCTGGTCCTTGATGACCAGCGGCCGGCCCGAGTACAGGATTGCGATGCAGACCGTGACTCGAGAGCAGATGTCACTGAGCTGGCTGCTGTTGTCGCTGCCGAAGGCGAGCGTGGACGAGTCGCCCTTGCCCTCCGCGTACGGCGTCTCGCCACCGACCCAGATGCCGACGTCTGCGGTGTAGCGGCCCTTGGTGCGCGTACCGACGTTCTGCACCGTGATGCCGGTGCCCGCGGTCGCCTGCTGCAGTGCTTGCCAGAACGTGGTCCCGGTCGTCGTGGCGCCGCTTCCGCCCTGCCAGCTGATCGACCACCCGCCGAGCTGGTAGCCCAGGTTGTCGACCGATTTGCCGCCCACCACGATCTTGTACGCACCGGTCTTCGACAGCGGCAGTACGCCGTTGTTCTTGAGCAGCACCAGTGACTCGCGCACCGCCTGGCGGGCCACCGCCCGGTGCGCCGCCGACCCGACCTGCGCCGTGTACGTGCGATCGGTGTACGGGTGGTTGAACAGGTCGAGCGCGAACTTGGCGTTGAGGATCCGCGTAACGGCGTCGTCGACCCGAGCCAGCGGGATCCTGCCGCTGTTCACGCCGTTGACGATCGCGTTGATCGTGCCGATGTAATCGTCCGGCACCATGATCATGTCGATGCCGGCGTTGACCGCGTGAGCGACCTGGTCGGCGTACGTGGCGTCCGGCAACTGCTTGACGCCGGCCCAGTCGCTGACCACGAAGCCCTTGAAGCCCAGCTCGCCCTTGAGGATGTCGGTGATGAGGTGGGCGTTGCCGTGGTCCTTCACGCCGTTCCAGCTGCTGTACGACATCATCACGGAGCCGACGCCGCCGTTGACCGCGGTGGTGTACGGCGGAAGGTGCACCGTGCGCAGTTCGCTCTCGCTGATGCGAGCGTCGCCCTGGTCGATAAGGTAGCCGCTGTCGCCGGTGCCGTACGTTGTGCCGCCGTCGGCGATGAAGTGCTTGGCGGTAGCCAGCACCGAGTTCGTACCGAGCACCGGGCCCTGGAAGCCCGCCACCGCGGCCTGTGCCAGCGGGCCGACGACCGACGGATCCTCGCCGTACCCCTCGTAGGTGCGGCCCCAACGGTCGTCGCGCGCCACGCAGACGCACGGCGCGAACGTCCAGTGGATCCCCGTGCCGAGCACCTCCTGGCGGGTGACGTCCTCGACCTGCTGCACCAGCGCGGCGTCGCGAGTGGCGCCCATGCCGATGTGATGCGGGAACAGCACCGCACCCTGCACGTTGTTGTGCCCGTGCACGGCGTCGACGCCGTAGATCAGTGGGATGCCGAGCCGACTCTTGAGCGCGTAGCTCTGGTAGTCGTCGACCATGTCGGCCCACTGCGTCGCGGTCCCGCCCGCGCCGTTGGGGCCGCCGCCACCACCGCTGAGCACCGAGCCCAGGCCGTAGGTGGCGATGTCGTTCTTGTTGCTGACATTGGAGTTGGCGACCTGGGTCATCTGGCCGGCCTTCTCGGCGAGTGTCATCTTCGCCAGGCAGTCGGTCGTGGAGATGCACCCGGCCGCGGCCGCCGCCTGCGGTGTCGGCGGCAGCAGCGACGCGGTGAGCACGGTCGCCGCGGTCACGGCGAGGGTGAGCAGGCTGCGGCGCACCCGACCCAAGGCGGGCGACGCGGCGGAAGCTGGGAGATCGACGGGGGCGAAGGGGACGTGGCGCATGGCTGCCTCCCGGGCCATCGAACCTGCCGTGCTGGTGGCGGCGTCACGGCGGCGAGCCCAGATCGATTATTCGACCGCCTTTGATGCCCGGTCAAGCGCTTGAGCGAGGCGTGCCGTGGCGTAGCGCGTGGTCGACCCGAAACCGCAGCAGTGCGTGCACGTCCTTGGTCCGCTCTTGGGCACCGTCGCGTGACCCCTGCGCGCGTGAGTGGAAGGTGCCCCTGTCGCTTTCACTGGAGCGCCGCACCTTCCAGCCGCCAGCGCTTCGGCGAGTCCGACGCCCAGATCAAACCGCCTGGTCGGTGGAGATCGCCCCTATCTGGACGGAAATGTTGACAACGGTCCGGTAGCGAGGCGCCGCGGCCGCCGCACGCGTTACACATCCCGGCGGCAAGGCGTTCCAGCTGACCAACCATCGCCGCCGCCGCTGATGACGCGCTGTCGCAGCGCGGCCCCGGGATCGACCACCGACTTGTACGCGAAGGCGTCCGACGCTCGGCTCATTCGACGTCAGTAGGTCGAACCCGCCGCCCACCCTTTTCGCGGCACCACCTCGGGTCGATCAGGCCCGCTGGTTGGTGGGGCTTGCGCCGGTCGCCGCCGAGCCACCAGCCGTACCGGTGCGTCCGGTCGATGAGGACTGTGCGGCGGACACCGACGCATGGTGCGCCGGGGACCTCGTTGCGAGGCCGCCGTGGATGTTGCGGACCTGGCCCGGGTGGTGGTCGGCCGGATCGTCGCCGACCTGCTGGGCCTGGCCGGCGACGACGGCCCGGTACCGCGAGATGGATATCGGACTGGTGCTTGACGCGCTGGCGGCACGCACAATCGGGCCGACGCGCGTGCCTCCGCGAACGGTCGCGGCCAGGCGGCAACGCGAGACCCGACAGTGACGCGTGTCATTTCGTGCCAGACATCGACGAACGTGTAACGCCTCTGGAGAGGGCGGCGCCTGTTCAGGCATCCGTACCCTCCTGGAGGTTTCATGCGCACCACCTCCCGTCTGACCGTCCTCGCGGCGGCGTTGCTGACCGCGACGCTCGCCGCCCCGGTCAGCCAGGCCGCCGCGGCGGCCCCGACGCCCACCGGCACCGCCAATCACGCGGTCCGCGTGTGCGCCCTGCCCGTCCCCGGCACCGCCGCGTGCCACGCGTTGCTGCGCACCGACGTCACGGCGCTGGCCGCACCGGCCGGTTACGGCCCGGCGGACCTGCGCTCGGCGTACAACCTGACGTCCACCGGCTCGTCCGCGCAGACCATCGCCATCGTCGACGCCTACGACGACCCGACCGCGGAGGCCGACCTGGGCGTGTACCGCGCGCAGTTCGGGCTGCCGGCGTGCACGGCGGCCAACGGCTGCTTCCGCAAGGTCGACCAGAACGGCGGCACCGCGTACCCGCGCAAGAACGGTGGCTGGGCCCAGGAGATCTCCCTGGACCTCGACATGGCCTCGGCCATCTGCCCCAACTGCCACATCCTGCTGATCGAGGCAGACAGCAACTCGTTCGCCAACCTCGGCGCGGCCGAGAACCGGGCCGCGGCGATGGGCGCGACCGTCATCAGCAACAGCTACGGCGGCTCGGACGCCTCCGACGCCACCTACGGCTCCTACTTCAACCACCCGGGCATCGCCATCACCGTCAGCTCCGGCGACAACGGCTACGGCGTGGAGTACCCCGCGTCGTCGCACTACGTCACCGCGGTCGGCGGTACCACCCTCAGGTCCGGCGGCGGCAGCCGCGGCTGGACCGAGACCGTGTGGAGCGGCGCCGGCAGCGGCTGCAGCGCCTACAACACCGCGCTCAGCGGCCAGGCGAGCGTGGGTACGGGTTGCAGCCGGCGCGCGGTCGCCGACGTGTCCGCGGTGGCCGACCCGAACACCGGGGTCGCGGTCTACGACAGCACCGCATACCAGGGCCGTTCTGGCTGGCTGGTGTTCGGCGGCACCAGCGTCTCCGCGCCGATCATCGCCGGCGTATACGCGCTGGCGGGCAACGCCGCCTCGGTCGACAACAACTACCCGTACGCCCACGCCGGTTCGTTCTACGACGTGACGTCCGGCAGCAACGGTAGCTGCCCCACCAGCCAGTGGTGCACTGCCCGCGCCGGGTGGGACGGACCGACCGGCCTGGGCACCCCGAACGGCACGGGCGGCTTCTGACCTCCTGTAACGGACATCAGTAGCCGGCACCCGGCAGGCGCTCACCCACGCCTGCCGGGTGCGCAACGGCTGCGCCACGTTCCGATCCAGTCTCATGCGCCGCGAACATCGACGGCGAACGCGCGGCGCTCGATGCGGGACCAGTCGGCGAACCCGACGACCATGTCGCCGATGAGGTAGACGAGGTACACGGCGAGGAGTCGGCCGATCTCGACGCCAGCGTTGGACAGCGTGTGGTCCCAGCCGGTGAGCATGTGGGTGAAGCCGAGCCAGACGAAGCCGGGAATGCTCTCGGTGCCCACGGGGGTGACGTCGTGCGCCCTCGCGGGAACGACGTCGGCGGCGAGCATGGCGGCGATCACGGCGTACCGTCAAAGCATCCTGGGCCATCTCGATCCGCTCGGCATCACCGGGCATCGTCGCCCTCCGCGCCGCCGACCGGGCGCGGTCGCGGCGATCCCGGCCGATCGGGCGATGCTGATTGGGTGACGGCATCTATCGGGGCGTGGTCAGGTCCTGCAGGTGCCAGGTAAGTGGGTCCGGGCCGCCGTTGGACCACCAGACCCATCCGCCGGCGTGGCCGTCGCGACCGCCGAGTCGGTCAGCCGCAGCGACGCGGTCTCCGCCGGGCACCTCGGCAGCCGTGATGGTCCTGCTCGGCGTCGCGGTCCCGCTCGGCGTTATCGGCGTCATCGGGCTGGTCTTGACGATGAGCGCCAGCGTCGTGGACCGTACCTGTGAGTTCGCCGTCATGCACGCCATCGGCGCCCGGCCGCGTACCGTCCGCCGGGTTGCCGCCGCCGAAGGCGTGTTCCTGGCCCTGACCAGCTGTGCGCTCGCAGCCCTGCCGCTCGACCTAACCGCCCTGCTGGGCGCCGGACTGGGCAACCTGTTCATGAGCGCACCGCTGCCCTTGCCACTCTCCGGCGCCCCGGCCGGGATCTGGATCGCGCTGGTCATCCTGAGCGCGAAGCTCGCCACCGACGCGGCCGCCAGCCGCGCCGCCCGGGTCACCAACCGCGAGGCCCTGGCCCACGTGTGAGCCGCCGGTCGGCAAAGCAAACTGGGCGCCTCCGCGGACCTCGTCCGGCTACTCAGCGGTCTGCCAGGACGTCAAGGAGCCGGACGACGGTCCAGATGACGAAGCTGAGGAGGCCGGCGCCGGCGAGCGCGCGGGCCATGGTGAGGCCCACCATGCGGCCCAGAGCCGCGGGCTGATGTGCGCCTGTTCGGCCGCGAGCGCAGGTCCCGGCAGCCACGCAGGGCTGCTGACCACCCCAGGAGAACCCCGTGGGTTGCGCCCTCGTTTGCCGACCAGGAGCTTGAGACCGCCGGGCCGACCCGAGACAGGCGTCCGGCGCGAGCGGGCCGATGTACCCCAGCAGCTCTTCCGCACTATCAGGGCCGGAACGTGCGTCGCAGCGACTTGCCGACGCCTCACTATTGGCGGCCACGCCCTATGCCGTGTGTAGGCCCGCCGTTGGTGCGGCGCTGGGGCCCGGCTTGGCGAGGATGCGGAAGACGAGTTTGGACGTGCCGCTGTCTCGTGGGTCACCTTCGCAGTCGACGACCACGATCTGGCCAGGCTTGAGCTCGTTGAACAGGACCCGCTC
>DATJJB010000660.1:0-19402 GCA_035492655.1 Kutzneria sp. | reverse complement strand
GACGCGATCAAGACGGCTGGACAGGCCTTCGCCGCCGCGGAAGCCGCCACCGCTGCCCGTGACTCCGCCGCCGCGACGGTCACCTCGGCCAACGAGTCGATCCGTCTTGGCAAGCCGTTCCAGCTGACCGATTCCTCGGCCGGCATGGCAGTTCTGGTCAGCCAGACCGCCGAAACCCTTGCGCAGCAACAGGCCAACGCGGCCAAAGCCCGTTCCGACGAGGCCTCCGCCGCTGCTCGGGCCGCTGCCGACGCCGCCACGCGCGCCGACGCGTCGGCCAAGGCCGCCGCCCAGTTCGCGGCCAACGCCGCGGCTGACGCATCCGTTGCCCTGCAGTCGGTTGCCGCCGCTCAGGCCTCGGCCGCTGCCGCTGCCGCCGACGCGAAGGCGACCCAGCAGGCTGACGACGCCACCAAGGCGATCGATCAGCAGGCCCAGAACGACGCCTTCCAGGCCGGCGTCGCCGCCCGTGACGCCCGCACCGACGCCGACGCCGCCGCCGCGGCGGCGACCGAGGCCGAGAAGGACGCCGTCTCGGCCCGCAAGGCCGCCGACGCCGCCACGACCGCCGCCAACGGCGCCAAGTCCGCCGCCGACCAGGCCGACCGCGACGCCACCGCCGCCGAGGCCGCCGCCGCCAACGCCCGTGACCTCGCCCAGCAGGCTGAGGACGCCGCCAAGCGGGCCGAGCAGCAACAGCGCGACCAGGACGCCGCCAACGCCCTCGGCAAGGCCGGGCCCGGCGGCATCGACGGCGCCAACGTCCGCGTCGACCTCGACGGTCTGTCTCGGAAGTCGTACGAGCAGCTCAACGATTGCGTGCTGGACCTGAGCGATCCTCGCAGTTCGTGCGACGTGCGAATTCGGGTCCACTTCGCCGGCGTCGTCTTCTACTGGGCGGTCACCTGCGAGCTGCCCAACACCGCGGTCCGGGACTGCGCGGGACACACGCGCGAGGACCAGATCGACCGCCGGGAGATCGCCGACTTCCCGGTCGAGCGCACCGTCCACATCACCACGGCCGAGGTCGCCCGATCACTGCTCGAGGGCGTCGCCGGTTACATCGCGAACCTCATCCCCAACCTGGTGTTCGGGATCCTGTCGGACGCGAGGGCCTGCTCCTACGGCGACGTCGTCGACTGTCTCTGGACCGCGTCGCTGCTCATCGGTCCCGAAGAGCTCCGGGCCGCCGTCCAGACCGTCCGTGACCTCCGGGTGGCCATCGCCACCGGTCGAGAGATCGAGGCGGCCGTCGGCGCTCTCCGGACGGCGAACCTGGCGCCGGAGCTGAAGGCCGCGCTGGAGACCGACGCGCTCAAGGCCGAGCTCCGGCAGATGGGCTGCCTGGTCAACAGTTTCCCGGCAGGCACGCCGGTCCTGCTGGCCGACGGGACCCGTCGGCCGATCGAGGAACTGGCCGCCGGCGACCACGTCCTGGCCACCAACCCGGTCACCGGGCAGACCTCCGCCCAGCCGGTGGCCGCCGCTTTCCACCACCCGACCCAGAGCCTGGTCGACATCGACCTGGACAGCGGCGGCCGGCTCACGACCACCGGTGGGCACCGGCTCTACGTCGTCGACAAGGGCTGGACGACCGCTGCCGCGGTACAGCCGGGTGACCGGGTCCACGCCGAGGACGGCAGCACTCCCGCCGTCGCCGCGGTCCACCACCGTGAGGACATTCCCGCCGAGACGGTCTACGACCTGACCGTCAGGGGCACGCACACGTTCTACGTGCTGGCCGGCGACACGTCGGTCCTCGTGCACAACGCGTGCCCCCCGGACTGGATCGCCTACAACAGCGACGAAATCACCAATCTGGCCTATCGCGCGCGGCTGGGCAGCGGATTCCTGCCGGGGCGCAACGTCGCGGTCGCGTACCTGCCTGGGTGGAACGGCCGGTTCGGCGACTACATCATCGGTTTCAGCAAGGGGGTCAAGCAGGGCGAGAAGTTCCACTCCGAGGACGACATCCTGGCCCAGATCGAGGCCAGAGCCGCGGAGGGCTTCGACGCGAGCCAGATCGAGAAGCTGTACACGGAGCGCCAGCCGTGTGGCGCGTGCGCGACTACGCTCGGGCAGAAGCTCAGGCCGGGAACCCCGGTCCTGTGGTCGGTTCCCTACGACAACAGCACCGACGCCACCAGGCAGGCTGCCACCGATCTGCTCGCCAGCTTCATCGCGGCGGCCGGCGGCCGGTAGCCCTCCGGCGAACTAGCCTGCACAGGTGCTGTGGGGAGGGAACTCCTCCCCACAGCACCGACCGGCTACCACAGCGACCCCGACACGGAGACAACCATGGCCGATTCGGCCGACCCCTTCGAGTTCAGTCCGTCCGACTTCGGCATTCGACTCGCCTCCGATGAGGTGCTCGCCCGGCGCGACGAACTCGCGGACCGCATCTGCGTCGAGCTGCACCGGGCCGGATTGCCGGCCCGGCGGCACTCCGTCGGTGACGAGCAGGTCGCCGGCGCCGAGGTTTCCGTTGACCGTACGGAAGAGGAGGACGGCGGCGGCGTCTTCGTGCAATGGCAACCCGATCCCGCCCTCACTCGGGCCGCCGTCGGCCTGCCGGAGGGCGACCTTGACGAACAGGCCCTCCGCGCCGCGGCAATGGCCCTGCCGGGTCGGGCGAACGATCCCGACCTGATCCATTCCGGCGCGGTGAGACGTCACATGCAGGCAGCGATCATCGCGATTCTCTGCTCGGCGGGCCTGCACGCCTACGCCCCGGAGAGCGAGTACGAGCCGTACATGGTCCAGGTCGAGCTTCCCTGACCTCGTTATCCGGTCGCCTTGCGGCTCGTCGCGGTGACACGCTCGGGCGATGACGAGTACGCCAGTGCTGCGGGCGGCGACGAGGGCGGACGTGCCGGCGATCGGTGAGCTGATGCGGCGGTCGGTCCTCGATGTCTTTCCCCGGTTCCACGACGAGGGGGAGACGGCAGCGGCGGCGAGATACCTGACGGAGCCGGACACCGTGCTGATCGACGACGGCACGTACTTCGTCGCCGAGGCCGAGGGGCAGCTGGTGGCCTGCGGCGGTTGGAGCAAGCGGGACAAGCTGTACACGGGCTCGGGGACAGCCCCAGGGGATGATCGCCGGCTGGACCCGAAGACGGAGCCGGCGAGGGTGCGGGCGATGTTCGTACGAGGGGACTGGACTCGCCGAGGACTTGGCCGGGCGATCCTCGACCGCTGCGCGGAAACCGCCAGGGCGGAAGGGTTTCGGACGCTGGTGCTGATGGCGACGCTGCCGGGAGTGCCGTTGTACCGGTCGTTCGGGTTCCGCGAGGTGCGGACGGCCGAGGTGCCGCTGCCGAACGGCGTGGTGCTGGACGGCGTGTCGATGGAGTACGAGCTGGCCTGAAACTGTCGGACCCCGGTGGCATGCTGCTGACGTGTACCGGGAATGGGCGACGGGGCTGGCCGGGGCGGTGGCGTGGCGGCGGGTGGTTGACGAGCCGCAGACGCATCGGATCCTGCCGGACGGGTGCCTGGACCTGATCTGGACGGACGGGCGGCTGCTGGTCGCCGGCCCGGACACGGTGGCGCACGAGATGCGGAGCCCGAAGGGGCGGGAGTACGCGGGACTGCGGTTCCGGCCGGGGACGGGGCCGTCGGTGTTCGGGGTGCCGGCGAGCGAGTTGACGGACAGCCGGGTGGCGCTGGACGAGGTCTGGCCGCGGAAGCTGGTGGAAAGCCTGAGTGATCGGGTCTCGGCGGCGAAGGACCGGACGGGGGCGTTGCTGGAGATCGCCCGGGGGCGGATCGAGGTGGATCCGGTGACGGATGCGGTGGTGGAGGGGCTGCGACAAGGCCAGTCCGTGGCGAAGGTGGCGGAAGAAGTCGGGCTGAGCGAGCGGCAGCTGCTGCGGCGGAGCCTGGCGGCGTTCGGGTACGGGCCGAAGACGCTGGCCCGGGTGCTGCGGATGGAGAAAGCCCTTGCCCTGGCGGCGAAAGGGGTGCCGGCGGCGGAAGTCGCGGCAAGTACGGGATACGCGGACCAGGCCCACCTGTCCAGAGATGTGAAGGCGCTGGCCGGGGTACCGCTGAGCCGGGTGTGAGCCCTGTTCGGTAAGAGGTGTTAGCCGGTTCGGGTCTTACGGGGCGATGGCCTTGCTGTGAGGCGGTCGGAGCCTGGCCTGAGTGGGCCGAGCCGGGCGGCGAGCTGCTGCCGCAGCCAGGGCCCGCTGTCGCGTCCAAGGCTGGACCGCCGACCAGGCCTTGCGTCGAGGCTTAGCTAAGCCTAACCTAACCGCCTTGTGACTGTGGTGATGACGGCGGCGGCTGAGGCGGCGATGCCGGCGTGGTGGCGAGTGGGTAGCGAGGTGGCGTACTTCGCGGCGCTGGCGGCGGTGATCGGGGGCGGGCTGGTGTACCTGGCGGTCGTCCGGCCGGTGCTGCGGGGCGACGAACAGCGGCGCGTGCACGGCAGGGCGGTGCGGGTGCTGGCCTGGTGCGGACCGGGGCTGCTGGTGGCGGCCTACCTCCAGCTGGCTGGGCGGGTGGCGAGGGGCGTGAAGGGCACGACCTTCGGTGCAGCCCTGAATCCGAGGCGGATCTGGGACTTCCTGATGCTGCCGGGGACGAAGGGCGGCTGGGTGTCCTCGGGAGCGCTCACGCTGGCACAGAACATCTGCTACGGGCTGGCGGCCCTGGCCCTGTGCACGCTGTTCGTGCGAGACCGGCCGACGCTGGCCACGGCCCTGGCGGTGCCGCTGGCGGTGACGGGCACGGTGGTGCTGGCGGTGCCGACGAACTGGGCGAACCAGACCGTCGACACGGTGCTGAACAGCGGGCTGACCCAGGTCCACATCCTCGGGGCCTGTGCCTGGCTGGGCGGGCTGTTCGTGCTGGCGGTCATCGGACGGGGGCATGGGCTCAACGAACAGGCCGGACTGGGCTGGGCCCGGATGTGGCAGCGGTTCAGCTCGGTGGCGCTGGTCGCGGTGGGGGCGGTCGTGGCCTCGGGGGTGTGGCTGACCTGGCGGCACGTGGGCACGGTCGGCCAGCTGGTGACCACGACGTACGGGCGATTCCTGCTGGTGAAGCTGGTGATCGTGGCGGCGATGGTGGCGGCGGGGGCGTACAACCAGCTGGCTCTCACGCCGCGGATCGCCAAGGCCCACGCCGAGGGGGACCTCGGACGTGGCTTTGCCTTGACGCTCAAGCACTTCCCGAAGGTGGTGGCCGTCGAAACGGTGCTGGGGCTGGCGGTGCTGGGAATCGTGCCGTTCCTGTCGGGCTCGGCCCGTACGCAGGCGGGCGGCCCGCCTGCGCCGGCGGTCGACGGAGGGATTCTGGCCCTCGGGACGCTGCTGGTGGCGACGTTGGTGGCGTCGCTCTACGCCAGCTACCGCGTGTCGACGGTGCTCACGCGGCGGGCGGTCGCTCAGGCCTGAGGGCAGAAGAGGTCGACGCCGTTGCCGTCCGGATCGTGGACGACGGCGTAGCGCTGGCCCCAGAAGGCGTCCCAGGGGGCCTTGTGGCCGTGGTACCCGGCGTCCACGAGTTCGGCGTAGACCCGGTCGACCTCGGTCGGTGACGAGCAGCGAAAGGCCAGGCCGGCGCGGTGCGAACCGGTCGGCGCGGTCCAGGTCGGGTCGAACGAGCGGACCGTGTCGACGGTGTCCCACATGAGCTGGAGGCCGCCGGGCAGGTCAGCGGCGACGTGCGGCTCGCTGTCCGCGTCGGCCGGGATGTCCAGGCCGAGCCGGCGGTAGAAGGCCAGGGACTTGGGCATGTCGTCGACGACGAGGCCGATGACGGCGAACTGAGGTGTCATGCCCACGACCGTAGGCAACGGCTCTACCAGGCGTCTTGACGAAATCAGACATTAGACGAGCCCGCCACCAGGGGGGAGGGGTGACGGGCTCGTCTCCTAGGATACGCGCATCCGCCGCCACCGCACGAGCAACAACACGGGCTTATTGTTTTCTTGATGTCACGGCAACCCGAACGGGGCAATCAGAGGCCGCAGGACTTGGCCCCGCCGGTGAAGCCGGCGCGGAAGGCCAGCACCCGCGCGAAGCCGGTGGGCACAGCCGTACCAGCGGTGTTGCGGGAGCCGTAGTCGTAGGCCAGCAGCACGCCGACGGACTTGTCGAGGTCGCCGGGGGACAGCCGCAGGGTCAGGTTCCGGGCCGGGACGGACGCCGTGTACGCGCCGGCCAGGCAGATGGCGGACTGGCCGGCGTCGCCGGAGTCGACGGGCTTGCCGAGGGCGGACCGGGCGGCGAGGGCGTAACGGGTGGCCAGCAGGGTGCCGGCCGCGTAGTCGCCGATGGACGCCACGAGAGCGGCGATGGTGCCCTTGGTCGCCAGCAGAACGGCTTTCGCGTCCGGGCAGAAGGCGACCGGACCCTGGTCACCGCCCGAGGAGCACGACGCGGGACCGTCGCTCTGCGTCAGCTTGGGCGCGGACCAGCGAGAACCGGCGAGTCCGCCGAAGTAGGCGTTGAGGTCGGGCTCCATCGCCTTCACGAGATCAGGCAACGGAATGTTGCCGCCGCGGGCCTTGTCGGTGAGGCTGGTGAAGGTCCGCTGGGTGAACTGCCGGTTGGCCACCGACATGCCGGCGCACAGCTTGGCGCCCTGCTGATACCCGTCCTGAAAAGCCGAAACGCGGTCGAAGGCGTCGCCGTGCGCGCCGTCCTCCGCCGAGCTGGTGCCGACGGGATCGCGGAAGGTGGCCAGCGCCCCGATGGCCTTGTCCAGCTGGACCGACGTGATCCGCAGGTGCGGGGATTTGCCGTCGACGACGGAACGGACGAAGGCGCCGGAGTAGCAGTCGGCCATGGTCTCGATCAGGATCGTCGGATACCGGTCCGGATCCTTGCGGGCCATGTCGGCCGTCGGCGAGGTCCGGGACTGCACGGCATGACCCATCTCGTGCGCCAGCACGACAACCACGGCGGCGTCGCCGAACTGGGCACGCAGCACGGGCAGCAGGGCCGATCGGTCCCAGGCGACGGAATCCTTTGACGGACAATAGAAAGCGTTGCCCTCGACGTCGGACGGCTGTTCGGCGCACGGCGGCGCGGCGCCCCTGGCCGACGCGGTGTCGACCGAGAAGACGCCGCCGGTGAGGTCCTGCCAGGGCCTGCCGAACACGGTGGGGAAGTTCTGTTTCCAGAAGGCCTGCACGTCGCTGATGGTCGAAGCGGCGATGCGATCGGTGGTGCCCTGATCGGTGTCCTTCACGAAGGTCGGCGCGACGCCGCCGTTGACGAGCACGGAGTCCGCCCCCACCGGCTCGGCGACGCCGTCGACATAAGCGCACCCGGTGGCCAAGAGCACGGCCACCAGCGCGACGACGAGCCGAGCAGTTCCAAGCACCCGACCAGTCTGCCCGACGCCCCACGGTATCGTTGGCCGGCAAGGGGGTTCCCATGGACACGAAGACTCGCGGCGACGGTCCGTTACTGCTCCTGCTGCACGGGGGCGGCGGCAACGACCGCAGTTTCGACACGGTGCTGGACATTCTGGCCGAGCACTACACCGTCGTCACGTACGCGCAGTGCGATGGCGGCCCGGCCGAGCGCGCGGACGAGGCGGCGCAGCTGCTCGACGATCTCGGCGCGAAGAAGGCGGCGGTCTTCGGCAGCAGCGCCGGCGGGCTGGTCGCCCTCGATCTGGTGGCCCGGCATCCGGCACGGCTGGGCGTGGTCATCGCGCACGAGCCGCCGGTGATGACGGCGCTGCCCGACGCCGACGAGGTGACCAAGGCCTTCCACGACCTCGCCGACGCCCCCGACCCGGGCCTGCGCTTCCTCGAGCTGACCGGCATGCTCGGCCCGGTCGACGAGGAGGTCACCAAGGCCGTGGCGGCGACCCTGCGCTTCGACAGCGACGAGGTCAACGCCTTCGTCGACTACCGGCTCGACCTGGCCAAGGTCCGGGCCAGCGGCGTGACCGTGGTGCTCGCCGGGGGCAAGGCGGTCGCCGGCTCGCTGCCGTTCCGCACCGCCGAGGCGGTCGCCGACGCCCTGAGCGCGTCGATGGTGATCTTCCCCGGCAACCACTTCGGCTACGCGCCGATGCCCGGCATCAACGACCCGGCGGCGTTCGGCCGCACCCTGCTCGACCTGCTCCGCTCGCGGACTCAGCCGCCGAGGTAGCGCAGCACGGCCAGCACCCGGCGGTGCTCGGTGCTGGTCTTGGGCAGCCCCAGCTTGTTGAAGATGTTGGCCACGTACTTCTCCACGGCTCCCTCGGTGATCACCAGCCCCTCGGCGATACCGGCGTTGGACCGGCCCTCGGCCATCAGGCTGAAGGCCTCGCGCTCACGGGGCGTCAGCGCCGCCAACGGGTCGCGCCGCCGACTCCGGGCCACGATCTGCGACACCACCTCGGGGTCGAACACGGTGCCGCCGGCTCCGACCCGGTCCAGCGCGGACAGGAACTCCTCCACGTCGGCGACCCGGTCCTTGAGCAGGTAGCCGACGCCGTTCAAGGCCCCGGTGATCAGGTCGGCGGCGTAGCGCTCCTCCACGTACTGGGACAGCACGAGCACCCCGGTCGCCGGCCACTGCTGCCGGATCACCAGCGCCGCCCGCAGCCCCTCGTCACTGTGCGTCGGCGGCATCCGGACGTCGACCACGCACACGTCGGGCCGGTGGTCGGCCACCGACCGCAGCAGCTTCTCGGCGTCGTCGACGGCGTCCACGACCTCGTGGCCGTTCTCGGTCAGCAGCAGGGTCAGGCCGTGCCGCAGCAGCACGGCGTCCTCGGCGATCACGATTCGCACGGCAGCTCCAGACTCACGGTCGTCGGCCCGCCGGCCGGGCTGGTCACGGTCAGCACGCCGTCCACGCCGGCCGCCCGGTCGGCCAGGCCGGCCAGCCCGGAGCCGTCGGCGTCGGCCCCGCCGACGCCGTCGTCACCGACCTCGACCCGCAGCCGGCCGCCGATCCGCCGCACGATCACCCAGGCTCGCGAGGCCCGGGCGTGCTTGACGACGTTGGTCAGCGACTCGGCGATCATGAAGTAGGCGATGGACTCGGCGGTCCGGCCGGGCCGTGCCGGCACGTCGTAGTCGATCGACACCGGCACCTCGGAGCGGGCGCTCAGCGCCGACAGCGCGGCGTCCAGGCCCCGGTCGGCCAGCACCGGCGGCGACAGGCCGCGGGTGAGTTCCCGCAGCTCGACGATGGCCTCCTTGGCGCTGCGATGGGCCTCCTCCAGCAGCGCCCGGGTGGCCTCCGGATCGCTGTCGTACTTGCGCTTGGCCCGGCCCAGCAGCATGGCCAACGCCACCAGCTGCTGCTGGGCGCCGTCGTGCAGGTCCCGCTCGATGCGCCGGCGCTCGGTCTCGGCCGCGGCCATGGCGTCCTCGCGCCGCTGCTCGACCTCGAACACCCGGGCCGCGAGCTGCTCGGCGGTCAGCTGTCCCAGGTAGCGGCGGGCCAGCGCCAGCTGCCACGACTGCATCCAGCGCACGAGGTAGGGCACCACCGGCACGAGCAGGGCCAGCAACAGCATCGGCGTGCCGGCCCAGATGTCCGGGGTGCGGATGTACGGCGTGTTGATCGACTGCACCGTGAGGCTGACGAAGAACATCGCCGCGACCACGGTGACCAGCGCCGGCAGCACCCAGGCGAGCACCGTCAGCGCGCCGGTGAGCAGCGCCACCGGCAGCCGGACCAGCTGGTACGCCATCAGCCGCCACAACAGCCGGTCGCGCAGCATCCGGAGGAACAGCGACAGCAGCCGCCCACCACGGGCCGGCAGGTGCAGCGTCAGCGGGATGTCCACGCCGAGTATCGACCGATGCCAGCCGACCTCCAGCCGGGCGCACGCCTCCAGCGCGTAACCGGTGCCGAGAAAGCCGAACACGCCCATCGGCAGGACCAGCAGCAACAGCAGCAACACCACGAAGCTGCTGGCCGTGACGTTGAACTCGGAGGCGCTGACCATCGCCGCGAAGGTCATCACCGCCGGGATCGGCAGCAGCGTGACAGTCAGGCCGACGATCAGCACCAGCGTGTTGCCCACGCTCCAGAACACGCCGCCGAGCAGATGCAGGGTGGCCCGCCAGGTTCGCGCTTCTCCCAGCGGTCGCAGTACCAGCGCGTGCAGGCTCACGTTTGCCCAGGTTACGGACGTGGAACCGGTCGCGACATCCGGTTAACCCCCGAGATCAGGCGTCGAACAGGGCGCTGACCGACTCGCCGTTGTGGATGCGCCGGATCGCCTCGGCCATCGCCGAGGCGATGGACAGCACGGTCAGCTTGGGCGTGCGCTTCTGCGGCGCGATCGGCACGGTGTCGGTGCAGACGATCTCCCGCACGCCGGGCAGGTCGCCGATGCGCTTGATCGCCCCGTCGGCGAACAGGCCGTGCGTGCAGGCCACCCTGATCGAGTTGACGCCCAGCTCGTGCAGCCGCTGGATCAGCTCGACCACGGTGGAGCCGCGGGCGATCTCGTCGTCCAGCACGATCACGTCCTTGCCGGCCACGTCGCCGATGATCGAGCTGATGCTGACCTTGTCGTCGGAGAAGCGCTGCTTGGCCCCGGCGGCCACGTCCACCCCGAGCAGCCGGGCGAACGCCGCCGCCGGCTTGGCGTTGCCCAGGTCGGGCGAGACGACCACGGCGTTGGACAGGTCGGCGCCGCGGAAGTGGGCGGCCAGTTCGCGCAGCGCGTGCAGGTGGTCCACCGGCACGCTGAAGAAGCCGTGGACCTGCGGCGAGTGCAGGGTCATGGTCAGCACCCGACTGGCCCCGGCGGTGACCAGCAGGTCAGCCACCAGCCGGCCGCCGATGGAGACGCGGGGCATGTCCTTTTTGTCGCTGCGCGCGTACGCGTAGTGCGGCATGACCACGGTGGTGCGGGCGGCGGAGGCGCCACGGGCGGCGTCCAGCATGAGCAGCAGCTCGACCAGGTTCTCCTGGGTCGGCGGCACCAGCGGCTGGATCAGGAACACGTCCCGCTCGCGGCAGTTGGCCTGGAGTTGAACTTCGACGCAGTCGTTGGCGAACCGATCGACCCGTACCGGGCGTAGTGGAACACCGAGGTGCGCGCAGATGTCGGACGCAAGTTCGGGGTGGGCGCTGCCGGTGAAGACCGCGATCTCGTGCACGTGCACGAATGCTACGCCGTAACTCGATCCCACCGGAGGTGAACCTTTCGACGGTTTCGACGGTAGTACCCCACCGAACGTGGTTCAGACCAAGAACGACGACAGGAGACGCCGCAATGTCCTGGATTGCCGATATGAGTCCCAGTCGCAAACGCGCCACCATCCTCGGTGTCGCGGCTGTGCTGGGCGTCGCCGTCGTGCTGGGAGGTGGATTCGCGATCATCTCGGGGACTAGCCACGCGGCGACCGAGAACTGTCAGGGCCTCGACCAGGCGCTGCAGAACAACCTGAACTTCATCGCGCAGCAGAAGGCCAACCCGACCGCCGTGTCCGCGGCCAACATCGCCAACCGCAACGCGGTCGTGGCCCAGATCCAGCAGCGCCGCCAGGCCGCCGGCTGCACCAACAACGTGACGGCCTCGGCCGACGCCAAGAAGAAGAAGGGCAGCGGCGAGGACTGCGCCGGCCTGCAGAAGGCGTTGCAGAACAACCTGAAGTTCATCGCCGACCAGAAGGCGCACCCCGACGCCCAGTCGGCCGCCCGCATCAAGAACCGTGAGGCCGTGGTGGCCCAGATCGAGTCGCGCCTCAAGGCCGCTCTCTGTGGTGACAACGGCAACGGCAACAACAACGGCTGCCCGACCGACACCACCACCCCGCCGGCCACCACCACGGACAACAACGGTGGCATGGGCGACAACGGTGGCATGAACAACGGCATGGGCAACAACAACGGCATGGGCAACGGCATGGGTGACGGTGGCATGGGCACCGACACCACCACCGCGCCGCCGACCACGACCACCGACAACAACGGTGGCATGGGCATGGGCGACAACGGCATGGGCAACAACAACGGCATGGGCAACGGCATGGGTGACGGTGGCATGGGCACCGACACCACCACCGCGCCGCCGACCACCACCACCGACAACACCGGTGGCATGGGCAACGGCAACGCCGGCTGCGACAACGGCGGCACCGCCACCACCGACCCCACCGCCACCGACACCAACGCCGGCAACGGCAACAACAACGGCACCGACGCGGGCACCGCGGCCAACCAGGTCTGCAAGGGCTCCACGGTGACCACGTCCGGTCAGCCCGGTGTCTCCGCGTCCAGCAACCAGTTCCCGAAGGGCACCATGCTCAAGGTGACCAACCTGGACAACGGCAAGTCCATCACCGTCCCGGTGACGTCCACCTCCGGCAGCTGCGTGCTGCTCGACAGCGACGCCTTCAACAAGATCCACGAGCAGGGCAAGCAGCTCATCCGCAAGGCGCTGATCCAGAAGGTCGGCTGACCCGTTCACCGAAAACGGCCCGAAACCTGGTCCCAGGAGCCAGGTTTCGGGCCGTTCGCCGTCTCAGGCCACGATGCCGGCCCGGCGCAGGATGGTCTTGGCCAGTTGGTCGAAGTGACCGTAGGCATCACGTGCTGCCTGGAAATGGCCGCCGAGAGCGCCGTCCGCCGCGGTCAAGGCGAAGATCGGCTTACGTGCTTCCCGGGCTAGGGGCATAAGGCTGTGGTAGTGCTTCAGTTGTCCCAAACAATAGGGATCCTCGTCCATCCTGGGCACGTGCTCGTTGCTCCCACCGAGCACCGACACTTGGAACTGGCCGGGAATCTGGTCCATCCAACGCTGGTATGCGCGGACTGGCCGGTCGAGGCGAACACCGTGCTGTAGCACCACATAGCCGAGCACATTCATCTCGCCGGCGGGTACGTCAACGACTGACGCGGGCTTGCGTTCCAGTCGATCCCGCCAGCCGCGACGCCAGTCGTCCAGAGTCGGGCCGAGGTTGCGCAAACCCTGGAGGCTGAACAGATCGGGGGCGACCGGTAGAACCACGTGGTTGGAGGCCAACAGCGCAGCCCGGTTGATCGCGCCAAGGCTAGGGCCGACGTCGACCAAGACCACGTCCGCGTCGTGTTGGTCGGCTGCGTCCTGCGTCAACCGCCAGAAAGTCGACATCACCGCGAACGCGCCCGCGTTGCCGTTCATGCTCAGCGGCCACTCCGCGCTGAGGCTGTCTTCGAACGTGGACAGCTGAAGGTCGCCGGGCAGCAAAGCCAACCGAAAGTCCGACGTGGTTGCCAGGGGTGCCGTGCCCAATGGACCCGTACGGTCCGCCAGAGGACGTATCGCTCCCCAGACCGTTCGTCTGCCCGCATTGTCGTTCCATAGGCCCTCTACCTGGTCCTCGTCGAGGAATGCCGAGGTCAGGTTGGCCTGCGGATCGAAATCGACGGCGACGACGCGGTGGCCCTGGTCGGCCATCATCCACGCGAGGTGGTAGACGAGAGACGTCTTGCCGACCCCGCCCTTGTTGTTGAAGAAGGCGATAACGGGCGTCGTCACAGTCTGCTCCCGATGGTGACGCCGACGTAGGACGGGTTGACCTCGAAAATCGGCAGCGGGCTGCCGTTGTCCGCGAGGCTCTTCTTGGTGATGGGGATTCCCGCGCCGAACCGCTGGACGTAGCCAAGGCTACGCATGATCTCGGCCAGAGTCGGGTTTCGGTAGTCGGTCAGCCCGCTACCGAACGGGCTGTTGGCGACGATGCCGAACGGTCCACCTGGGCTGACGACCTCCACTCGATCTTCGTACCAGGTGATGCGGATCGGTGAGTTCGTGTTCTCGTAACTGCGGTGCATGACCGCGTTGCGGACGACCTGCTGCAACGCCGCCAGCGGGTAATCCGGGGTTCTGGCTTCCGTCGCGCTCGAGGTGAAGTCGATCGAGGTGCTGATGTTGATCGTCAGGATCTCATCGAGTTGGCGAAGCACTGTCGAGAGCGGTCCGTCGATCCTCTTCTCGTCCTTGATCGGTGACGCCAGGTCGTCACCGTCAACGCGAAGGAACTGGATATACGCGCCGGGGATCCATTGCAAGGGTTCCCTGCCAATGGCGAGCAGCCCAGCAGCAGTCGGGACGGCGTCCGGCGACGTCAGTCGGAGGGCCGCGAGTCGTTGCTCGATGCTTCGTCCGTTTTCCGCGAGCACTGCAGGCGGCACGAGAGAAGGAAGCAGAGTGCTGGTGAACAACTGCAGGTCGAGGTCGTCAAGGGTGGCCCCCGGCACGGGGCGTGAGTCGAACGGCAGGTCGAGCGACCGACGCCGTTCGTTGAGCATGCGCTCGTCCTCGGCGTTGGCCACCCCACGGCGAGGGCCGACCCGGATCCAGATCTGACCTTTGTAGCGGACCGGGGGACTATTGCTCGGTTGGACCTCGACGACGGCCACGTCTTGGCCGTTCAGTCGGATCTTGCGCACGGTCATCGAGGGTGGCGGCAGGATATTGCCCTGGTCACGACAAGAAGCCAGGTCCTGCAGCAGCTTGTCGTTGATGTCCGTGTCGGCGTGGTTGCCGTCGTCGGTCACACCGATGAACAACACGCCAGGGGCGGCGTGGCCCGCAAGATCGTTGGCGAACGCGCAGATGATCTTGCCGACCATGTCCTTGTCGAACAGGCCGGCCTTGCGCTCCACCCGGTCCGACTCCAGGTCGGCGAGCAGTGCAGTCAACGCATCTACGGACAACGCCATGGCGGCGATCTTACGGTGACGCCGCCACGGCGCCGGTCCGACTTACGCCTCCGGGGCCAGCCAGATCACGCCGGCCGGCGGCAGCTGCACCACGGCCGAGGCCGGGCGGCCGTGCCAGGGCTTGGCGCCGGCCACGATCTCGCCCTGGTTGCCCCAGCCGGAGCCGCCGTAGACCTCGGCGTCGGTGTTGACGACCTCGCGCCAGACACCGGACGACGGCAGGCCGATGCGGTAGTCCTGGTGCGGCGAGCCGGAGAAGTTGGCCACACAGGCCAACATCGAGCCGTCCTCGCCCTCGCGCAGGAACGACAGCACGTTGCCGGCCGAGTCGTTGGCGTCGATCCAGGAGAAGCCGTCCGGCGAGGTGTCCAAAGTGAACAGTGCCGGCGACACCTTGTAGGCCGCGTTGAGATCGCCGACCAGCCGCTTGATCCCGTTGTGCAGCGGCTCGTCCAGCAGCGGCCAGTCCAGCGACCGCTTCTCCGACCACTCGTCGATCTGCCCGAACTCGCCGCCCATGAACAGCAGCTGCTTGCCAGGGTGGGCCCACATGAAGGCCAGCAGCGAGCGCAGCCCGGCCGCCTTGTTCCAGGCGTCGCCCGGCATCCGGCCCCACAGCGAGCCCTTGCCGTGCACCACCTCGTCGTGCGACAGCGGCAGCACGAAGTTCTCGCTCCAGGCGTACATCAGCGAGAAGGTCATCTCGTTGTGGTGGTACGCCCGGTGCACCGGGTCGTGCGACAGGTACCGGAGCGTGTCGTGCATCCAGCCCATGTTCCACTTGAAACCGAAGCCGAGCCCGCCCAGATGGGTCGGCCGGGTCACGCCCGGCCAGGCCGTCGACTCCTCGGCGATCATCATGATCCCCGGGTGCCGCCGGTACACGGTGGCGTTGAGCTCCTGGAGGAACTGCACGGCGTCCAGGTTCTCCCGGCCGCCGTGGATGTTGGGCAGCCACTGCCCCTCGGGCCGCGAGTAGTCCAGGTACAGCATCGAGGCCACCGCGTCGACCCGCAGGCCGTCCACGTGGAACTCCTCGATCCAGTACAGCGCGTTGGCCACCAGGAAGTTGCGGACCTCGTTGCGCCCGAAGTCGAACACGAACGTGCCCCAGTCGGGCTGCTCGCCCCGGCGCGGGTCGGCGTGCTCGTACAGCGGGCTGCCGTCGAACCGGCCCAGCGCCCACTCGTCGCGCGGGAAGTGCGCCGGCACCCAGTCCACCAGCACGCCGATGCCCCGCTGGTGCAGGTGGTCGACGAAGTGCCGGAACTCGTCGGGCGAGCCGAACCGCGGCGTCGGCGCGTAGTACGACGTCACCTGGTAGCCCCACGACCCGGCGAACGGGTGGCCGGCCACCGGCAGCAGCTCGACGTGGGTGAAGCCGGTCTCCAGCACGTAGTCGGCCAACTGCTCGGCCAGCTCGCGGTAGTTCAGGCCCTGCCGCCACGAGCCCAGGTGCACCTCGTAGGCGCTGACCGGCCGCCGGGACCAGTCGCTGGCCTCACGCTCGGCCAGCCACGAGTCGTCGTTCCACTCGTACGACGACTCGTACACGACCGACGCGGTCGCCGGCGGGATTTCGGTGGCGAAGGCCAGCGGGTCGGCCTTCTCATGCCAGGCCCCGTCCTTGCCCAGTAGCCGGAACTTGTACCTGGTGCCGACCGGGACCTCGGGCAGGAACACCTCCCACACGCCGGTCCCGCCCAGCGAGCGCAGCGGCGTGCCGCGGCCGTCCCAGCCGTCGAAGTCGCCGCACACCCGCACGCCCTGCGCGGTCGGCGCCCACACCGCGAACGACGTGCCGTCCACCGGGCCGCCGGGGGTGTCGTAGGTGTGCGGGTGCGCGCCCAGCACCTCCCACAGCCGTTCGTGCCGGCCCTCGCCGATCAGGTGCAGGTCCAGCTCGCCGACGGTGGGCAGCCAGCGGTACGGGTCGTCGGCGATGACCACGTTGCCGTTGCCGTAGTCGACCTCGAAGCGGTAGTCGCTCGGCGGCTCCGGGACCAGCCCGGCGAACAGGCCGCCCTCGACCGGGTCCAGCTCGAACCGCTTGTCGCCGACCAGCACCGACACCGAGTGGGCCCCGATGCGCAGCGCCCGCACGACAGTGCCGCCGGGGTGCGCGTGCGCCCCCAGCACGGAGTGCGGATCGTGGTGCGCACCCCCGAGCAGCCGGTCCACCTCGTCCTTGGCCGGTGCGATGCTCGTCACGACAGGTCAGTCCTCTCCGGCGGTGATCCTCGCGATGGACGCCAGCGGCACGGTCAGCCAGTCCGGCCGGTTCCCGTGCTCGTAGGCGACCTCGTACACGGCTTTGTCCAGCTCCAGCGCACGCAGCAGCGAACCCTGCTCACGGGGGTCGGCCGCGACCTCCGCGTAGCCGTCGCAGAAGGCTTCCCGGTTGCGCGCGGTCCATTCCCGGGCGCGCACCTCCAGCTGGTGGTCGGCCGGTTGGCCGACGAGCAGCTGCTGCGCCGCGTAGTCGAACGACCGGAGCATGCCGGCCACGTCCCGCAGCGGCGAGCGCAGCGCGTTGCGCTCGGCCAGCGGCGCCGCCGGCTCGCCCTCGAAGTCGATCAGTTTCCAGCCGGTGGCCGTCCGCAGCACCTGGCCGAGGTGCAGGTCGCCGTGGATGAACTGCACCTCGACCAGCGACGGCCCGCTGCGGGCCTGCTCGAACACGGCCCGTAACGCCGCCTCGTGCTCGGCCAGCTGGGGCACGTCGGCCAGCACGGTGTCCAGCCGGCTGTGCATGGCCTGCACGGCCTCGTACAGCCGCTCCGGCCCCTCCTGCCCGCTGCCCAGCGCCTTGCGCAGGTCGGCGTGCACCTCGGCCACCGACTGCCCCAGCCGGAACGCCTCGCCGGCGAAGTCGCCGCCCACCTCGGCGGCGTGCAGGTCGGCCTCGGCCATCAGGTCGCGCACCGAGGCGGTGGCCATGGCCCAGCCCTCGGCCGCGCCCTGGAGGAACTCCTGGAGGATGCCCAGCACCACGAACTGGTCGGTGATCGCGCCCAGCGGCCGGGCGATGTGCTTGGAACCGACCGACTGCAGCGCGCGGTGCAGCTGGAGGTCCGGGTTGGGGCCGGCGACCACTCGCCGGAACAGCTTGAGGATGTAGTCGGTGCCGTAGACCACCGAGGTGTTGGACTGCTCGGCGCTGACCGGCTTGGCCCGCTGCCCGGGCACGACCACGGCACCTGGCTCGGGGGCGAAGTGGATGCCCGCCACCCAGGTGTCCTCGGCGATCAGCGTCAGCAGCCGGCCCATCAGCTCGGTGTCGTGCACCGCCTCGTAGTAGACGTGTCCGTCGACCTCGCCGATCATCGCGTGCGCGAGGTGCTCCGGCAACTCGCGGCGACGGCCGACCAGCAGCTGGTACTCCCCGTCCGGGGTGTCCAGCACGGCGTGCACCAGCTTCGGGTCGCCGTCCAGCAGCGTGACCGCGTCACGGGTGGAGACCTCGGACAGGCCCCGGTTCTTGCCGCCGAACCAGCGCTGCTCGGGCAGCCAGCGCAACAGCGCGTCGGACAACGGTGTCAGTTCTGTCATGGCGCCTCCCCGCCCTCGGTCTCCGGGACCAGTTGGAACCAGTAGAAGCCGTGTCCCGGCAGCGTCAGCAGGTACGGCAGCTCGCCGATGGCCGGGAAGCGCACGCCGCCGGTCATCTCCACCGGCACCAGCCCGCGGTACTCGGACAGGTCCAGCTCGACCGGCTGCGGGAACCGGGACAGGTTGTTCACGCACAGCAGCACGTCGTCGTTCCAGCGCCGCAGGTAGGACAGCATGCTCGGGTTGGTCGAGCCCAGCTCGTGGAACTCGCCGAAGCCGAACGCCTTGTGCGCGGTGCGCACCTCCAGCATGCGGCGGGTCCAGTTCAGCAGCGACGAGGAGTTGTTGATCTGCGCCTCGACGTTGATGCCCTGGTAGCCGTAGGTGGCGTCGGCGATCACCGGCAGGTAGATCCGGTTCGGGTCGCAGCGGGAGAAGCCGGCGTTGCGGTCCGGCGTCCACTGCATGGGCGTGCGGACCGCGTCGCGGTCGCCCAGCCAGATGTTGTCGCCCATGCCGATCTCGTCACCGTAGTACAGCACCGGCGAGCCGGGCAGCGACAGCAGCATCGCGGTGAACAGCTCCTGCTGGTTGCGGTCGTTCTCCAGCAGCGGGGCCAGCCGGCGGCGGATGCCGATGTTGGCCTTCATCCGCGGGTCCTTGGCGTACTCCGCGTACATGTAGTCGCGTTCCTCGTCGGTGACCATCTCCAGCGTCAACTCGTCGTGGTTGCGCAGGAAGATGCCCCACTGCGCGCCCGACGGGATCTGCGGGGTCTGGGCC
Organism: Kutzneria sp.; assembly: GCA_035492655.1. Lineage (GTDB taxonomy): Bacteria > Actinomycetota > Actinomycetes > Mycobacteriales > Pseudonocardiaceae > Kutzneria. The sequence goes on along the minus strand of DATJJB010000660.1, from coordinate 431 downwards.
AGGATCTCCGAGATCGGGAACCGGGACTCACGCCGCACCGCCATGAACAGCCGCGGCATCAGCGGGAAGTGGAAGGCCATGTGGCACTCGTCGCCGCCGACCGCCTGGTCGCCGAAGTACTCCACCACGTCGGCCGGCCACTGGTTGGCCTCGGCCAGCAGCACCCGGCCCGGGTACTCCACGTCCACCACCTTGCGGCAGCGGCGCAGGAACTCGTGGGTGCGCGGCAGGTTCTCGCAGTTGGTGCCCTCCTCCTCGAAGAGGTAGGGCACGGCGTCCAGCCGGAAGCCGTCGATGCCGAGGTCCAACCAGAACCTCAGTACATCGATCATCGCCTCCTGGACCTCGGGGTTCTCGTAGTTCAGGTCCGGCTGGTGGCTGAAGAAGCGGTGCCAGTAGAACTGGCCGCGCACCGGGTCGAAGGTCCAGTT
>DATJJB010000659.1:0-21060 GCA_035492655.1 Kutzneria sp. | reverse complement strand
ATCCAGTTGGCGATGTTCAGGTTGTGCGTGCGGCGCGCGTCCTCACCCGTGTTGTCGCGCAGCTCAAGGAACTCCTCGATGTCCGGATGCCACGTCTCCAGGTAGACGCAGGCCGCGCCCTTGCGCCGGCCGCCCTGGTTGACCGCCGCCACCGAGGCGTCCAGCGTGCGCAGCCACGGCACGATGCCGTTCGAATGGCCATTGGTGCCGCGGATCAACGCGCCACGGGACCGGACCCGGGACCACTGCACGCCGATGCCGCCGGCGAACTTGGACAGCTGCGCCACCTGCGCGTACCGCTCGTAGATCGACTCGAGCTCGTCGCGCGGCGAGTCCAGCAGGTAGCACGAGGACATCTGGGTGTGCCGGGTGCCCGAGTTGAACAGGGTCGGCGAACTCGGCAGGTACGCCAGCGAGGACATCAGCCGGTAGAAGCGGATCGCCTCGGCCGCAGTGTGCGACAGACCGCAGGCAACGCGCAGCAGCCAGTACTGCGGACGCTCCACCACGGCGCGGGAGTTGGGGTGGCGCAACAGATAGCGGTCGTACACCGTGCGCAGACCGAAGTACTCGAAGCGGCGGTCCGCTTCCGGGTCGATCGCGTCGTCCAGTTTGCGGGCGTGGGTGGCCACGAACGTGGCCGTCTCGTCGCCGATCAGGCCCTCGCGGTGGCCCAGCGCCACGCTCTGGCTGAACGAGTGGATGCCCTGGCCACGGACCTCCTTGTCGATGTACGCCGCCAGCAGCTGCGCCGCCAGCCTGGAGTACTCCGGCTCCTCCGACACCAGCTCGGCGGCGGTCTGGATGGACAGCCGGTCCAGCTCCTCGGTGGTGGCGCCGTCGTACAGGCCGTTGATCGTCTTGGTCGCCACCCGCAGCGGGTCCACCTCGGCCAGCCCGACCGCGCAGCGGCCGACCGCCTTCACGATCTTGTTCACGTCCACGGTCTCGACCGCGCCGCTGCGTTTCCGCACCCGCATCGTCGGGTGGGGATCGGCATCGACCCGCACGACTGTCTCCACAGTCCTGACTCCTCGCACGCTGTGGGCCCTGGGCGCGAGGACGTGCCGGCATGCGCCGACGACTGTCCCCACGCCCTCCCTCGGGGCCTGGACACGAGCCCGTTCACGGTGCGAACGGGCGAGCGGGCAGGTCTTCGGACTCACGGGCATGCTCGCGCACCTACAGGCCGTCGCTTCCCGGACGCCTGGCGTCCAGTGCTTCGTGACGGCGGTCGTTCCCGTTCACCGCTGCGGGGCAGTCCCGGACTCGCACCGGGTTCCCTCTTACGACGACCGCCCTGGCGGGGCGGCCGAACCAGCTCAGTGAGCACAATACATGGACAACGATCAGCCGCAAGAACCCACATGTTGTGTCGGCGTGTCAGATGCTCCCGATCACCGCGGCACCCTGGCCGCCGTGTGGCCGCGGTCACCGGAGCTCTTATTGCACCGTTCGTTCTCAACAGACTATCGTCGTCGGCATGGACTTCACCAAGACCGTTGCCGTAGTGACCGGAGCGAACCGCGGCCTGGGCCGCCACTTCGCCGAGCAGCTCGTCGCCCGTGGCGCCAAGGTGTACGCCACCGCGCGCCGACCCGAGACCATCGACATCGAGGGCGTCACCCCGCTGCGCCTCGACGTCACCGACCACGCCAGCATCTCCGCCGCCGCCAAGGTCGCCGCCGACGCCACCCTGCTGGTCAACAACGCCGGCAAGGGCGGCGGAGCCGAACTGCTGACCGCCACCCTCGAGGAGATCCGCGAGCAGCTCGAGGTGCACTACATCGGCTCACTGGCGGCCATCCGCGCCTTCGCGCCGGTGATCGAGGCCAACGGCGGCGGCGCCGTGCTCAACGTGGCCTCGGTGCTGTCCTGGGCGCACTTCCCCAGCGTCGGCTCGTACTCGGTGGCCAAGGCGGCCGAGTGGGCGATGAGCAACGTGGTCCGCCAGGAGTTGGCGCCCAAGGGCATCACCGTCACCGGCCTGCACGTCGGTTACATGGACACCGACATGGCCGCGCACGTGACCAGCGGCAAGTCCGACCCGGCCGATGTCGCCGCGACCGCGCTCGACGCGGTCGCCAAGGGCGAGGCCGAGGTGCTCTACGACGAGCTCACCCGGAACGTGAAGGCCGGCCTGAGCGCGGCCCTGTAGTTCGTGTGAGAGGTTTGTCCCCATGGTTCGGCACAAGGAGTTCGACCCGGACACGGCCGTCGACGACGCGATGGACCTGTTCTGGCAGCGCGGTTATGAGGCGACGTCGGTGCAGGACCTGGTCGAGCGCACCGGCGTCGGCCGGCGCAGCATGTACGACACCTTCGGGGACAAGCACTCGCTCTACCTGCGCGCGCTCGACCGCTACATCGCCGCCGTCGAGGCCGGCTACGAGCGGAAGGCGGCGGCCGCCCCGGACGGCCTCAGCGCGATCCGCGCCGCGTTCGATCTCCTGCTCGAATCGCCGGCCGACGACTATCGCGGATGTCTGGTCGTGAACAGCTCCACCGAATTGGGCCCTTCGGACGACGAGGTCGCCCAACGCTTGAGCCGGCACCAGGACGTGAGCCGGGAGATGCTGGCGACACAGATCCGTCGGGGCAAACGCGACGGTTCGGTCACCGACCGTATCGACACCGAAACGGCCATCGCGGTGGCGTACAACGCGTGGTTGGGGGTCCGGGTGCAGGCGCGCACCCGCACCCCGCGCGACCAGATCATCCACGATGTGGAAAAACTGTTGTTCCTGCTCAACGGTTCACGGACCTGAACAATTCGCGTGTCTGAAGGGTATTGACGGGGCAGCACCGGTATCCCAAACTGATGGCCCCTGCTCTTCTCGAAGTCGGTATGGCACCGCCGCCAGGCCGGAGGAGATTAATACCCATGCGCAATACCCCTGCCAGCGTTTCTCGCTGTGACGGGGCGGCCCGAAAACCGTGGGATCCAGCCTGATCCCTCGGTTACCTGACGCCGCCACACGTCCCTGCGAGGAGCCCAAAATTGAACAAGAAGCTCACAGCGAGCGCCCTGACCCTCGCCGCGGCCGGCACCCTGTTCGCCGGCCAGTCCGCCCTGGCCGCGCCGGCGTTGAACACCGGTGTCGCGCCGGGCGGCAACTTCAACCTGTCGGTGTGGTCCCTCCAGGAGCCCGTCGGCTCCGCCGGCTCGCCCAGGACGATCAGCCCGAGCCAGCTGAAAGGCGCGAGCGGCTACCAGGACGCGTACTTCTACACCGACAAGTCCGACGGGTCCATGACCTTCTGGGACCCGGAGAACGGCGTGCACACGCCCAACTCCAACTTTTCCCGTTCTGAACTCCGTGAAATGAATTCGAGCGGGTCCGCGGCCAGCTGGGGACTGCCCGGCACGCACAAGCTCAGCGCCACCGTGAAGGTGACGAAGGTGCCGTCCAGTGTCTGCGTCGGGCAGATCCACGCCAGTGAGGGCAGCGGCACCACCAAGCCGTTGGTCGAGCTCTACTATCACAGCAATGGCGATATCATCGCCGGCATCGAGAACGGCCCCGGCGGCGGCCAGACCGCGCACTCGGTCGGTCACGTCTCGCTGAACACGCAGTGGAGCTACGTCATCAGCGTCACCGGTGGCAACACCATCAACATCGCCATCAACGGCGCCAACCATTCCTTCGCCATTCCGTCCGGCTGGAAGGGATACCCGCAGTACTTCAAGGCCGGCGACTACAACCAGTCCGCCAGCAGCAGCTCCACCAATGGCGCGACGGTGCATTTCTACGCGTTGACCGTCTCGCACAGCTGAGTTCCGGATCGACCGGCTCGGCGGATTCCCCGCCGGGCCGGTCGCCAGCTGCGCACTTGTGCGCGTCGAGGCGGAGGTGGCCGAACTCGGTGATGGCGGCGGCGCGGGCGAAGTAGACCGGGCTGGGCAGCGTCGCCGTTCGCGGCGTCGCCTGATCATCACGATAGGCTGGCGCCCTCGATGCCTGGGGGGATCACATGCCGTTGCCTCGTCGCACGCTGCTGTTCGGCGGCCTCGCCGTCGCGCTCGCCGGCTGCGGCGGCAGCCCGGCGGCCACGCCACCGTCGTCGACGTCGCCCGCGACGGTGCCGGACGCCGATCTGGCTGCGCTGGAACAGAAGTTCGGCGGCCGGCTCGGGTTCTACGCGCTCGACACCGGCAGCGGCCGCAGCGTCGCCTACCGGACCGACGAGCGGTTTCTCATGTGCTCCACGCACAAGGTGCTGGTCGCCGGCGCGATCCTGCGGTTACGACAGCAACAATCCGGGCTGCTGGACCGGGTGATCCCGTACGACAAGTCCACAGTGCTCTCGTACGCCCCGATCACGTCGCAGCACACCAGTATGAAGGTGTCGGAGCTGTGCGAGGCGGCGCTGAAGGTCAGTGACAACACCGCCGACAACCTGCTGATCGAGCTGCTCAAGGGCCCGCAGGCGGTCACCGCCTTCGCCCGCGACCTCGGCGACAACGTCACCCGGCTCGACCGGATCGAGCCCCAGCTCAACGACGGCGCGCCCGGCGACGAGCGCGACACCACCACGCCGCCGGTCTTCGCCTCCGACCTCTACGCGCTGGTCGCCGGCGAGGGCCTCGACTCGGCCGGGCGGGAGCTGCTGGTCAACTGGATGAAGGCCAGCACCACCGGCCTCGACCTGGTCCGGGCCGGGGTGCCCAAGGACTGGGCCACCGCCGACAAGTCCGGCAGCGGCTCGAAGGGCGAGGTCAACGACGTCGCCGTGGTCTGGCCCCCGAACCACGCGCCGCTGGTGATCACGGCCTACACCGCGCCCAAGGACCCCAAGTCCACCACCGGCCGCAAGCTCATCGCCGACGCCACCGCCGTCGCGGTGAAGAAACTGGTGTCATGAAGACGGCGATCGGGGTCTCGGTGCTCGTCCGCCACGGCGTGCGCTGAGGGCTCGTCAACAGCGCGTAACCGGATTTTCCTTTCAGCACCGCACTTCCGGCGGTATCCAGGCCCGACACCCGTAGCACATCCGAGTGGACTTTCCGGTCTGGCTCAGGGGCTTGTGGCTTACTGGCAGGCATGTCCCTGATGTCTCGGCTTCTTGCCCCGAGTGTGTCCGGAGACCCGGCCGAGCTGGCCGCGGCGGTGCTGGCCGACATGCGGTCCGCGCCGTCCGGGGCGCTGTCGGCACTGCTCACCGCGGACGGGCCGGAACCGCAGGCCCCGCCGAGCCTGGTCTTCCCCACCGGACAACCGTCCACGCTGGGCATGTCGGCGGCGCGGCTGCCGCTGCTGCTGGCCGACAAGCCGCGGGAGCCGGCGGCGCTGCCGCCGGAGCCGGCCGTGGACGACGATTCCGACGAGGTGCCGGAGCTGTTCTGCCCCGGACCGGTGCGCGACAACCCGGCGCTCGGCGAGGAGGTCAACGAGCGCATGGTCGAGTGGGCCGGCGAGGTCGGTATCTACGAGGGCCGGCTGGATCACCTGCGCTCGTGCGGCTTCGGCCGGCTGATCATGCTCACCCACCCCGGCACCGACGACGCCGACCGGCTGTTGGCCGCGGCCAAAGTGGTCGTCGCCGAGTGGGCCTCCGACGACTACTACCTGGACGAGGAGGAGATGGGCGCGGACCCGGCGATGACCGCGGCCCGGTTCGGCGTCCTGTACGGCGTGGTCGACCCGGTCGCGCTGCCGCGGCGCTACCGGCACGAGCTCGAGCGGTTCATCAAGGAGGAGCCGATCGCGCTGGCCTTCCGCACCGGCATGGAACACCTGGCCCAGTACACCACCGTGGCCCAGATGGCCCGGTTCCAGCACCAGATGGCCATCCTGTTCCAGGCGCTGGACCAGAACGCCAGCTGGCGGCAGACCGGCCGGCGGCCCGCGGTGTGGGAGTACTACATGCACCGCTACCACAACAGCTATCTGCCGCCGATGATCCTGGTCGACGCGGTCGCCGGCTACGAGCTGCCGGCGCAGGAGTTCTACCATCCGCGCCTGCGCCGCGCGTTCTGCATGGCCGGCATGGCCGCCGTGCTGCTCAACGACCTGCACTCGATGGACAAGGAAGCCGACGACGACATCAGCCTGCCGATCGCGCTGATGGAGGAGGAGGGCCTGTCCCGGCAGCAGGCGGTCAAGCGCACGGTCGAGATCCACAACGAGCTGATGCACGGCTTCGTGACCGAGGCGGCGGGCATGTACCTGGAGGGAACGCCCATGCTGCAACGGTTCCTGGCCGACACCTGGGCCTGGTGCGGCGGCAGCCGTGAGTGGCACGCCACCAGTCGTCGTTATCACCAGGACGAGTCCTAAGCGGACGACCGAAGGCCCGCGTCCCGTGAGGACGCGGGCCTTCGATTGTGTTGTGGCCTAGGCGATGCGGTCGGCGGCGATCAGCAGGTAGTGGAAGCTGCCTTCCCGATAGGCCTGCAGGAACGGCGCCTCGACGCCGGTGGCGACCGAGGAACGCTCGCGCAGCTCCCAGTACGGGATGGTGTCCGCGGTCAGGTCGAACACCGCGATCGGCACCAGCTTGTTGGCCGCCATGGCCTTGAAGTACTCGCTGCGCGGGTGGATGTTGCAGGTGTAGTGCTGGTCGATCTGACTGACCGCCTTGGACCGGCCACCGGTGACATCGTTGTAGCAACCGGTGATCGTGACATAGCGGCCGCCGATCTCCAGCTGCCGCGAGTGTTCCGCGAACAGCTGGTGCAGATCGACGTACATGGTGCTCTCGTTGTTCCAGATGGCCTTGCGGCTGGCGTCCTCGAAGCCGGTGTCGAGCATGTTGCGGAAGTGGTACCGCACCTTGTCCGACACGCCGCGGCGGCGGGCTTGCTCGTTGGCGAACTGCATCTGGGTCTCGGAGATCGTCACACCGTCGGCGTAGCAGCCGAAGCGCTGGTTGGCCATGATGCTGGTGCCGCCGCGTCCGCAGCCGGCGTCCAGCACCGCGTCGTCGGGCCCGACGTCACCGAGGTGGTCGAGCAGCACCTCGGCCTGAGCGGTCTCCAGCCGGTGCATCTCCGCGATCACGGCCTCGTCCGGCCCGTTCAGCACGGCGGGGTCGTAGGCGCCGAGCCCGTAGTGGTGGTGGTAGAGACCGTCGACGTCACCGAGCCGCAGGTTGACCGGATCCTTCTCGTTGTTCCAGTACTCAGCGACGGAACGCTGGTAGTCGCTGCGAAGAACCGGCCGAGCGCGGTGGGTTGTCGTCATGCGCGAGCTCCTTCAACCGTGCGGACGTGCGCCATCGTTGGTCGGTGACAGAAGGACTTCCCGGCGTCGAGCCAATGGTGGAGCGTCAGATCTGTGGTCGACGTCAACGGGAACCGTGCGGTGGCCGGCCGGCCCAGCCGAGGCTAGCACCGGGTTTCCGGGCCACCACAGTCCCTCAACAGGGTGGTGTGCCGGCACTCCGTAATGGACACGCGCTGGGTAGAACTCGTTGCTCCGTGCGGGTGATATGCCCTGACCCGGTCGGGCAGCGATCGATGAGCATTGCTCCAAAAGGGAAAACCTCGGTCCGTGACCGACTGGTCCGATCAGTGTGTTGCCGGGCAAGGAAAACTGTCGTGTCGCACCAATGGAGCAAGGGGCATGGCCCACCCCGACCGACCCCACCGGCGGCCGGGGCGGGCCATGCGCCCACAAGGCCCCCATCATCCGATGGAAGCCGTTATCCTCGGTCTTCGACCAGACCGAGGACGACGTCGTCGAGCAGGCTGAGCTCGCGGTCGTGCAGCGGGTGGTGGCCGAGCAGCAGTGCCTGCACGTACAGCAGCTCGACCGCCCGCCGCACCCGCATGATCTGTCCCTGCCGGGACTGCCGGGCCAGCTCCCGCACGGCGGCGTTGGCGAAGTTGAGGCACAGCTGGGCGGCCGGCGCCGCGGCCACCGGACCGTCCACAATGGACCCGGTGAACTGCCGGCGAACGCGGCAGTCCTCGCCGGCGATGAAGGTGGCGTGCATCACGGTCGGCGCGAACGCCCGGACCTGCACGCCGACCCCGTGCTGGCGCAGCGCGCTGTCCGCGAGCCGGACCAGGTCGGCGACCTCGGCCCGCTCGGCCACGGCCAGGTCGGCGAACGAGTCGACCACCTCGGTCGGGTCCAGCTCGGCGATGTCGCGCTCCGGACGCAGTCCGGCCAGCCGGTCCAGCAATGTGGACACGTTGGCCGGCCCGCCGTTGACCACGCAACGACCTTGCGCGGCGGCGATCGGCGCCACCTGGCGGAAGTCGTCGCAGCGGCGCACGAAACGCAGCTCGCCGAAACGGCGGGCGTGCTCCCCCAACGTCATGCGGCCGAGGGAGGTGTCGACCGGCAGCCAGTCGGCGAACAGCAGCAGGCACTGTTCGTCGTGGACGGCCAGCGCGGAGATGCCGGCGTGGTGCACGGCGACGATGCGCGCCAGCCGGGACGGCCACATCCGGGCCAGATCGGCGAGGTGGTCGCGGATGCACCGGCCCAGTTGCTCGCGGACGGTGTCCAGCCGCACGTCCTCGGCGAAGCCGTCGCGCGCGGCGTTGGGCGGCAGGCTGTCGGCGTCGATCACGCAGCGGACGAAGAACGCCCAGTCCGGCAGCAGCCGGTCGACCGAGTCGGACAGCAGCATCCGACGTAGGTAGACACGGTGATCCTGACGCGCGGCCGGGCTCGGCTCGTAGGGCAGCACGAAGGCCAGGCCGCGGACACCGTCGGCGTGCAGCGGGATCGCGTCCAGCGGGTCGAGGTCCAGCACCCGGCGGGCGTACGAGAGAGCGTTTTCCCGTTCCTGGTCCATGGTCAGCGCCGGCAGCTCCCACGGCGGCAGCTCGTCGTTGACCACTGTGGAGCCCAGGCGGATGGGCAACGACAGCAGGCCGCCGTACCGGTGGGTCAGGCGCAGCACGTGGCCACGGCTGAGCCGGTGCTCGGCGCCGGGCCGGGCCCGCAGGTGCACGCGAGTGCCAGCCGGGAGAGCGCTCTCCACGGGCGAGATGTCGTACGAGCCGTCGGCGCGGCCCTGCCAGCGCAGCGCCTTTCCGGCCGGCTCCTTGGCCGACCGGGTGATCACGGTGATCTCGTCGGCGACCAGGAAGCAGGCCAGCAGACCGATGCCGAACTGGCCGATGTAGTCCCGGTGCGGCGACAGGTCGCCGCGCTTGGAGCTGCGGCCGATGGTGGCCAACAGCTCCACCAGCTCGGTGCCGGTCAGGCCGATGCCGTTGTCGGTGATGATCACCTCCGGCACGCCGTGCGCCGGCTCCACCACCTCGATCTCGACCGCGCCGGCCACCCCCGGCTCCAGCCGCCGCCGGGCGTCGACCGCGTCCACCGCGTTCTGGAGCAGTTCGCGGATGTAGACGTCCGGGCTGCGGTAGAGGTGCCGGGACAGCAGGTCGACCAGGCCGCGCAGATCTACCTGGAAGGTTCCGGGCATGGTGGGGTACGGGGTGCGCACGCGCCGATTCTGGGGCGGCGGGCCACCCGCTAACATCGGTGAAACCCCTAACGTTCGCCTCGACTGTGGCAGCCTGGAGGCATGGGCAAGGGGGCGATTCTCGGTTCGGCGGCGCTGGCCGCGGTGTCCACGATCCGCGCGGCGCGCACGGTCGCCGCGTGGCGGACGGTGCGGCCGTTGCCGGACATGGCATTGAACAAGGGCAAGGTCAGCGTGGTCATCCCGGTGCGGGATGAGGAGCAGACCATCGACGGCTGCCTGGCGTCGCTGCGCACACAGCGGCACGGCGACCTGGAGATCGTGGTGGTCGACGACGCGTCGACCGATCGGACCGTGCGGATCGTGCAGGAGCACGTGGACGTCGATCCGCGGGTGCGGCTGGTTCGCACCGACGGGCCGCCGCCGGGCTGGGCCGGCAAGGTGTACGCGATGTACCGGGGCGTGGCCGAGACCAGCGGCGACTGGCTGCTCTTCGTCGACTCCGACACCGAATCGGCCCCCGACCTGGTGGGCAAGCTGCTGGCCGCGGCCGACCGCGACGACGCCGACCTGATCACCACGCCGGGCCGGCCGACCCTGTCGAACAGCGGCTGGTGGCTGCTGCTGGCGCCGACCAACGTGCTGCTGTTCGACGGCGCCAGCCCGGACGGCAGCCGCGGCAGGGCCGTCGGCATCGGACACTGCATCCTGGTCAGCCGGGTCGCCTACGACAAGGCCGGTGGCTGGAGAGCGCTCTCCGGTGAGCGGGCCGACGACGTCGCCTTCGCCACCGCCGTGCGCGACGCCGGCGGCCGGACCCGACTCGTGGACGGCCTGGACTCGCTCACCTCGTCCGGGCTGGACTCCTTCGGCGCGGTCTGGCGGTCCCAGCGCAAGAGCTGCGTCGCCGGCGGGGCCATGATCGGCGGCCCGGTCGCCGGCGCCGCCGCGCTGGGCGCCGGTGGCCTGCTGCACATCGGCTACGGCCTCGTGCCGATGCTGATGTCCTTACGTGGCAAGGGCTTCACCCGACTCGCCGGCCTCGCCGCGTGGGCCGCCCAGTCCGCCGCGCACCGGTCGTACATGCGGGCCTGCCACCTGTCCACCGCCACCTCGGTGCTCGCGCCGGCCGCCAACGCCGCGTTCGGCGTGCTGCTGCTGGACTCCGCGTGGCGATCCCTGCGCGGCGGCGCCCTGTGGAAGGGCCGCGACATGCGCTAGTGCCAGGTGATCAAGCCGTCCATACGGGCCAGCATCTTCGGGATCCGCTTGGCCATGAGGTTCACCCGCAGCGCGCCGCTGCCGTGCACGTTGTACGTGTTCGGCGGTCCGGGCAGGACCATCAGCAGGCCGCGCAGGTACTCGAAGGCGTCCGAATCGGGGTCGTGCGGATCGGCCAGCCGCACGTCCACCGTGTGCCGCGGCTCGAATTCCGGCGCGTCCGCCGGCCACCACGAGGCCTCCCGCATCTGGTCCGTGCCCGGCGACCGGACGTACTGCGTCAACGCCTCCACGTTGTGGAACAGCACGACCTGGTCGAAGTCGCCGAGGAACGCCTGCGCCTCCGGCTCGGTGTCCCAGAAACCCTTCGGGGCCACCAGCGTCACGCCGGTGCCGGACGGCACCGTCAGCCGCACCGGCTGCACGTAGCGGCCGATCCAGTAGTCTCGCTCGGCGTACTCCGGCTGCTCGAAGTCGTCCCGGACCTTGGTCAGCGCCGCCACCTGGGCCGCGGCGTCCTCCACCGTCGCCGGCTCGCCGAGGCCGCAGCCGTCCACCAGCAGCAGGCAGTTCCGCCACAGCTTGCCCGCCACGTGCGGGGCCAGATTCTGCCTGTCGCGCAGGTAGACGAAATCGGCGTCGACCTGCGGCTCCTCGGCGGCCAGGTCGACGCCGTCCAGCCGGCCTTCGAGGCTGTGCGACTCGCCGGAAGCCAGGAAGTCCGCCAGCCCGCCCCGCGTCGGGAACAGGTGGACGCCGCGATCGGGGCCGAGCACCCGCACCGAGCCGTCGTCCTCGATCTCCACGATCGTGAGGCCGGACATGTCGTCCAGCGTCACGTACACCAGCCACAGCCCGGGCTGAAGGCCCTCGTCGCTCACTCGTGAATGCTAGGACGGGCCAGGCCCGCACGTGGTCGGATTACCGAAGTGTGAAAGGGCGCTCACCGGCGGGTTCCCGGCCGGACCGAGTGGTAAGCCTGAGGTATGTCACAGGAGCGTGACGGCCGGACGGCCGCCGATCTGATCGTGGAGTGCTTGCTGGCCGAGGGTGTCGAGGTCGTGTTCGGCATCCCGGGCGAGGAGAACATGCGGCTGACCAACGCGCTGGACGACTCGCCGATCCGGTACGTGCTGACCCGGCACGAGCAGGCGGCGTCGTTCATGGCCGAGATGTACGGTCGGGTGACGGGCAGGGCCGGCGTGGTGTCGGCGACGCTGGGGCCGGGCGCGATCAACCTGCAGCTGGGGGTGGCCGACGCGACCACGAACTCGACGCCGCTGGTGGCGCTGTCGGCGCAGGTGGGCCAGTTCCGCGAGTACAAGGAGTCGCACCAGTTCGTGGACCTGGTGAGCCTGTTCGCGCCGATCACGCAGTTCTCGGCCAGCGTGCCGTCGGCCGCGGCGGTGCCGGAGATGCTGCGCCGGGCGTTCAAGACGGCGCAGAGCGAGCGGCCGGGCGCGGTGTACCTGGCGGTGCCGGAGGACGTGGAGGTGGAGGCGGCGCCGGCGGCGCTGAAGCCGTTGCCGCTCAACGTGGTTCATCCGGAAGCGCCGTCGGCCGGCCAGGTCGAGCGGGCGGCGGCGATCCTGCGTGAGGCGAAGAACCCGGTGGTGCTGGCCGGTCACGGCGCGGCGCGCAACCACGCCGCCGGGGCGCTGGCCCGGTTCGCCGAGCACACCGGCGTGGCGGTCGCGACCACGTTCCACGGCAAGGGAATCCTGCCCGACGACCACCCGAACTCCATGGGCACCATCGGTTTCATGCGCCGCGACTACGCCAACTTCGGCTTCGACCAGGCCGACGTGATCGTGGCCGTCGGCTACGAGCTCCAGGAGTTCGACCCGGTCAAGATCAACCCGGACGGCGACAAGCAGATCATCCACATCCACCGGTTCGCGGCCGAGGTGGACGCGCACTACTCGGTGGCCGTCGGCATCGAGGGCGACATCAGCGCGTCGCTGGACGCCCTGCGCGAGGCGGTGCCGGCCCGGCCGCGGCAGACCGGGGCGGCCAAGATCCGCGAGCTGGTGGCCGACGAGCTGGCCCGCGGCCAGCAGGACGACCGGTTTCCCCTGTCGCCGCAACGCATTGTCGCCGACACCAGGGCCGCGCTCGGCCGGGACGACATCGTGCTGGTCGACACCGGCGCGGTCAAGATGTGGATGGCCCGCCTGTACCCGACCTACGCGGCCAACACCTGCCTGATCTCCAACGGCTTGTCCACCATGGGTTTCGCGCTGCCCGGGGCGCTGGGCGTGCACCTGGCCCGGCCCGACCGGCGGGTGCTGGCGGTGACCGGCGACGGCTCGTTCCTCATGCACTCGCAGGAGATCGAGACGGCCGTGCGGGAGCGTCTGCCGCTGACCGTGCTGGTGTGGGAGGACAGCGGCTACGGCCTGATCGAGTGGAAGATGCGGCTGGAGACCGGCAAGGTGTCCAACGTGCGCTTCGCCAACCCGGAGATCACCCAGTACGCGGCCAGTTTCGGCGCCACCGGCCACCACGTGACCCAGGCCGCCGACCTGCTGCCCACGCTGCGCAAGGCGCTGGAGGACGACGGCGTGTCCATCGTCGTCGCGCCCGTCGACTACGCCGAGAACATCAGCCTGACCGACCATCTGGGAGCGCTCACCGATCCGCTCTGATCCGTGCGGGGGCGGGTCGGCCCGCATGGCACTGGCCGAACACCCTGAATCGCGCGGCCACCGAGGGCAATTGATTGCGACCGGCGTCGGCCCGGCAATACGCTGGCCCGGAGCAAATCGATTGTTGCGAGGTGCGATCGGTGCGAGAGCTCAGGCTGGGCACGGCGAGCCCGTCGGCGTTGCTCGAGGTCGCGGCCAGGACCGGCGCGCTCGACGACGCCGGGCTGCGGCTCGTCGAGGTGCCGGCCGGCTCGTCACGCGAACAGTTCGCGGCGCTGCTCGACGGCGACCTCGATGCCATCGTGACGAATCCGGACAACGTGGTCGCCTACCGCTGCGTGCCCGACAATCCGTTGGGCCGACTGGGCGATGTGCGCATGCTGGCCGCCCTTGATCGTGGACTCGGACTGTCGCTGTGCGCCGCGCCCGGCGTGACCGAACTGGACGGCGCCACCCTCGGCGTCGACGTGCCCGGCTCGGGGCTGGCCTTCGTCGGCTACGAACTGTTGCAGCGCCTCGGCATCCGTTACGCCGTCACCGCGCTCGGCTCGACGCCGCGCCGGGCAACCGCTCTCCTGACCGGCGGCTGCGCCATGACCGTGCTCAACGCCGGCAACGAACTGCGAGCCGAACACCAGGGCGCGCGCCGGATCGCGTCCGTCGCCGACATCGGGCCGTACATCGGCGCGGTGCTCGCCACCACCGGCGATTCCTTGCAGCGCAACGGTTTCGACCTGCGTGGTTTGGTCGGCGTGCTGCTGCGCACCGCCCGCGACATCATCGCCGGCCGCCGGCCCGAGCTGCTGCTCGCGGCCGTGCAGGACCGGCTGGCCTTCGACGAGTACCTGGCCCGGCGGCACATCGCCGTGCTCATCAGCCCCGGCACCGGGCTGACGCCGAACGGCCGGTTCCGCGACGCCGAGCTGAAGACGGTGTTGGCGTTGCGGAACAAGCACACCAAGGCCGAGCTGGACGCGCGCAGCGTCCTGCGGCACGGCCTGATCGACACCTCGGTGCTGCCGGCGCAGTGAGGGCCCGGTCGGCCGGGCCCGCACTGCCGTCAGGAGACGGTGAACTTGGCCGCCAGCAGGTCCCGCGGCCGTGAGGAGTGCCCGACCAGCAGCTCGAAATCGCCGGGCTCGACGATCCGGCGGCCGTCGGCGGTGACCAGCGTGCAGTCGGCCGCCGGCAGCTCGACCGACACCCGCACGGACTCCCCGGCCGGCACGTCGACCTGCTTGTACGCCTTGAGTTCCTGGTCGGCCCAGGTCACCGAGGTGATCAGGTCCCGAAGGTAGACCTGCACGGTCTCGCGGGCCGGCCGGGCGCCGGTGTTGGACACCGTGACCTCGGCCCGCACCACGTCGGCCGGCCCGACCACCGGCGTGGTCACGGCCAGGTCCGAGTAGGACAGCGTGGTGTAGCTCAGGCCCTCGCCGAACGCGAACAGCGGGTCCTGGGTGAGGTCGGCGTAGCGGTGCCCGTGCTGGCCGCGGATCTGGTTGTAGAACACGGGTTGCTGGCCGACGTGGCGCGGCACGGTGATCGGCAGCCGGCCGCTCGGCTCGATCAGGCCCAGCAGCAGCTCGGCGATGGCCCGGCCGCCCTTCATGCCCGGGTTGAACGCCTGCACGATGGCGGCGGCGTGCTCCGCCGACGGCGGCAGCACCAGCGGCTTCGAGCTGATCACCACCACCACGAGCGGCTTTCCGGTCCGCGCCAACGCGTCCAGCAGCGCGATCTGCCCGCCGACGAGCTCGAGCGTGGCCGTGGACCGGGCCTCGCCGATCAGGCCGATGGTGTCGCCGACGACCGCGACGACCACGTCGGACGCCTCGGCCGCGGCGACCGCGGACGCGATCAGCGCCGGGTCGGCCGGCTCCGGGTGCACCACCTCGGGCGCGGGCTGGCCGTCCGGCAGCACCGGGCCGTCCGGATCCGGACCGAAGGAGGCGATCCGCGCGCCGAGCGCGTACTCGACCGTCCACTCGGGAGGGACGACCGCGCGCAGGCCGTCGACGACGGTCTCGGTGAGGTGCCGCGGGTGGCCGTCGGGCAGCCAGTCGACCTGGCCGGACGCGCCGGCCCAGTCGCCGAGCTGGGCGTCGACGTCGTCGGCGTTCGGGCCGACCACGGCGATGCGGACCTCGTTGCCGCCCAACGGCAGCGTGCCGTCGTTGGTCAGCAGCACCAGACTGCGCCGAGCCATCTCCAGGTTCACCGCGGCGTGTTCGGCGCTGCCCACGACTTCCTGCTGTCGCGCCTGGTCGGGCACCCGCGGGTTCTCGAACAGGCCAAGCTCGAACTTGAGCGTGAGGATTCGGCGCACCGCGGCGTCGATGTCCTCTTCGGACAGTATGCCGCGTGCGACGGCGTCCTGCGCGCCCTGGAAGAACTCCTTGGTGACCAGCACGAGGTCGTTGCCGGAGCGCACCGCCAGCGCGGCGGCCTCGGCATGGTCGGCGACGATGTGCTGCTCCCACACCATGCGGCCGACGTTGTCCCAGTCGGTGACCAGCGTGCCCGAGTACTTCCACTCGTCGCGCAGGACTTCCTTGAGCAGCCACTGGTTCGCGGTGATCGGCACGCCGTCGATGGACTGGTAGCCGAGCATGAAGGTGCGGCAGCCCTCGCGGGCCACCCGCTCGAACGGCGGCAGGAACCAGGACCGCAGCTTGCGCTGCGAGATGTCGGCCTCGGTGGCGTCCCGGCCACCCTGCGTCTCCGAGTAGCCGGCGAAGTGCTTGGCACAGGCCAGGATCGCCGTCGGGTCGGCCAGCCCGTCGCCCTGGTAGCCCTTGACCATGGCCGACGCGTACTCGCCGATCAGGAACGGGTCCTCGCCGAACGTCTCGTCGACCCGGCCCCAGCGCAGGTCGCGCGCGATGCACAGCACCGGGGAGAACGTCCAGTGCACACCGGTCGCCGACACCTCGACCGCCGTCGCCCGCGCCGCCCGCTCGACCAGCCCGGCGTCCCACGAGCAGGCCATGCCCAGCTGGCTCGGGAAGATGGTGGCGCCGGGCCAGAACGAGTGACCGTGGATGCAGTCCTCGCCGGTCAGCAGCGGGATGCCCAGCCGGGTGTTGGCGGCCAGTTCCATCGCCAGCACCAGGTTCTCCGGCGAGGTGTGCAGGATCGCGCCGACATGGAAGTCGTCGATCAGGTCCCGGACGCCGCCGCGGGCGTCCAGGTGCAGCATCTGACCGATCTTCTCCGGCAGTGTCATCCTGGCCAGCAGGTCGTCGATGCGCTCGGCGACGGGCAGGGCCGGATCACGGTAAGGCTGGTCGACCACCTGCGTTGCTCCTGTCTTCACGGGTTGTCGATGCACCGGTGGCGGACCGGGCGAGCGGGCGGGTGGCCGGGGCCAGGCACAGCGCGACCACCTGTAGGGCGGCCACCGCGAGCAGGGCCCGCAGGATCGTCACGTGGTCGCCGAGCAGGCCGAGCAGCGGCGGCCCGGCGAAACTGGCGATCTTCGCGACCGAGGACGCCACGGTGACCCGGCCGGCGGCGTGCGCCGGGTCGTCCGCGGCCGCGCTCATGCCCACCGGGTAGCCGAAAGCGACGCCGACGCCCCACAGGGCGGCCCCGAGAAAGGCGAGCGGAACGGCCGGCGCGAAGATGAACAACAGCAGCCCCAGCACGGCGACCGCGCCCTGGATCCGCAGCACCGGCACGCGGCCGAAGGTGTCCAGCAGCCGCAGGCCGAACCAGCGGGTTGCGGTCATCGCGGCCAGGAAGGTGGCGTAGGCGACGGTGCCCAGCGCCGGCGAGGCGTGATAGCCGTCGACGAAGCTGACGCCGGTCCAGTCGTTGCCGGCGCCCTCGCTGAAGCCGGCGGCCAGCACGAACACGCCGATCATCAGCGTGCGGGGCTCACGCCAGTAGCGCAGCGTGGCATGCGGCTTGCGACTGTCTGATGTGGACGGACGCGCGTCGGGCAGGAAGGCGCGCACCGCATAGGGCAGCACCGCCGCCACCGCGATCGCCACGATGATCAGGTGCAGCGGCACCGGCACGGCCAGCTGGATCATCGCCGCGCCCAGCAGCGCGCCCAGCACGGTGCCGATGCTGTAGCCGGCGTGGAAACGAGGCATGATCGACCGGCCGAGCCGCCGCTCCACCACCGTGCCCTGGATGTTCATCGCGACGTCCCAGGACGAGCTGAAGAAGCCGAACAGCAGCAGGCCGGTGATCAGGAACCACACGCCGGCCACGTCGGACAGGCCGATCAGCACCAGGGCGACGCTGGAGCCGGCGGACATCCAGGCGACCGTGCGACTCTGCCCCAGCCGCGTGACCACCCGCCCGGAGAACGGCCGCGAGACCAGCGCGCCGGCCGCGCCGGCCAACAGGATCGCGCCGAGCTGGCCGGTGTCGAGGTGCAGGTCGTCGCGCAGCTGCGGGAGCCGGGCCAGGCCGCTGGACAGCAGCATGCCGCAGCCGGCGAAGGCCAGGTAAGTGGCTGTGGTGGCGGCGCGCAGGTCTGCCGGCCGCGGCGCGGTCGGTTCGGTGGCGGTCATGGCGCGTCGCCCGGACACGGACAAATTTCTACCACATGGTCAAGATTCGTGGAAGCGCTCTCAAACGATGATACGGCGGCCTGCCCACAGTGTCCGGCACGCGGGCGGGTTCGGTGGCGATCCGTGGCCGGAAGTCACACCTGCCGCCCGGGACACGAGAAGCTCCCCCGCGCGGCCGACTGGGGGTACCGGTCGCGAGAGGGAGCAGGTCTCGAGCTCGCCGTCCCGACCGTAAGGTGGCCGGCCGGGCCGGACAACCGGGTCGGGCGAATCGGGCGACGAGCCTGCCCGAACACGCGAAGATGTCCACGTCCGGAGCGGATTTCCGGTCAACTGGCCGGTTGACCGAGCTGGCCGCGGATGTCGTGCAGGTGGTGCCGCGCCTCGTGCACGGTGTGCACGGCCACCCAGCGCAGCGAGGCCCGGTGCGGCGCCGGCCACGAATACACCATCTCGTTGTCCCAGTCCGCGCCGAGCCGGTCGAGCACATTGCCGAACAGCAGCGCGGCGTCGGTCAGCTGGCGGGCCACGTCGGCCGGCTGCTGGTCGGCGTAACCGTCGTGCTCGACCCGGATGTCGCGGCCCATGGTCACGCAGGTGAAACCGTTGTCCCGCCGGGCCTGCAACACCCGCTCGCGCTGCACCAGGAACACGTCCCGCAGGTGGCAGCCGTACTCCAGCGGCGACCACAGCTCCGGCTCACGCCGCTCGGCCAGCCGGTGGCCCGGCGTCCTGAGCACGGTCGCGACCTCGCCGGCCAGCCGCCGGATGTCCCCGGCGGCGGCCGGCGCGTCGGCCAGGTCGTAGCGGAAGCCGCATTCGGCGCAGAGATCATCCACGCCGGCATGCTATTTCAGGCGAACGCGTC
The DNA here is from genome assembly GCA_035492655.1 of Kutzneria sp. Classification (GTDB taxonomy): domain Bacteria; phylum Actinomycetota; class Actinomycetes; order Mycobacteriales; family Pseudonocardiaceae; genus Kutzneria. The sequence continues at coordinate 2,401 of DATJJB010000659.1, read as the reverse complement.
GACGCCGGTCATTTCCGCCGACAGCGCCCACAGGCGCTCGGCCTGCGCCGGGTCCGTCGCGTACGCCTTGACACCGCTCCACGTCGTGGCCGGGTCGGCGTCCTCGGCGACCGCCTCGGCCACGTCGCAGTCCTCCAGGTAGACGCCGCCGAGGCCGTCCAGCTGCGGCGAGGTCGCGGCGAACAGGGTGGTCGCGGCCCCCTGTTCCGGGGTCTTGAACTTGACCAGCTGGTTGCCGGCCTCGTCGATCCAGCCGCGCTCGATCTTCTCCTCGGTCGACAGGTGGCGCTGCAACGGCGTCCAGATGCCGCCGGGGTGCACCGCGAAGACCTGCACGTTGTCGGCCAGCTTGTTCAGCTGGACCGCGAACAGGACGTTGGCCGTCTTGGCCTGGCCGTAGGCCGTCCACTTCTCGTAGCCCTGGGTGAACTGGAGGTCGTCCCAGCGGACCGGCGAGAAGAAGTGGCCGCGCGAGGACAGCACGACCACCCGCGCGCCGTCCGCGACCGCCGGCCAGAGCCGGTTGACCAGGGCGAAGTGGCCCAGGTGGTTGGTGGCGAACTGGACCTCCCAGCCGTTGGCGACGCGGGTCTCCGGGCAGGCCATCACGCCGGCGTTGGTGATCACCAGGTCGAGCCGGCGGCCGGTGGCCAGGAAGCGGTCGGCGAACGCCTTGACGCTGGCCAGGTCGCTCAGGTCCAGCTCGTCGATCTCGACGTTGGCGATGCCGGCCAGCGCCTCCTCGGCGGTGGCCCGGCGGCGGGCCGGCACGATCACCTGCGCACCGGCGTCGACCAGCGCCTTCGTGGTCTCGATGCCGATGCCCGAGTAGCCGCCGGTGACCAGCGCGAGCTTGCCGGACAGGTCGATGCCGGCGAGGACCTCGGCCGCCGTGCTGGTGGCGTCGAAGCCGGTGCCGATCTTGTGCTGAGCGGTCGTCGTCATGCCGAAGACGCTAAAAGCTGGAGTGCACTCCAGCGCAAATCCCCGCCACGGGACTGTCAGGGGGCGCTGGCATAGTCGCGATCATGACTTCCCCCCGGCGCGACGGCGACACCTGGGATCTGGCGTCCAGCGTCGGCTCCACGGCCACCATGGCCGCGGCGGCCCGGGCGATCGCGAGCCGCCAGGATCCGGCCCTGTTCGACGACTCGTTCGCCGAGCAACTCGTCCGCGCGGTGGGCGTGGCCGCCATCACCCGGCTGGCGACCGGCGAAACGCCGCCCGGCGACCTGGTCGAGCAGGTGTGGATCGACGTGGCCAAGATCCGCGGCCGGTTCTACGACCAGTTCTTCCTCGACGCGGCGGGGGTCGGCGTCACGCAGGCCGTGATCCTGGCCGCGGGGCTGGATTCCCGCGCCTATCGACTGTCGTGGCCGGTCGGGACCGTGGTCTACGAGGTCGACCAGCCGTCCGTCATCGAGTTCAAGTCCCGTGCCCTGGCCGAGCTGGGCGTCTCCCCCACGGCCGATCGGCGTGTCGTCGCCGTCGACCTCCGCGAGGATTGGCCCGCCGCGCTGCGCGCTGCCGGGTTCGACCCGAGCCTCCCCACCGCCTGGAGCGCCGAAGGCCTGCTCGGTTACCTCCCGCCCGAGGCGCAGGACGCCTTGCTCGACACCATCACCGCCCTCAGCGCGCCCGGCAGCCGCGTGGCCACCGAGAGCCGACCCAATCCTCGTCCCGGTCAGGAAGAACAGACGAAGGAACAGCTGAACCGCATGTCCGAACGCTGGCGTGCGCAGAGCTACGACACCGACATGGCCAAGCTGCGCTACTTCGGCGAACGCAACGAAGCCGCCCCGTACCTGGCCGGCCGAGGCTGGACGCTGACCGGCCACACCATCCGGGACCTGTTGGCGGCCAACGATCTTTCCTCCCTCGGGGACGACGAGACGCGCATGGGCGACATGCTGTACGTCAGCGGCTCCCGCTAACCGACAGTGCGCGGTCGAGGGCGGCGTGGCCGGCAGGCTCCCAGGTGGGTTTGCCGCCGGCAAGGCCGAGGCGGCCGTTCTGGCCGATGCTGATGAGGACCAAGGACTTCACGACGGCCAAGCCGCGGGCGCGGGTGATGGTGGCGGGGTCGGCGTCGGCGTAGGCGTCGAAAAAGGGGCGAGCGGCGCCGTCGGGGAGGAGGAGCCAGGCGGCGGCGAGGTCGGCGGCGGGGTCGCCGCTGCAGAGCTCGCCGAAGTCGACGATGCCGGCCAGCCGGCCGTCCTGGACGACGACGTTGGCGGGGTGGAGGTCGGCGTGCAGCCAACGAGGCGCGCCGGTCCAAGCGGGGGCGGCGAGGGCGGCTTGCCAGATCTGCCAAGCGGCGTCGAAGCGGGGGTCGTCGGCGATCTGCGAGAACCACGTGGCGGCCCCATCCTGGATGGAGGACAGGGGAACGCCGCGGACG
>DATJJB010000658.1:0-39741 GCA_035492655.1 Kutzneria sp. | reverse complement strand
CCGGTGAGCCGGTAGATCATCTGTGCCTCGAGTGCGGCGACCGGTCCGCGGAACCGGTCCAGCAGCCGCTCGCCCTTCTGGGTCAGTCGGATCACCCGTCGTCGCCGGTCCCGTGGATCCGTGTCGCGCGCGATGAGGCCGCGGTCGTCGAGGCCGGTGACCATGTCGGCCATGGCCTGATCGGTGACGAACGAGTTGCGGGCCAGCTCCGCCGTGGTCAGGTTCGACCGACGCTCCAGCACGGTCAGCGCGGTGTACTGCAAAACGGTGATCGCCGCCGGGCGCAGTAGTTCGTCCAGGTGCGCTCGGACGGCCAGTTCGAGCTGCTTGGTCAGGTACAGCAGGCTGGGCGGCGCGGATTTCCGGTCGTCGTCGGGCTGTCGGGCCGGGGCGGGTGGTGCCATTCGACCATGGTGACCGATGGATGGCGGACTGGGCCAATCGCGCCGGTTGGTTGCGGATCCGTGTCGATCCGGCGCCAAAAGCACAGGAATCCTGTACGTTCACCTCCGCGTCGCTCGCCTCACCGTGGAGGTCTCATGAGCAGGACAGCCGTGCGTACCCCGTCGATGACCCGCGGCACCCAGGTCGCCACCGCGCTGGCGGTCTGCGTGGCCCAGGTCGCGCTCGCCATTCCGGCCGTGCTCAACGGCCAGTTCCAACAGGACCTCGGCACCACGTCCGCCCAGCTGACCTGGATCTCCGACGCCTTCCTGGTCCCGGTGACGCTGCTGGAGCTGACCTTCGGCGTGCTCGGGGACCTGTTCGGCCGCAAGCGGCTGCTGATCGGCGGCAGCGTCCTGCTCGCGTTGGGCGAGCTCATCAGCGTGCTCACGCCGGGCGCCGGCGTGAGCACCGATGCCCGAGTGGCGGTGCTGTGGATCGGGCAGGCAGTCGCGGGCACCGGCGCCGCCGTCTTGTTCCCGACCACGCTGGCGATGGTCGCCGCCGGGACGCACACCGCCGCCACCCGCGCTCGCGGCATCGCCATCTGGGCCGCCGCGCTGTCCAGCGGCGGTTTCGTGTCACCGGTCCTCGGCGGGCTGGCGACCAAGATCGGCTGGGGTGGCGACCCGACCGCCACCTGGCGCTGGGCGTTTGTCCTGGTCGGCCTGCTGGCGCTGGTCAGCGCGGCCGTGGGGTTCGCCGCCCGGAACTCCTCGGCGCCTGAGGGACGGTCGCTGGACTGGCCGGGCCAGGTCACCATCGCGGTCTCGCTGTTCGCGCTGCTGTTCGCCGTGATCCAGGGGTCCACCAGCGGCTGGTCGAACGGCTGGGTGCTCGGCGGATTCCTGCTGGCGGTGGTGTTCTTCGCGCTGTTCATCGTCGCGGAACGGCGCGCGGAGGCCCCGTTGCTGCGGCTGGATCTGTTCGCCAGCCGGGCGTTCGCGGTGAACTCGCTGGTGACGGTGGTCGGCATGTTCGCGTTCCTGGGCACCGCCTATGCCACCAGCATCCGGCTGTCGGCGATCCAGGAGTTCACGCCGATGCAGACCGCGGTGGCGTTCGTGTTGCTGAACGGGTTCGCGCTGCTGTTGACCCCGTTGGTCGAACGGGCGATCCACCACTACAACCCGCGCTGGGCGTTGGGCGGCGGCTTCCTGCTGATCGCGATCGGCGACGGCTGGATCGCGACGCAGTCGGCGGCGACGCTGTCCGTGCTGCCGATCGTCGCCCCGCTGGCCCTGATCGGCATCGGCTTCGCCTTCGCGCTGTCCGGCGTGACGGCCGTCGCCGTGAACACCGTGCCGAACCATCTCGCCGGCATGGCGTCCGGCACGACGAGTCAGTTGCGGGACTTCGGGTTCACGCTCGGCCCGGCCGTCGTCGGCGCGATCGCGCTGAGCCGGGCCGCGGCCGAGATCCAGGACAAGCTGGCCGGCAGCGACGCGCTGCGCTCCGCGCTGGCGGCCTTCAACTCCGCGCCCTCCCACGTGCCGGAGAGCCAGCGGGCCGGCGTCGAGGCCGCCGTCGGCGCGGTGAACTCCGGACCGCTGGGGGCGAATGCCGTCCCTGCGACGGTGCCCTCGCCGACCGGCGGCACGATGCCGTTCAACCCGCTCAAGGACGTCGCGTTCCAGGCGCTGGACCACGCCTATTCCGTGGGCTACCTGGTCTGCGGCGCCGCTGCCCTGCTCTCGGCAGTGTTGGTCGCCGTCCTGCTGCGCGGCGCGGCCGACCGCCCGATGGTCACCGAGGAGTCACTCCACGACTGAGGCGGTCTGGTCTGTTCGCCTCGCCCACTGTGTCGATCGGTAGCACTATGCCCCGCCGAACGTTCGCACCGCGGTCGTACTGATTGAGTGCCCTGCTCGGCGCTGCTAAGCAAGGCGTCGTGTCTTCTGGGGAGAGGCCGGCCGGCGACGGCGCGGCCGTGGAGTTCCGCGTGCTCGGAGAGGTCACCGTCCACGCCGCCGACCGACTCGTCGACATCGGCTACACGCAACTGCAGGCGGTCCTGGCGGTGCTGGTGTTCGAGGCGAACCAGACGGTGCCCGTCGACCATCTGGTGGACCGCGTGTGGGGCACACGGCAACTGCCGCGGCGGCCACGTGCCGCGGTGCAGCACAGCGTGACGTTGGTGCGTAAGGCATTGGCCGCGAACAGCGACGTGACGATCGCGTGGCGGTCGGCCGGCTACCGACTCGCCGTGGACCCGGCCGCGGTGGACCTGCACCGGTTCCGCCAGTTGGTCGGCGACGCCCGTGGCCGCACGGATGACGACACCGCCGCGACGCTGTTCGAGCAGGCGTTGCAGTTGTGGCGTGGCGTGCCGTTCAGCGGGCTGGAGACGCCCTGGTTCGCCGACCTGCGCGTCTCATTGGGCGTGGAATGGCGTGCGGCCCGCCTGGATCTCACCGACATCCAGTTGCGGCGTGGGCAGCACGCCACACTGCTGGCGGAGTTGGCCGAACAGACCGGTCAGCACCCGTTGGATGAGCGGCTGGCCGGCCAGTACCTGCTCGCGTTGTATCGCAGCGGGCGCCAGGCGCAGGCCCTGGAGCACTACCACCGCCTTCGCCACCTGTTGGCGGAGGAACTGGGCACCGACCCCGGATTGCCCCTGCGAGAGTTGCACCAGCAGATCGTCACGGCCGATCCTGCGCTGGCCGCACCAACACCGGTGGTCGCATCCGCGCCCCAGTCCCGGCCGGTGCCTCGGCAACTGCCCGCCCCACCCCGAGTGTTCGCCGGACGGACCACCGAACTGGCGTACCTGGACACCGCGCTGAACCAGCACGCCGACATGGTGATCTCAACGCTGACCGGAGCCGGGGGCATCGGCAAGACATCACTGGCCCTGCACTGGGCGCACCAGCATGTACATCGGTTCCCCGACGGGCAGTTGTTCGTCGACCTGCACGGTTTTTCCCCCGTGGACCTGCCACTGGCGCCGGCGGTGGCGATCCGCGGCTTCCTCGACGCCCTCGGCGTCGACCCGGCCGGCATTCCGCCCGATCCGCAAGCACAGGTCGGGTTGTACCGCAGCCTCGTCGCGGACAAGCGGATACTGATCGTGCTGGACAACGCCGCCGACGCCGCCCAGATCGACTCACTGCTGCCGGGCAGCCCGAGCTGCGCGGTGACGGTGACGAGCCGCCGACACCTCACCGGCCTCGCAGTCCGGCACGGCGCTCACCAACTCAAGCTGGACGCACTCACCGACGCCGAGGCCCGCCAGCTCCTGACCAACCGACTCGGGGCCGACCGGCTGCGCGCCGAACCTGACGCGGTCGACGAACTGCTGGCGCACTGCGCCGGGTTCCCGCTCGCGTTGGCCATTGTGGCCGCCCGTGTTCACGCCGCCGCCGACCAACCGCTTGCCGTCCTGGCCGCCGAACTGCGGGACACCGCCCGCCTGGATGCCTTCGAGGACGAGAACGATCCGGCCGCGAGTCTGCGCGCGGCGCTGTCGTGGTCGCTGCGCGCACTGACCGACGAGCAGGTGCACATGTTCGGGTTGCTGGGGATCGCCCCGGGCCCGGACATCGCGCTGCCGGCGGCCATCAGCCTGCTCGGCCTTTCCCCGAAGCAGGCCGAGCGGGCACTCCGTGGGTTGCATCAGGCCAGCCTGATCGACCGCGGCCCGAACGGCCGCTATTCGATGCATGACCTGATCCGCGCCTATGCCACCGCGACCGCCAGTCGGGAACTGACCGAGAACGCACGGGACGAGGCACTGCGGCGGGTGATGGACTTCTACACCCACACCGCCCACACCGCCGCCCGCCTCCTCGACCCCCACCTCGCGCCGCTCCGCCTCGACCCACCCGCGCCCGGCGCACATCCTCATCCGCTGGCCGACCTGCCGACGGCGAAGGCCTGGTTCGACAGTGAATACGCCAACCTGCTTGCTGCTCAGCACACTGCGACCAGCCACGCCTGGCACCACTGCGTCTGGGACCTGGCCTGGACCCTGACCACCTTCCAGTACCGGCGGGGGCACCGTCATGACTGGCTCGCCGTGTGGCGGGCGGCGCTGGCGGCCGCCGAGCACCTGTCCGATCCCACGCCCCGCATCCGCGCCCACCGGTTCGTCGGTCGCGCCTACGCCGAACTGGGGCGTCACGAGGAGGCGTTCGGACACCTGCACCGAGCCCTCGCCCTGGCCGAACACCATCATCAGCCGACCGACCAGGCCCACACCCACCGACAGCTCTCGGTGGCCTGGGAGCGGCGAGGAGACGACCGGCGGGCACTGGACCACTCCACCCGAGCACTGGCTCTCTTCCGCGGCCTCGACCTGCCGGTGTGGGAAGCCGTCGCGCTCAACGACGTGGGCTGGGACGCCGCCCGGCTCGGCGACTACGACACCGCCCGCGTCCACTGCCAGGCCGCTCTCACCCTGCGCCACGACCATCACGACACCGAGGGCGAGGCGGAAACCCTGGACACCCTGGGCTACATCGACCACCACACCGGTGACCATGGTCAGGCCATCAGGCACTACCAGCGGGCCCTCGCCCTGTACCGCAGCCTCGGTGACACCTACGAAGCCGCCGCCATCCTCGACAACCTCGGGCACCCCCATGTCGCACTCGGCCAGCACGAGCAGGCCGGCGTGGCGTGGCGGGAAGCGCTCGAGCTGTACCGGCAGACGGGCAGATACGCCGAGGCCGAACGTGTGCGACGGCAACTGGATGTCCTCGATCGACACCCGGACGCCCGGTGATCACGCCCGAGCCGAATCCCAACTCCCGCTTGCGTGGCAACGGAATGGGGCCGGCTGCTGGCGTCCGGGTAAATCCGGGACGGTCCCGGATCGGGCCGCCGCGGCGGGGCGTGCTGCTGCACTGATCATGTCATTGTCGTCCTCACCGCAGGAGCAGGGACATGAGACTGCACAGACGCTTGCTGACGTCGTTGTGCATGGTGACCGCCGCGATGGCGGTCACCGCCAGCATCGCCTCCGCGGCCGCGCCGCCGCCGCCGCGCTTCGGCATCTCGTTCACGGGAACCACCGGCAGGGGGGATGATCCAGCCCAGTGCGGCGGACCGAAAACGCAGTGGAATGCGACGCCGAACTGGTCGACGCCCATCCGGCTGGACACCGACGGCCGGCGTGGCGGCTGCCTGCTCGGGTTCGGCCTCCAGGACCCGTCGCACGTGTTCGCCGGTCTCGACATCTCCTACCAGTGGTACCCCACCGGCGGCGGCAACGACAACCAGTGCGGCAGCCCGGGCCAGTACACGGTCCCGACCAACGTCGGCTACGGCCCCAACATCATCGTGGACACCGACGACAGCGCCGGCGGGTGCTACCTGGTCTTCTCGGTCTCCGGCCGGGACGACGTGGCGCTGGACATCAAGTTCTATGCCGACACCGACAACGGCCAGTGCGGCAACGCCCTACCCCAGAACGAGTACTGGACGGCCAGTTCCAGCGAGTCGGTGACGCTCCTGGACGACACCGACGGCCGCCCCGGCGGCTGCGAACTGCAGTTCCGCCTCAGTCAGATCACACCCGGCCAGAGCTGAGCCGGCCGGACGGGGACGCCGGGCCTGACCCCGGCGCCCCCACCGCCCGCTGGGGGCGCACGAGGCGGCTGTCGAAGTCGATCGCGAGTTCGGCGGCGTACGCGCGCAGCAGTCCGTGCATCTGGTATCGCCCCTGGGAAAGGGGTTCGACGAGATGCGCCCGCTCCAGGACGTCGACCAGACGCCGCGCGCGCACGACCGGCACGCCGACCGCACCGGCGGCGTCGGCGGCGGTGAAACCGCTTGCCGCAGTCCCGCCCAGCTGCTGGAACGCCATTGCCGCCAACGGATCGGCGGCGGCGAGCCGATGATAGGACCAGCAGAGCACCGCGCGGAGATCGGTGCGGGCATCACCGCCGGCGGTCAGCCAGTCCAACGGTTCGATCGCGAACTCGGCGGCGGCATCGGCCAGCGACCGGTCGCCACCGCTGTCGATCCGCTCCGCGGCGATCCGCAGCGCCAACGGCAAGCCCGCGCAGAGGCCGGCGATCGAACCGGCCGCGGCCGGTTCGATGGCGACCCGCTCGGCGCCGATGAGCGTGCCGAGCAGATCAACCGCCGCCGGCCGCGGCAGCGCGCCGAGTTGGACGCGGCGAGCGCCGTCCCGTGCGACCAGACCGACCAGTCGATCACGACTGGTGACGACGACCATGCAGGTGTCCGTGCCCGGCAGTAGCGGCCGGACGTGCCCGGAATCCACCGCATTGTCCAGTACGACAAGCATTCTGCGGCCGGCGAGCAGGCTGCGGTAGCGCGCCGCCCGGACCGCCGGGTCGGCGGGGACCTCGTCGCCCGGCGCGAGGATGCCCATCAGCGTGGCGAGCGCGTCGTCCACCGGCACCGGCGGATCCTGGTCGTAGCCACGAAGGTCCAGATACAGGCAGCCGTCGGGAAAGCGCTCGCCGCCGCGGTGTGCCCACTGGGTGACCAGCGCGGTCTTACCCGTTCCCGGACCTCCGCACACCGCCGCGATCACCAGGCCGGCATGGGCGACGACCTCGCCCGCGAGGTCGTCCAGCTGCCCGAATTCCTTGGCCCGTCCGGTGAATCCACGGATCCGGGCCGGTGGCACGAGCAGCGCCGGCGCGGTCCGGCCGATGGGCGCCGGCTCCGTTGTGTGCAGCCGGTACCACGCTTCGCTCCACTCCCGCTGCTCGGTGCTGTTCGCGCCGAGCGCGATGACGATCCGGTCCAGCACCGCGGCCGGCGCCAGCGTCTGGCCGGTGACGTAACTGTGCAGGGTCGAGCGCGGCAAGCCGGTGAGCCGGGCCAGATCGTGCACGGTCACCTTGGCCTTGCGGGTGCCGGCCGCCGCGTGGATCCGCAGCAGGTCCAGCTCTCGCGCCAGATCGGGATGATGGCGCACTCGGCGGGGATCAGGGCCGGTCCGGTCGGGTTCGGGCATCGCCGAAGCATGGTCCGGCCCGCGTTGCCGATTCGTTGGCAGCGCTTGAACGGCCAGGTCAGCGGGGAAGACCCGCGACCGCCGCCGCCGAACGGGATATCGGCGGCGGCAGTGCGGGTCGGCTCAGACGTGCGGGTTCAGCGTCATGCCGAAGGCGCCGAGGATGTCCGGCGACTCCGTCCAGTACGTGTCGGAGTCGCTGTTGCCGGCCGACACCATGCCGCGGGCCTGCCGCGCGGTGGAGCTGGTGACGGTGAACACCAGGGCGCCGGAGTCGCCGTCGGTCGACGAGTAGCTCGCCGTGCCGTGGACGCCGCGCACGGAGTGCGTGCTGCCGTCGTCCCACGACTCGGTGTAGGTGACGTCCTGGTTGTCGACCTTGGTGCCACAGGGCACGCCGTGGCCGTTGTAATAGGAGCGGGCACCGTCCTGGCACACGGTCTGACCATTGTAGGAATAGGCCGAAGAATTGACCACGTACCACTTTCCGGTGGGCGTGTCGGCTTCGTCCGAATTGGATCCTGAGCCACCCGACGAACCGGTGTCGATCACCTCGGCATCCCAATGGGCGTTGAGCGATGTGACGGTGCCGACCGAATTACCGAACGTGTAGTTGAAATGACCGACGGCGTCGCCCTCGCCGTAGACGTGCGCGCCGTTGGGGAAGCAGTGGGCGGCGGTGAGCAGATAGTCGTGGCCGCCCTTCTCGGTGGCCAGCCCGGAGGTGCACTGGGCCAGATAGCCGGACTTGTGGTCGTTGCCGAGCAGGACGTCGCCGCCGATGAACGGCTTGGTGTCGTTCCACCGCCACGAGCGCGGGGTGATCGGCGTGCCGGCCGTGACGGTGACCGGGATGCCGCCGCCCGCGCTCGCGGACAGCGCGGACCGGAACGAGGGCGACGTGGCGCTCTGCTTGGCGGTGACCTGGATGCCGGAGCCGTCGGGCGCGGCCGCCGCGCTGTAGACCGTCAGGTCGGCGGCCTTGACGCCGTCGTTGCCGGCCATGATCTTGGCGATGCCGGCGTCCAATGCGACCTTGGTGTAGTCCGCGTGCACGACGGTGACCAGCGCCAGGTCGATGTCCGGGTGCGCCCTCTTGGCCGCGGCCAGCAGCTTCGCCGCCCGGCCCGCGTCGGTCGCGTAGACGGTGACCCGGTGGTGGTCGGTGTCCACGTAGAGGTTGCCGTAGGTGTCGGCGAACGCGCCCCGCCCCTGCTCGCCGACGGCGTTGGCCACCGCGTCCAGCGGCGCCTCGGCCTGGAACTGGGCGATCACGGCCGGGTCGAAGCCGCTGGGCTTGGCGATGGCCGCGGCCGGCGCGCCGACCAGGCAGGCCGCCGCCAGCGGGGCCACGAGCAGCAGGCGTCTCGCCCGCGTGGTGCTCATCATGGTGAATCGTTTCCCTTCCGATTCATGACGCTTTTGCATGCGTTCACGACGCACGGCACACGGCATGGATAGAAGGACACTCCGGTGCCGACGGCAATCCATCCCTTTTGCCGCCATCTGGTCCCGTGAATCCCCCCGCTTATGCCCCCGTTTGCAGATTGCCCCTAGCTCGCTAAATTTCGCCCGTGACTCCGCCACCCGGTACCGCCGTTCGGCCGACCGAGCGTGCCCGAAGCATTTACGCCGAGGTGACCAGTTCTGGCCGGGTGTCGTCGCCGACGCGGACGGCCGGCGCGCCGGTTGCTCGATCTGACCGGGCTGACGGACGTGGTCTACGACCCTGTCGGCGGGTGAATGCCGACCCGGGTGAGGACGGTGCACACCCGGGTGGTCAGGGCATCGAGGGCATGGCGTCGGGCGCGGCAGGTGGCGACGGCGTCCGAGAGGGACCGGCGGCGGAAACGGAGGACGTCGCCGGGACCGGCCTGACCGAGGGCGGACTGGGCGACGCTGGTGGCGACGGCGGCCACCGGGTAGCCGGCGGTGACCGGGCGGCCGCGTTGCAGGACAAGCAACTCACCGGACGGGGTGACCTCGATCGCGCCGACGGGAACGCCGCGGGACAGGATCTCGCCGCTGTCCGTGCGGGCCGGCGCCGGACCCCGCAGGCGAAGGCCGATGTGATTGCTGTCGGGGGTGACGAGGTACGGCGCCGCGAACAGGCTTTCCTCCAGGCGGCGCAAGCGCGGGAGGTCGGGGCCGTCGGTGACGGATATGGTCCAGGGGCTGCCGAATCGGGGCACGGGCACCGCCAGCCGGAACAACGGGTGCCGGAAGACGGGATGGTCGAACGGAACGTAGTCGGTGTCGAAGGCGACGCGGCTGCCGGCGCGGAGCCAGGTGCCGACGCCGAGGAGGGTGTCCGGCGCGCAACTGCCGTGCGTCCGGGAAACCTGGAGCGTGCCGCGCACGGCAAGGTAGCGCCGGAGTCCGTTGTGGACATCCGATATGGACAGAGTCGCGCCGGCGGGCACGCAGATGGGTTCCCAGGTGCGGTGGAGTTGGCCGTCGCAGGCAACGGTAGCGGGCGCTCCGGTGACGGAGACCAGCGCGGCGCGGGCGAACCCGACGGTGAGGGCCGATGCGGTGATCTCGACCAGTGGGGCGGACTCCGGATTGCCCACCAGGATGTTGGCGGCAGTGGCGGAGAACTGGTCGGCGGCGCCATTGACCGCGATGCCCTTCCTGGACAGTCCCGGCCGGCCGAGGTCGGTGAGACACGCGATCCCGGCAGCGAGAACCTCAAACACCTTTGTGCCAGCGGGATTCGTCGATGGGCTCGAATCTGACCACATCGCCCGGGCGTGGCGACAGGTGCGCCGGGGTACGGCCGATCAGCCGCCAGCCTCCGGGTGAGGACACGGGATAGATCACGCACTGACGCCCGGACACCGCCACCGATCCGGTCGGGACGCGGGTGCGAGGACTCGGACAGCGGCTGATCGGCCCGGGTAGCCGGGACCCGTCCATCATGGGTGCGCCCACGGGTGAGCCGGTGAAGCGAACCACCCAAGGAGTCTCCACGTGCAGGCCGACCACCGCATCGGGGGACAGTCCCAATTGGACGGCCACGTCCGGCAGGTCCGGGCCGTGCTCGCCGCCGTAGACCACCGGGACTCGCCACGTCGTCGGCGGGGTCGTGGACCGGACCGGGCGGCCCGAAGCGGCGCGACACGTCGACGCCACGTCGTCGTGGGTCGTGCGTGTGCAGTCGAACTCCACCAACAAGCTGTCGTAGGTGGCGACCAGGTCGCGGACTCCGGTGACCTGGTCGGCCTCGATGACGTCGGCGAGGCGTTGCACGGCACGCCACCGTTCCTCGGCGGTGCCACCGGTCGCGGTGACGAGCACCGCCGAGTCGCCGTACGGCACGGTGTCCAGGCCGATCACAGTCGGGCGGCCAGGGGTTCGATGCCGACGCCGGCCGACGTCAGGGCGGCACGGACGGCTCGCGCCAGGTCGACGGAGCCGGGGGTGTCCCCGTGCAGGAGCACGGTGTCCGGCCGCAGCGCGATGTCCCGGCCCGTGATCGTCCGCACCACGCCGTCGGTCGCCATGCGGACCACCCGGGCCGTCACCTCTCGTTCGGAGGTGATCACGGCCCCCGGGGACGAGCGGGCGACGAGTGAGCCATCCTCACAATAAGCGCGATCCGCGATGCCCAGCACGGCCACGGGCAGGCCGGCGTCGCGGGCCGCCTTCGTCAACGCGCCTTCCAGCGCGACAACGGCCAGCGAGGCGTCGAAGTCGCGCACGGCGTCGACGATCGCCTCGGCCCAGTCCACATCGGACACCGCGACGTTGCCGAGTTGCCCGTGCGGCGTGACATGGCGGATTCGGGTGCCGTGCGCCCGCGTGAACGCGTCCAAGGCGCCGAGTTGGCACAGCACGTAGGTGTAGACCTCGTGCCGGCTGAGCGCCATGGTGCGGCGGCCGAAGCCCTCGCGGTCCGGTAGGCCCGGATGCGCGCCGACGCCGACGCCGAGCCGCACGCACTCGGCGACGGTGGCGTGCATGATGCCCGGATCGCCGGCGTGGAAGCCGCAGGCGATGTTGGCCGATGACACGACCCGGAGCAGGGCCGCGTCGTCGGCCGCGCGGTAGGCGCCGAACCCCTCGCCGACATCCGCCGACAGGTCGACCGTCATCGCACGCTCGTGGCGTCGATCAGGTCCCGGATCGCCGTGATGCCTTTGGCCACCCGGTCCACCGGCTCGGCGCCGACCGAGATCCGGATGTGCCGGTCGCACGACTGGCCGTACGCGATGCCGGGCACCACGCTGACCCCGCCCTCCCGCAGCAGCCGGGTGCAGAACGCGGTCGAGTCCAACGCCGAACCGCCGAGCGAGGCGAACAGGTAGAACGACGCCGAGCCCGGCACGACGGTCATGCCCGCGTCCGCCAGCCGGCCCGCGACCTCGTTGCGCAGGGCCACCACCCGGCGGATCTGGGGCCGGGTGATCTCCAGGATGTCGTCGAAGTGCTCGGCCAGGTAACAGGACAGGATGGTCGGCGCGCAGGTGATCAGGTGCTGGTTGATCTTGAGGATCTCGTCGATCAGCCGCCGGTGCGCGATGACGTAGCCGATGCGCCAGCCGGAGATGCCGTAGTTCTTGGACATCGAGTTGACCGTGACCGTGTGGTGCTTGTCCGGGTCGAACGCGCCGCAGGCCCGGAACTCCGTGCCCGGCGGGACGAACTCGTTGTACGCCTCGTCGGCGATGACCAGCAGGCCGTGCGCCTCCGCCAGGTCGTGCACGTGCGCCAGCTCGGCGACGGTGTGCACCCGGCCGGACGGGTTGTTCGGATTGTTGATCACGATCGCCCGGGTTCGCGGCGTCACGTAGCGGCCGAGGTCGAACACGCTCACCTCGTGCGGCACCATGACCGGGACGCCGCGACAGAGCCGGACCTGTTCCGGATAGCTCAGCCAGAACGGCTCCGGGATGATCACTTCGTCACCGGGTTCCAGCACCGCCAGCAGCGTCATGTAGATCGCCGCCTTGGAACCGGCGGTGACGATGATCTCCTGCTCCGGGTCGACCGGCACCTGGAACTCGTCCTGGTAGTACTTGGCCAGCCGCTGTCGCAGCTGCGGCAGGCCCCGCGAGTGCGAGTAGTGGTGCAGCCCCACGCCGGACAGGTCGTCGAACCGCGGCAGCGGCAGGTCGAAGAACGCCTCGCCGAGCGACAGCGTGATGATGTCATGGCCGGAGTCGCGCAGCTCGTAGACGAGGTTGTTGTACTTTATGGACAGTGCCTGGTCCACGGCGCTCATCAGGGACGCCGGGTGGATGGCTGACATGCTTCTCCTCACACGACCCGGGTCTGGCCGCTGCCCCAGACGACGTTCTTCACGGTGGTCAGCGCGGCCAGCCCCATCGGGCCGCGCACGTGCAGTTTCTGCGTGGACACGCCGATCTCCACGCCGTAGCCGAACTCGCCGCCGTCGGAGTAGCGCGTCGAGGTGTTCACGAACACGCTGCCGGAGTCCACCCGCGTGACGAACTTCCGGGCCACGTCGATGTCCCGCGCGACGATCGCCTCCGCGTTGGCGGTGCCCCACCGGTCGATGTGGGCGATCGCCTCGTCGAGGTCCGGCACCACGCGCACGGCGAGCACGAGATCCAGGTACTCGGTGCCCCAGTCCTGCTCGCTCGCCCGCACCGCCTTCGGCCAGATGTCGCACACGGTCGGGCAGCCCCGGATCTCCACGCCCGCGGCGGCCAGCTCGTCGAGCACGTCGGGCAGCCAGTCGCGGGCGAGATCCTCGTGCACGAGCAGGGTCTCCATCGCGTTGCACACGCTGGGCCGGGAGGTCTTGGCGTTGATCGTGACGGCGGTGGCGACGGCCCGGTCCGCCGAGCCGTCGATGTAGACGTGGCAGTTGCCGGCGCCGTCGATCACCGTCGGCACGGTGGCGTTGCGCTCGACGGAATCGATCAACTCCGGGCCGCCGCGCGGCACCAGCAGGTCGACATACCCCTTGGCCCGCATGAGCTCCAACGCGGCGTCGCGGGAAGGATCGGCGATCAGCTGGACCGCCGCGGCCGGCACCGCCTCGTGCCGGGCGATCGCGTCGGCCAGCGCGGCCATGATCGCGGAGTTGGACGCCGCGGCCATCGAGGATCCCCGCAACACCGCGCAGTTGCCCGACTTCAGGCACAACGCGGCCACCTCGGCGGTGACGTTGGGCCGCGCCTCGTAGATCACCGCGACCACGCCGAGCGGTTCGCGGACGCGCTCGACCAGCAGGCCGTTCGGCCGAGTCCAGCCGGCGACCACCTCGCCGACCGGGTCGGCCAGGTCGGCGATGGTCCGGATGGCCTTGGCCAGCCCGGCCATCCGGCGGTCGGTCAACGTCAGCCGGTCGACCAGGGTGGCGGAGACGCCGGCCGCCCGCGCGGCGGCGACATCGGCCGCGTTGGCCTCGATGATCCGCGCGCGGTGCTCCTCGATCGCCACCGCCATGTCCAGCAGCACCGCGTTCTTCTCGGCGGTCGGCAGGCACTTGACCGTGGCCCACGCCTCGGCCGCATTGCGGCAGACTTCGCTCACAGCCATTCCTATTCCTCCACGATCCGCACGTAGTCGCCGGCGGCGACGAGGGGTGAGCCGGGGTCGGCCGTGCACGGTCCGGCGCAGCGAACCTCGCCGCGCGCCACCGGGCGGCCGTCGGGGGCGCAGATGTCGACGACGTCCCCGGTGTCGAAGGTCGTGTGCGACTCCAGGATGTGCTGGTGGCGCAGGGTTTCGCCGCGTTCGACGGCGGAAAGGCCGGCCGGCGCGCAGCGGACCGACCCTCGTGGCGGGGTACGGAAGGCCCGCCACAGGGTGCCGATCCCGGGCGTCGCCCCGGTCACCGCGCGCGGTCGGAACGCCGTGCCCACCGGACCGGCTCGGTGCGCCGCGACGAGCACGTCGGGATCGGTGGTGTCCGCGATGACCGTGCGCACGCCGGAGAACGTCGCGATCCAGCACGCGCCGAGCTTCATCCGCATGCCGCCCGTGCCGCCGCCACCGGCCGATCCGCCGGCCAGCCGCTCCAGCTCCGGGGTCAGGGCGACGACGTCGCGGAGGTGCTGGGCGTCGTCGGACCGGGTCGGGTCCCGGTCGTAGAGGCCGGGCACGTCCGTCAGCAACAACAGCAGGTCGGCCTGGAGGAAACCGCCGAGCAGCGCGGCGAGCACGTCGTTGTTGCGCACGCCGAGCGCGTCGTTCTCGTTGACCACCGGGATCATGCCCAGCGCGAGCATGGTCTCCAGGGTGTGCCGCACGCCGCCGCGGTCGGCCTCGACCAGTTCGTACGGCGTGAGCAGGAGCTGGCCGGTCTGCAGGCCGCGGTCGGCGAAGGCGGCCTGGATCGCGGAGTACAGCCGGGACTGGCCGAGCGCGGCGGCGACCTGCTGCACCACCGTGCCCGCCGCGGCGAGGGCCGGGTGCCGGGTGCGGCCGATCGCGATCGCGCCGGACGTGACCAGCACGGGGGACAGGCCGGCGATCACTCCTCTGTGGACGGTGTCGCACAGGCGGTCGAGCTTGGCCGGGTCCAGCCGTCCGTCCGTGACCAATGACGACGTGCCGATCTTGAGCACCACGCGGTCGCCCGACCCGACGGGCGAGCCGGCGCGCGTGCCGGTCCCGGGCGAGGTGTCAGCTGGGGTATTGGTCAGCATCGGTTCTCCTGCTTCGCAAGACTCGTGCGGCAAGGGCCGGCACGGCAGATCGTCGTCGCAGCCGATGTACCGACGATGTGCTCCCGATACGCCGCCGGTGTTGCCGTCGACGATCACAGCCCGCCCCCGCGTGGTCGCCAACCGCAACCGACCATTGCTTCACCCGAGTGACACGGCAGACCGTTCGGAGTACGGCCAAGAAGTCCCGGCTCCCCAAGCGGGAACGTCACGTAGCACGATGGGCCGGCGTCACGTTGCGCGGACAACAACCGCGCCGGCGACGTCCGCATTGCGTCCTACCGACCTGGGGGAGAACCAATGCCACCGAGTTCGTTGCAGCGCGCCACGCCGACCCGGTTCCGGCTGCTCGGCACGCTGGAGTTCTTCGACGGACAGCGCTGGTCGGCGGTCGGCGCGCCCAAACAGCGCGCGCTGCTCGCCGCGTTGTTGCTCAACGCCAACCAGATGGTGCCGGCCGAGCGACTGGTCGCGGAGCTGTGGCCGGACGAGGTTCCCGACAGCGCAAGCGGGTTGCTCGCGGGATACGTGTGGCGGCTGCGGCGCGCGCTGCGCAACGGCGACGTGTTGGTCACCCGCCTGCCCGGTTACCTGCTCAAGCTGCCCGCCGGCGCGCTGGACGTGCACGACTACGAACGACTGGTGGCCGCGGGCCGGAAAAGCCTGGCGGCGCACAATCCCGCCGCGGCCACCGCGTCCTTCACGGCGGCGCTCGACCTGTGGCGTGGCGCGCCGCTGGCGGACGTGGCGCCCACCCCGTGGGTGATGGCCGAGGCGGCACGGCTGGACGAGTCACGCCTGGCCGTGCTGGAGGCGCGCATCGGCGCGGAGATCGAGCTGGGCCGGCACGAGCCGCTGTTGCCCGAGCTCAAACAGCTGGTGTCGCAGTATCCGTTGCGGGAACGGCTGCACGCCCATCTGATGGTCACTCTGTACCGATGCGGACAGCAGGCGGAGGCGCTCGGCGCCTACCACGACCTGCGCCGGTTGCTGGTCAACGAGCTGGGAATCGAGCCGAGCAAACCGCTTCGCGAGTTGCAGCAACAGATCCTGCGCGAGGACCCGCAGCTGTCGGTGCCGGTGGCCGAACCAACGGCCGCCGCGCCGGTCCAGTTGGCCAGGACGCCTCAACTGCCACCGGCCGATTCGGACACCGACATCGTGGTCGGCGGGGATGCCGAACTGTCCACGACGGTCTCGTGGCTGGTCGACGGCGGCGCGTGCGCGGTGTACGGTCCGGCGGGCACCGGGAAGAGCACTCTCGCGCGGCGTGCGGCCCGTGCCGTCGAGGCGCACTTCCCCGACGGGCAGGTGTGGCTGGACCTGCGGTCATCGAATCCGTTGACAGCACAGGAAGTGAACACGGCGCTACACCGCGCGCTCGGCGTCACCGCCGAGGAGGGCAACCTCGCGCACTGGCCGGACGTGGTGGCGCGGCGCCGAGCACTCGTCGTACTCGACGATGTGGTCGACGCCGATCAAGTCCGTCCGCTGCTTTCCCCGCCGCCCGGCTGTGCGGTGCTGATGACCGGGCGTGCCGCCGTCGGTGCGCTCGGCACCCACCGGCAGGCCCGACTGGGCCGGCTGTCCCAGAGCGCGTCGGTCCTGTTGCTACGCCGACTGCTCGGCGACGAACGGGTGGACGCCGATCCGACCGCGACGGCCACGGTGGTCCAGCTCTGCGAGCGGCTCCCGCTCGCGCTGCGGATCGCCGCGGCCCGGCTGGCCACGCGTCCGGAGTGGACGATGGCGGAGTTCGCCACGCGGCTCGGCGATCCGCGGCGAAGACTGGACCTGCTCTCGTACGGCGAACACAGCGTGCGCGAAAGACTGCTCACGAGCGTCCGTCTGCTCGAACGGGAGCCCGATCCGCGACCACGCGTGGCCTTGCAGTTACTCGGTGCGCTCGATCTGCCGGTGGTGGATTCGGGCACCGTCGCTGCCCTGCTGGACCTTCCCGAGCACACCGCTCAGCCGGTGGCCGAGCGGCTGGTCGACGTCGGCCTGATCGAGACCATTTCCATCGAGCGCTACCGGCTGCCCGATCTGGTGCGGCTGTTCGCCCGTGAACGACATGATCCGGACGTCGACACGAACGCCGCGGTGCACCGGGTGATCGATCGCTTCGTGCATCTCGTGCGCGAGCAACTGGCCGAGCCGTCGGCCGCCAGGCTGGCCTGGTGCCGCCGGGAGTTGAGCACGCTGCGGGCGCTCGCCGACCGGGACGACACCGACACGCTGCACAAGGCCGTGGACGAACTGCGCCGGACGCTGCTGGGCTACTCCGCCTGACGCGGTGGCACATCGACGCAACATCGGCGGTACATCGCGGCTGGCGATTCTTCCAGCGGTGAACACCGACCCACGAGGAGGCGGGGAACCGGCGATGACGGCACAACTGGATCTGGACTCGACGATCGCCAAGTACGCCACGGCCTCTTTTGACGACGACACACCGCTGCTGGACGCCGGCCTGGAGTCGCTGTCGCTGCTGCGCCTCGCGGTCGACGTCGCGGCCGACGACGACGCCGAGATCGACGCCACCCGGCTGGTCGAGCTGCACACCGTGGGCCAGTTGAAGGTGTGGCTGCGCGAGCTCGCCACCCAGGGGGAGTGACCATGACGGCCTTGCCGGTGACGGAGCCGGAAACGCTGCCGATCACCGAGTCCCAGAAGGGGCTGCTCGTGGTCGACAGCCTGGTGCCGACCAGGCAGATCTACAACCAGGTCATGCAGTTCGACCTCGACCCGGCGCGGTGTGCGGCTCCGTTGCGTGACACCGTGACGCGGGCGCTGATCACCCTGGTCACCGTCCAGCCCGCGCTGCGCCAGGTGTTCGGCCTGAAGCCGGACATGCACGCGAGGCTGCTGCCGCCGCCCGACACCGGGAGCCTGCCGCTCACCGTGGTCTCCGCGGCGCCGGCCGACTACGCGGCGGCGTTGACGGCCCTGGGCCACGACATCGGGCGCGTGCCGTTCGACGTGACCGTGGGACCGTTGTACCGGTTCGGGTTCGCGTGTGCGGAGGACGGCAGCGCCGCCTCGATCATATTGTGCGGGCACCATCTGGTCGGCGACGGCGTGTCGATGGGTCCCATCGTGCGCGACCTCGACCGGCTGCTCACCGGGGCGTTCGACGACGACGTGGAAACCCTGCGGCAGAACCGGGAAACCGCTTTCCTCAAGGAGATCCGCGCCCAGGGGCGGTCCGCCGTCGCCGAGAAGACCGCGGCCAAGGCGGACGCCTGGGCGCAGCGGCTGCGGGAAGTGCCGCCGCTGGTGCTCTACCCGCGGCCCGACCGGCCCGACCGGACGGACTTCTCCGGCACGCGGATCTCCTACACCACCGACGTCACCCAGACCGAGCGGATCCAGGCCACCTGTCAGCGCCTGGGTATCTCACCTTTCGCCTTCTTCACCGGTCTCTACGGCGCGGTGCTGGCCCGGCACGGGGGTGTCACCTCGGTGCTGGTCGGCAGCCCGTTCGCCGCACGGCGCACCGTCGGGGCGTTCGACCTGTGTGGATTCTTCGTCAACACTCTGCCGGTCACGGTGGACGTGGACTGGACGCGCACGGTCGACGAGCACCTCGGCAAGACCGTCCGTGAGGCGGTGGACTTCTGCCGCTCGGCCGTGGACGTTCCGTTCAACCAGCTGGTGGCGCGGGTGCAGCCCGACCGGCCGAGCGACCGCAACCCGTTGTTCTCCTGCATGCTGGCCATGCAGAACACGGCCGACCCGGGCGCGGCCAACGGCGCGGTGATCGGCGTGCGCGAGCCGGGCAACGGCACCGCGAAGTTCGACCTGTGGCTGGGGGTGACCCCGATCGAGGGGCACTGGCTGCTGGAGTTGGAGTACGACCGCGCGCTGATCCCGCCGGCCGTCGCGGACGGACTGCTGGACTCGCTGCGCTCGGCCGTGAGCCGCGCCACCACGCACGGCGCGCGCCCGCTGGCCGACCTGTTCGTGGACGCGCCCGTCTGGCAGAGCCTGCGCAATGACGGCCTGCCGGTCGAGGTGCCGGCGCCGACGCTGAGCGAGTGGTTCGAGAACACCGCCCTCCGCACACCGGACGCGATCGCGATCGAGGAGCCCGGACGGCGGCTCACCTTCGCCGAGCTTTCCGCCGCGTCCCGCCGCGTCGCGGCCGGGCTCGCCGCGCGCGGCGTCGGCCCCGGCGACGTCGTCGGCCTGTGTCTCGACCCGTTGTCCGAGAACGTGACCGCGATCCTCGCGACGCTGCGGCGCGGCGCGGCGTACCTGCCGCTCGAACTCGGCCTGCCCGCCGATCGCCTGTCCTACATGGTGCGCCAGGCCGGCTGCCACGTCATCGTCGGCGCCGGACCGGACATCGACGGCGCGGTCACCACGCCGCTGGCCGAGCTGGAGTCCGAACAGGACGTCCGGTCGGCGGCGGATCCCGGGTCCGGTGTGTACGTCATGTTCACTTCGGGCTCGACCGGCCGCCCCAAGGGCGTGCTGGTGGGGCACCCGACGCTGCTGAACCTCGCGGCCTGGCAGCTCGCCGCGTTGGACATGAACGGCGACAGCCGGTTCCTGCAGTACGCACCGGCCGGATTCGACGTGTCGTTCCAGGAGATCCTGCCCACGCTGCTGGTCGGCGGCACGGTGGTGTCCCGGGAACCGGCCGACCGCCGCGACTTTCCCGCGCTGGTGCGCCGCATCGCGGACACCCGGGTCACCCACGCGTATCTGCCGGTGGCCGCGCTGCGCCCGTTCACCCAGTGCGCGCGGTCCCAACACGTTCACCTGACGGCGCTGCGGTACCTGTGCGTGTCGGGGGAGCAGCTGCTGGTCGATGACGACGTACGGGCCTTCTTCGACGATCACCCGCACTGCACGCTGGTCAACCACTACGGCCCGACCGAGGCCCAGGCCGTCACGTCGCAGCGGCTGGCGGCCGACGATCCGCCGTGGCCGCACCATGTTCCGATCGGCCTGCCGATGACGAACGTGACCGCCCACGTCGTCGACACCAGCGGTCACCTTGCGCCGCCTGGGGTTCCCGGCGAGTTGCTGCTGGGCGGCTGCTCGCCGGCGCACGGCTACATCAACGATCCGCAACGCTCGGCCGACCGCTTCGTGCCCGATCCGTTCATCCCCGGCGGCACCTGCTACACGACCGGCGACCAGGTCGTCCGGGACGAGCACGGTGTGCTGATCTTCCTCGGCCGCGCCGACACGCAGGTGAAGATTCGGGGCCACCGCGTGGAACTGGGCGAACTGGAGACCGTCGCCAACGGCATCGACGGCGTGCGGCAGGCGGTGGCGGCGGTCCGGGGTGACGGCGCCGACCGTGAGCTGCTGCTGTTCCTGCTGCCGGATCCGGATGCCGCGCCGGAGCACGACAACGTCAAGGCGCGGTTGGCGAAGGTGCTGCCGAGTCACATGGTGCCGACCCGGGTCTTCGACATCGAGTCGGTGCCGACGTCGGGCACCGGCAAGACCGACCGCAAGGCGCTGCTCGCCCTGGCGGAACAGTCGATCGACCGCCAGGCCGGGGAATCCGCGCCGGTCGCCGAGTACGCGGACGACCTGGAACGGGAGCTCGCCGGCATCTGGGCGGAACTGCTCGGCGTGCCGACCGTCGAGCGGGACCGTCCGGTGCTGTCGTACGGCGCGCACTCGTTGAACATCTTCACCGCGCTGAACACCGTGCAGGAGCGGTTCGGGGTGGCCGTGCAGGTGGTCGACTTCTTCCGGTCGCCGACCGTGGCCAACCTGGCCGCCCTGGTCCGCGAAGGAGCCAAATGAGCGGGACCACGCTGCCCGGCCGGCTGATCACCCTGGTGCGGCGCAAGGACCGGCCGGTCTGCGTGATGCTGCCCGGCGCGGGCGGCGGGCTGACGCCGTACCTGCGGCTGGCCTCGCATCTTGGCCGGACCCACAGTGTCTACGCCGTGCGGGCGGCCGGCCTGCTGCCCGACGAGACGCCGGAGGACACCGTCGCCCGGATGGCGGACTCGGCCGTCGACGCACTCGGCGGCCTCGCTCCGGCGCTGGTGTTCGGCTGGTCCCTCGGCGGCACGGTCGCCTGGGAGGTGTGCCTGCGCCTTGCCGACCGTGGCCTGCGGCCGGACCTGGTGATCGTGGACAGCTCGCCACTGCCCCGGAAGTCCTCCGTCGACGATGACGAACGGGTCCGCACGGCCGTCGTGTCCGGCCTCGGGCCGCGGCCGGACGAGCAGACCTCGGCCAGGGTCGAACGCACGGTCCGCGCTCAGATGGCCGCGCTCGCCGACTACGCCGCCACCCGGGAGTACGGGGGCCGGGTGTTGCTGCTGATGTGCCCCGACGACACCTTCGCAGAGCGCGCGGAGTCGGTTCACCGCTGGCACGAGCTCGCGCCGGACCTGCGCAGCGGGACGCTCGACGCGGACCACTACGCCGTGTTCGAGCCGGCCAACCTGCACCAGCTGACCGACGCGATCGGCGACTTCCTCGGCCATGAGAAGGCGGAGGCGGCGACATGACTCGTCCACTCGCCGTGGTCAGTGGCGGCACTCGAGGCATCGGGCTGGCGCTGAGCGACCGGCTGGTCAAGCTCGGTCACCGCGTGGTCGCGTTCTACCACTCGGACGCCGAGGCCGCCGGCCTTGCCGCCGACCGGTTGGGACTGCACGTGATGCGGGTCGACGTCGCCGACGCGGACGCGGTGGCGCGGGCCGCCGAGACGGTGCTGGCCGAGCACGGCGCCCCGCGCGTCCTGGTCAACAACGCCGGGCTGAACGTGGACCGGCCGTTCCTGGAGATGACCCTCGACGACTGGCGCCGAGTCGTCGACACCAACCTGTCCGGTGTCTTCCACCTGTGCCGGGCGCTGGTGCCGGCGATGCTCGACGCCGGCGGGGTGGTGGTGAACGTCGGCGCCACGACCGGGATCCGGCCGCGCCGCAACGGCGTCAACTACTGCGCGAGCAAGGCGGGCGTGCTCCACCTGACCAAGTGCCTCGCGCTGGAACTGGCGCCACGGGTGCGGGTCAACTGCCTGATCCCGGGCCTGATCGAGACCGACGAGGTGGTTGCCCGGCTCGACCTCGACGACCCGGACAGCCGGGCGGCGGCGCTGACCGAGATCCCGCAGCGGCGCATCGGCACGCCCGAGGACGTCGCCGACGCGCTCGAGTTCCTGGTCGGCGCCGGCAGCGCGTACCTGACCGGGCAGAAGATCATCGTGGACGGCGGGCAGTTCATGTGGTGAACAACGAAACGCAGACCTACGACCGGGTGTGGTCGCCGCTGCTGGACACTGTGCGCGCGGATGCGTTGGACTGTGTCCAGGCCAACCTGGCCGTCGTCGCCGATCGCCACGCGGGCGCCGGTGCTCATCTCGAACTGGGCTCCACGCTGCGGTTCGACACCGAACCGGGGCCGGACGGCGTGCCACGGGTCGTCTCGTCGGTGCCGTACCGGCTCGCCGCCGCGCACGATCTGCTCGGCTTGCGGGTGTCGCAACGCTGGGACGGAATCGGCGGCGGGGAGCTCCGCCGGTTGGTTGCGGACACCGGTCCGCTGTACGTGGTCGCCGACGCGTACACCCTGGGCTGGACGCCGTACGCGGGCCGCCAGCACACCGACCACACCTTCATTCTGTCCACATCGGACAGCGTGGTCGACGCCTACCACGACGAGACGCCCTGGGGGTCGTGTCGACCGGGCGTGTGGCGCCTGTCCACCGCCGAGCTCGACGCGATGGTTTCCTCGGCCACCGCGTTGCTCCTCGCGGCGGAACCGGTGATCGCTCGGCCGAGTCCGCTGGTCGCCAACGCGCGCGCCATGGCCGACGCCGCCTCGTCGATCGAGGCCTACCTCGCCGCCCAGCGCGGCCTCAGCGACCAGCTGGTGCTGGACGTCTGGCTGCTGAGCCGATCCCGCCTGCTGCACGCCGCCTGGCTGGCTCATCACGGTCTGCCTTCGACGGCGATGGACGAGCAGGCGCAGGCCTGGCTCACGCTCGCGTCTCAGGCTTATGTGGCTCGGCGCCGGGCCAGGACTCCGCACACGACCGTGCTCGACGAACTCGGTCGGCTCCTCCGCGAAGACGTCGCCATTGCCGGCCGACTGGCGGCGACGGAGCCGGCCGCGCCGGCGTCGGCGGACGCCGTGCGCGCCGCGGTTCTCCTGGCGGTGCAGGAGGTGTTGCGCATCGACGAGCCGACCGTCCTTGCCGCGCAGACACTGCGAGCGCTGCCGAACTACAACTCCTTCCGCCTGGTGGACATCATCGAACGCGTCGAGAACCGGCTGAACGTCGAGCTGGACGACCTGACCCCACAGGCCCTGCGGGACATCGACTCGCTGTGCGCCGCGTTCGCCGGACGGTCTCGGTGATCCATATGGCCGTGCGGAACCTGCCGACTCCAGACGTGCTGGCGCTGTTGCGGCGCCTGGTGGCGGAGGTGGCCGACGAGCCGGCGGCCAGGATCGCGAAACGTCCGTCCGGTCAGCCTTACCTGCCGGACCGTCCCGATCTCGCGGTGAGCATGTCCCACGACGGGGACTGGGTGGCGGCGGCGGTCGGGATCGGTGTGTCCGTCGGGATCGATGTGCAACAGCCGGAGCCGGTGACGGCCGGGCGGCTGCGCCGGTGTGGGTCGCCCGAAGCGCGTCTGGCGCTCGCCGCGCTGCCGGACGCGGACCGCGAGCGCGAGTACGCCCGGATCTGGGCGGTGCAGGAGGCGTGCGTGAAGGCCGCTGGCACGGGCCTGGCCGGGCGGCCCTGGTCGATCCCGGTCGGCGTCGGCCAGCACCACGGCGAATGGCAGAACCTCGTCTGGCACAGCCACTCAGAACACGGAGTCCCGGTCGCCGTCGCGCACGGACTCCCGTCTACCGAAGGGGAAGCACGATGACGAACCAGACCCTCTACGGGTGGTTCCTCGCCTCCGCCGACGCGCATCCGGACGAGATGGCGCTGGAAGTCACCACGACCGCCTTGACGTACGCGCAGCTGCGCACCGCCGTCGAGCGCATGTCGGCGCTGATGCACGACGAACTCGGCCGGCCGCCCCGCCGGGTCGGGTTGCTGACCTCGCGCAGCCTCGTCGGCTACATCGCCTACCTTGCCGCCCAACGCCTCGGCGCGGCCTGCGTGCCGCTGAACCCGGCCGCGGCGGCGGGCCGCAACCTGGCCATCACCGCGGACGCCGGCCTGGATTTGACCGTGGTCGACGACACCTCCGGCGAGGGCGCGACGGAGTACCAGGTCACCACGGACGCGGCGATCCTGGACATGCGCGGCGACCGTACCCGCGTGGTGCTGGCCGCTGAACCCGCGCTGACCATTCCGCCACGGGTGCCACGCGACACGGACGACGTCGCCTACATCATCTACACCAGCGGCACGACCGGGAAGCCGAAGGGCGTGCCGACCACGCACGCCAACGTCTCCGCCTTCCTGGACGACGTGATCACCCGGTACTTCCTGGCGCCCGGCTGCCGGGTCTCGCAGACCTTCGAGCTGTCCTTCGACGGCTCGATCGTGGAGATCTTCGGCAGCTGGGGCTCCGGCGCCACCCTGTGCGTCGCGCAGCACACCGACGTGTTCACCCCGGTGAAGTTCGTCAACGCCAAGCGGTTGACGCACTGGATGTCGGTGCCGTCGCTGATCTCGTTCGCCCGGCGGCTGCGCGCGCTGCCGCCCAACAGCATGCCGAACCTGCTCGGCGGCTTCTTCGGCGGCGAGGCACTGACCATGGAGCAGGTGCAGGCGTGGTCGGCCGCGGCGCCGAAGGCCCGCGTCTTCAACTGCTACGGCCCGACCGAGACCACCGTGACGGTGACCGGCTACCAGGTGCCGCTGGCGCAGGACGAGTGGGTGGAGACGTCCAACCGGTCCATCCCGATCGGTGACCTGTACCCGCACATGGAATACGTGCTGCTGGACGCGGACCTGCGGCCCGGCGACGACGGCGAGCTGTGCATCCGCGGGCCGCAGCGGTTCCCCGGCTACCTGGACGCGAGCGAGAACGCCGGCCGTTTCGTGTCCTTCGACGGCGAACGGGCGTCGGTCTACGACGGCGCCGAGCCGCTGACCGCCGAGCACTGGTACCGCACCGGCGACCGGGTCCGCCGAGAGGGCGGCGAACTCGTGCACCTCGGCCGGATCGACGACCAGATCAAGATCCGGGGCAACCGGGTCGAGCTGGGGGAGATCGAGTCGGCGCTGCGCAAGCACCCGGCGATCGCGGAGGTCGTGGTGATCACCCTGACCGCAGCCGACGGCGAGATCGACCTGCACGCCCTGTACACCGGTAGCGAGGTGCCCGACGCCGAACTCGCCGGCATGGTGGAGGAACTGCCGCAGTACATGCGCCCGCGCGGCTTCCACCACCGCGCCGAGATCCCGCTCACCACGGTCGGCAAGGTGGACCGCAAGCGGCTGACCGACGAGTTCGGCATGACCCCGGCGACGGGCCAGCGGTGAGCGTGGACCTCGAGGCCGCCACGGTGACCGTGCCGGCCACGGCCATGCAGGAGGCGCTGTGGTGGGTGCACCAGCGCGCCCGGAACCAGTCGGTCTACAACCTGACCTGGCGCCTGGCCTGCGACCGCCCACTCGACGTCGAGGCGTTGGCGGCCGCCTGGCAGGCCGTGATTGACCGGCACGAGGCGCTGCGCACGTCCGTCGTCCAGTCGGACGGCGCGATCTGGCTGGCGGTGGCGCCACGCGTGGAGTCCACGATCCGGCGCGTCGAGGTGGACGATCCCGGCTCGGCCGGCACGGACACGCTGTTGCGGTTGGTCGCCGAGGAGGTGCACGAGCAGACGATCGAGTTGGACCGGGCGCCGCTGGCCCGGCTCACCACCGTGCGGGTCGGCGACGAGCACGAACTGGTGCTGACCGTGCACCACGTGGCGCTGGACGGCTGGGCGATCCAGTTGCTCGTGCAGGACCTCTCGTCGGCGTACCAGGCGGCCCAGCGCGGTGAACGGCCGGCCTTCGACACCGTCGCGGTGCCGTTCTCCGTCTACGCCAAGGAGTCGCGAGCGGCCAGGGACGCCGGCCAGTGGCAGCCCTCGCTCGACCACTGGCGGTCCACATTGGACGGCGCGGTGTCGACAACCATCGCGGCCGACCACAACCGGTACGCCGGCACCGGTGCGGCCGGCGTCACCCTGCGCTATGCGTTCAGCCACGAGGCCAACGCGGGCTTCGCCGCCCTCGGCGCCTCCGCCTTCGCCACCCCGTTCGCGGTCGCGTTGGCCGCGCTGCACATCGTGCTCGCCCGCGGCGGAGCCGGCCCGGACGTGTCGATCGGCGCCGTGCTGGCCAACCGGATGACGCCTCGCGACCAGGAACTCGTCGGCTACCTGGCCAACCTCTGCATCGCCAGGACGACGATCGGGACCGACGACACCATCGCGGACGTCGTCGGCCGGTCGCGTGACGCCATGTGGACGATGCTGGCGCACCAGAGCGTGCCCTACGCGGCGGTGTTCGGCGCGCTCACCGAGTCGACGCAGGCCATGTTGAACGACTACGCGCCGCTGCTGCTGAACTACCTGGGCCCCATCGGGACCGGTGCCCGGCTCGGCGACGTCGGCCTGCGGTTGCACCGCACGCCCAACCGCGCCGCCCGGTCGGACATCGCCGTCGCCTTCTGGGAGACCGAGGACGGCTTTCTCACCGAGATCGAGTACAACACCGGCCGCTACGAGCGGCAGACCGTGCTGCGGCTGCTGCACGACATCGACACGGTCCTGGCCGCCGACCCGAGCACGCCAGTGGCGAGCCTGCCGATCAGATCCCGTTCCGTGGCCGGGCACCTCGACCACCGGGCGGAGTCGCCGCGAGCGACGAGCCTGCCCGACTCGCCGGAGTGGCGGCAGGTCGCCCGCATGTGGGGTGACGTGCTCGGCACCCCGCCGGCCGATCCGGACGAGGACTTCTTCGCGGTCGGCGGCCGCTCGCTGAAGGTGCTGCAACTGGCCGCCGTGATCGAGGCCGAGTCCGGCCACTCGCTCGACGTGATCCGGTGGCTGGCCGAGCCGACCCCGCGGCGGCTGGTCGACCAGCTGGGCTCGGCCGGCCGGGAGCGGCCGACCAGTACCCTGACCGTGCTGCGCGACGGCGACGGTCCGCACGTGCACCTGGTGCACGGGGCCGGCGGTGCGGCGCAGGACTATCGCCAGCTGCTGGCCGCCCTGCCCGCGCACTGGCGGGTCACCCTGTCCCAGGAACGTGATCCACTGCCCGGCGTGCCGGCGATGGCCGCCCGCTACCGCGACGACCTGGATGCGGCCGGCTCGCGGCCCGATCTGTTGTGCGGCTGGTCGATGGGCAGCCAGATCTGCTTCGAGATGGCCGCCGGATATCCCGATCCGCCGCGGCTCGCGGTGCTCGACGGCGCGCCGCCGGTCGGGTACGAACGGGATGCCGCCCGGGAGGCGGAACGGCTCGGGGCGTTCGTCACCGCGATCTGCGACTCGTTGGGCGTCGAATGGTCCGGCTCGCTGCCGCGAACCTCCGGCGACGACGTGGAGCTACCGATGCGGGCGCTCGCGGCCTGCCTCGGCGCCTGCGGTGAAACGGTCCCGGCGAGCACGCTCGTCGAACGCTGGCAGACCTACCGTCGGCACACCAACGCCGTGGCCGACTTCACCACCGACCGGGTCGTGCACGCACCCGCGCTGCTGATCGGCGCCGACCTGCTCGACGTCCAGCTCGACCAATGGGCGCAACGGCTCTCGCCGGCCCCGCGCCGCGTGCGGATGCCCGTCGGCCACTACGGGTTGCTCGGCGCCGAGGCGGCCGAGCGGATCGCCGCCGAGCTCCA
Source organism: Kutzneria sp. (assembly GCA_035492655.1). Lineage (GTDB taxonomy): Bacteria > Actinomycetota > Actinomycetes > Mycobacteriales > Pseudonocardiaceae > Kutzneria. The sequence continues at coordinate 11,914 of DATJJB010000658.1, read as the reverse complement.
GGCCCTGCTCGACGCGTGACGACCGTCAGGCGCCGTCGCGTCCGCGCAGTTCGGACGCGAGGCGCCGACGGTCGATCTTGCCGCTGGCATTGACCGGGAACGCGTCGACGGCGGTGACCGTGCTCGGCACCATGTACTCCGGCAGCCGCCGGGCGACCGCCTCGGTCAGCTGCTCAGCCGGCACGACCTCGCCGGTGTACAACGCGTGCAGCTGGATCTCGCCGCCGGCGGCGGGCAACGCCAGCACGATCACGTCCTGCACGGCCGGCTGCTCGCGCAGCACGGATTCGATCTCGCCGAGCTCGATCCGGTAGCCCCGGATCTTGACCTGGTCGTCGATCCGTCCGATGTGGACCAGCTCGCCGTCCTCGACCCGCACCCGGTCGCCGGTGCGGTACCAGTGCTCGGGCCGAACCGGCGCGTCGGCCACGACGAAACGCCCGTCGAGGCGCAGAAAGCGCTCCTGGTCGTGGGTGGGATCGAGGTAGCCGTCGAACCGCTGGCCGCCACGGACACACAGCTCGCCGTCCTCGCCCGCCACGCCGTCCTCGGTCACCAGGACGGCGTCGAGCCGTTCGTGCGCACGGCCTATCGGCACGGTGCCGTTCGAGGTCCGCGGCCAGTCGTCGGGGTCGGTCGGCAACCGGTACACCGTGCACGTGACCGTCAACTCGGTGGGGCCATAGGCGTTCTCCAGCACGCTGTTCGGCGCCGCGACGGCCCAGTCACGCGCCTGCGCCAGCGTCAACTGCTCGCCCGCGAAGACGCTCCAGCGGAGGTTGGGCATGCTGCCGGGGCGCAGGCCGCGCAGCCGGCGGGCCAGCGAGATCACCGACGGAACCGAGTACCAGTGGGTGATCCGCCGGTCGGCGACGAACCGCGCCGGGGTCAGCACCTCCGCCGGTTGCGGCACGACAAGCGTCGCGCCGGTGCTCCACGCCACGAACATGTCGAACACGGACGGATCGAAGGTCAGGTCGAACGTCTGCGACAGCCGGCACCCCGGCGTCACGGCGTACCGATCGATGCAGTGCTCCAGGTAGCCGGCGACGTTGCTGTGCTTGATCGGCACTCCCTTGGGCGTGCCGGTGGAGCCGGAGGTGAACAGAACGTAGGCCACGTCGTCGTTCTTGCCGTCGTAGCGGCCGTCCCACGCCGCCGGTAGCCGGTCGCGCCACGGACCGTCCAGCGTGACCGTGCCGCCGTCGATGACCTGCGGCGCGTCCACGTCGTCGGCCAGCACGACATCCACGCCGGCCGCCGCGCACATCGACCGGTTGCGGTCGGCGGGGAAGCTCGGATTGAGCGGCACGACGATCGCGCCGAGCCGCAGCGCCGCCAGGTATCCCGCGTAGACGGGAAGGCTGCGTGCGGCGAGCAGACCCACCGCACGCGGCCGTCGACCAGCCACATCGACGAGCTCGGCCGCCAGCCGGTCCACGAGGGCGAGCAGCTCGTGGTAGCTCAGCGCGTCCTCGCGCACCTCGATCGCCGTGGCGTCGGGGAACCGCCGTGCGGCAGCACGGAACCAGGTGTAGAGCGTGCCGTTCGGGTCGATCGTCATGACGGTTGTTCGACTTCCGCCACCGCCGCCGGGGTGACCACTCGCAGGTACGGGTAGGCGAGCAGCAGGCAGATGGCCGCGAAGAAGCCGAACGCCACCCGGAAGCCGAGCAGTTGGGCCAGCCCGCCGGCCACCGCCGCGGCCACCGGCGTCATTCCCCAGGAGATCAGCCTGCTCGCCGCGTTGAACCGGCCGAGCAGCTCGTTGGGCACCAGCGACTGGATGATCACCCGCGAGTTGACCGTCCACATCGTGCCACCCGCCCCGGCGACGAACGCGGCCAGCCCGACCAGCCAGGCGCTCCACTGCGCCGCGGGCACCACGGCGGGAATGCCCACCATCACCACGGTGCCGATGATGTCCGCGAACATCGCCCACCGCCGGCCGAGCAGGCGGTTGACCGGCCCGACCAGCACAGTGCCGAGCACGCCGCCCGCGCCGAGGCTGGTCAGCAGGAAGCCGTACTGCTGCACGGTCAGGCCCAGCGGACCGCCGACCGAGTAGGCCGGGATGATGGCGTACCAGGCCGCCCAGCAGCCGGCCATCACCGAGATGAGGCCGGCCATCGTGCGCAACAGCTTGTGCCGCAACAGGAACTGGAGCCCCTCGCGGATCTCGACGTGGGCCGGCCGGCGTTCCTTCGTGGCCGGGACCGCGAACTCGCCCACGAGCATGGTCAGCAGCACCGCGCCCAGCAGGTACACCGCGCCGGTGGCGCCGAGGGCGATCGCGAAGCCGGCGGCGACCAGGAAGCCGCCGACCGGGGCCCCGATGAAGCTGAAGCTGACGTACTCCATGGCGGTGATCCGCGAGTTGAGCGACTGCCACCGGCTCTTCGGCACCACGGACGGAATGATCGACACGGCCGACAGCTGCGCGACCACCTCGGCGACGCCCAGCACCAGCGCCACGGCGTAGATCAGCGGCAGGGTGGCCGCGTCCAGCAGCGCGGCAGCCAGCGCGACCGCGATCGACCCCATCCGGGCGAACTCGGCCGCCACCATCAGCGTGCGCCGGTTCATCCGGTCCACCAGCACGCCGACGTGCAGGGCGGTGAGCAGCCATGGCAGCGTCAGCATGATCGCGACGCCGGCCACCAGCGCCGGCGAGTTCGTGAGCCGAACGGCCAGCAGCGGCAGGGCGACCCGCATCACCGCGTCCGCCGTGTTCGTCGTGCCGGTGAACAGCACGAGGAGCCATTCGTTGCGCCACGTGGACGCCTGTTCCGGCGCGGCCGCAGTTTTCCCGGACACGACACCTCCGCGTGTTCGCCCGAATTGGCCGTGACGGCAAGGGCAATCCTCGGCCGTGCCCGGTCGGGTCGTCAAGACCCGTTACAGGACAAGCAGATTCTTTCCGTAACCGGTCGAACACCGTACATCCGCGCTCCACTCGGGGCGCCCTGAGCGCCTCAGAGGTCCAAAAGGGAAGCGGTTTCGGCCTTTAGGGCAACAAACCGTCGACCTCGGCGGCCGGCCGTTCCATCACCGCTCCATCGGGCCGATCCGGACATGCGCGGACGCCGTCCGGTGCCCGGGAGCTACGGCGAACGGGGTACGGGTGACGACGCTGGTCGCGGCGAACCGGCTGACGTACCGTCGCGATCGGGGGCGCCGGCCGCTGGACGGCCGAGAAATCCGCGTCATCGTTCGCGTCTGGGAGGCTGCCAGTGGTCGTGTCAGCGTTGCAGTACGGCGAATCCGTCGCCGCGACCGTCGCGGAGTTCGCCGAGTCCGAGCCGTACCGCCCGCAGACCGCGCCGTTCGTGTCGGGCGATCCCTACCACCGGCCGCTGGACGCCGCCCGGCTGGCGGCCATCGACTGGTCCCGGCCGCTGACCGAGGAGCAGTTCGTCTCCGACGAGAGCCTGCTGGCCAGCCGGCTGCTGATGAACGTCTACGAGAGCGACGCGCTCTTCCTGCCGCGGGACGGCCTGCGCGGCAAGGAGCGCGGCTTCGAGGCGTTCTACAGCAGCAGGAACCGGCAGCTCGCCGACCGGCTGCGCCCGACCGCCGAGCACTTCGCGCTCGGCTTCCTCGACGACCGCGTGAAGATCACCGGGTCCTGGGAGTCGGACGCGCTGGTCGCGCATCTGGAGCACACCATCGACGAGACGGTCAACGCCGACCGGCCGGTGCTGCGGGCGATCGAGGCCGCGCCGGACGGGCGCCGTGCGGCGGGCATGCTCATCGCGCAGATGGCGCTGGACGGGCTGACCGAGGCGACCGCGATGTCACAGAACCTGGGCGGCGCGTTCGGCCCGGAGCAGAGCGAGCTGTTCAAGATATTCATCGACGAGTTCGGCTACGGCGTCTTCGCGGCCAAGCACAGCACGCTGTTCACCGACCTGTGCACGAGCGCCGGCATGGCCACCGACGCGCACCACTACTGGTTCTTCTACCTGCCGACGTCCATCGCGGTGAACAACTACTTCTACACCGTGACCCGCAACCGCACCGGCTTCTTCCGTTACGTCGGGGCGATGGCGCTGCTGGAGGCGACGTTCGCGCCGTACTTCGACGCGCTGGCCAAGACGCTGCGCTCGGTGTACGGCGACACCGTCGACCTCAAGTACTGTGACGAGCACGCGCACATCGACCAGCACCACGGCCGGATGGCCGTGCACGACCTGCTGGTCCCGTTGGCCCGCAAGCACGGCCCGGCGGCCGCGCGCGACCTGATCCGCGGGGTGGAGGAGATCCGCCTGCTCGGCGCGCTGGCTGACCAGGACGTGTTGGCTCAGCTCCGCTGGACGCCGTCCGTGGTGAAGGCGGACCCGTCCCCGGTGGATCCGGCCGACGCCGTCGAACTGACCGCGCGGACACCGTTCGAGACGCGGGTGGCGGCCGCCGACTGCGTGGTTCGGGTGCTCGGCGGCCAGGCTCAGCTGTACTGGTCGGCGACCGGCGATCCGCTGACGCCGGCCGCCGGCGAGGCGGTCGAGGTGCCGAAGGGCCGGCTGTACGGGATCCGGTCCGATGTGGACACCGCGATCGTCGTGAGCCCGGTCTGATGGGCCGGCTCAGGCGCGTCGAGCTGTCCTTGCCGGAGCACAACTCCGTGCTCGTGGGCGAGGACCTGTACTTCACCTTTGCCACCAACGGCCGGGTGCACCTGATCGCCAGCCGGTGCGCGCACCGGGGCGGCCCGCTGCACCTGGGCGAGGTACGGGCCGACCGGCTGCGATGCCCATGGCACGGCAGTGCCTTCAAGGTGGATCGCCTGTGTGCGCGTGCGGTGTCAGTGGTGCAGCGCGGGAGCACGGTGATCGCGTACGTGCCCGTGCCGGAGTCCACTTCGGACGACCTGGTGGCGGCGCACACGTTGGTCTTCGCCAGATGAGTGAACGAGGTGGTCCTTGACAGCGCAACGCTCAGCGGAGTCGACGCATCCCGGGCACGTGGACGTCGAACGGGTCCTTTCGGTCGAGGAGCTCCAGGAACGCGGCCGGATCGCCATGGGCCGCTCCGACTACGCGGCCGCGGCGAACTACTTCGCCCTCGCCGACAAGCTGGCGCCAAGGCACGACGACGCGCCGGGCCGGTTGTTCAACCGGGCGATCCGGCAGTTGGTGCCGCGGTGGCACTTCGCCATGCTCAACGACGAGGACCGCAACACGGCCTACGCGACCGCGATCGCCCGTGCCGTCCGTCCCGGCGACGTCGTGCTGGACATCGGGACCGGCACCGGGCTGCTGGCGATGCTGGCCGCCCGTGCCGGCGCGGCACACGTGTTCAGCTGCGAGGCGGAGCCGCTGATCGCCGACGCGGCACGGCAGATCATCGCGGCCAACGGCTACGCCGACCGCATCACCGTGATCGACCGGAAGTCCACGGACCTGCGGGTCGGCGTCGACCTCCCGGCGCCGGCGGACGTGGTGATCACGGAGATCTTCGACTGCGCGCTGCTCGGCGAGGACGCGCTGCCGACCCTCGACCACGCCCGTGAGCACCTGCTCGTGGAGGGCGGCCGAATGGTGCCGGCCCGCGGCCGGCTGTGGGGGCAGCTGGTCGCCTCCGACCGGCTGCGCGCGCACAACCAGGTCTCCACCGCGTGCGGGTTCGACGTCAGCGGATTCAACCGGTTTCGGTCCCTCGAGTACTTCTCCACCTACCTCGGCAACCATCCGCACCAGCCGCTGACCGCGCCCTTCCCGTTGCTGGGCCTGGACTTCACCGCCGACTGCCCGGCCAGCCGAGAGGTGGTCAAGGTGGTGCCCACCGTCGACGGCACGTGCGACGCGATCGCCTTCTGGTTCGACCTGGACCTGGTCCCGGGCGTCTCCCTGTCCAACGGGCCGCAGCACCGTGAGACCCACTGGCGGCAGGCCGTGCAGACCTTCGAGGAGCCGTTCCGCTGCGAGGCCGGCCGTCCGGTCCCGCTGGAGGTCCGGCACGACCGCGAGCGGGTGCTGGTGCTGACCGACCCCCGACCGTGGCGCATCTGATCCGCCAGGGCGTTGTCAGACATCCCAGCGGGTTCCATCGGCCGACGTGGCTGATGGAACCCGCGCGGCGGTGCACGAAGTCACTTGCGGCAGGCCCCCTGCTGAGCGGCACGGCACACGCTGCGAGCCGGAACACGAGATCACCGCCCACACGCATTTGCCCCCGCCCTCGGGCAGGTCTCGCGTGCCCCAGTCGTCGGCCAACCGGTCCAAGAGGATCACACCGCGACCCCGCTTTTGGTCGGCCCGGCCGGATCCCACCACTCTCGGTCGCTCAGCGGTGTGGTCGTCGACCTCGATACGGACCGAGCAGGGCCGGCGGGCATGGCTCAACCGCACCTGCCGGGCACCGCCGCCGTGGTCATATGCATTGGTCAGCATCTCGACGGCAGCCAGGAGCACATCGCTGAGGTGAGCTTCGCTCAGGTGGACCAGCACCCGCCCGCACCAGCGCCGGACCTCTACCAGAGGGGGCAGTCTGGTGTGGTCGAGGTCCAGCTTCCAGACCTCGCCATTGCTCGCGGCCTGTGTTTCCGTCATCACGCACCGACCTGTGAGACCGGCGTCCTCGCTGCTGAAGACGCGTCGGCCCCCGGGTTGCCCGAACGGCAGACCGAGAAACCACACCCGCGAATGGGCGGCCGCTCACCCCGCGGTTGATCGGGCAGACGGTGTTCCGGGACGGACCGCAACGACGACCTTGCCCTTGGCGTGTCCCTCGTCGACGTACGCCATGGCCTCATTGGTCGCGTCGAAGGGGAAAACGCGGTCGACGACGGGCTCGATGACGCCGGCGTCGATGAGGGAGGCGATCTCGCGGAGCTGGGGCCCGCTGGCTCGCATGAAGAGGAACGAATAGCCGACCTGCCGGCGCCTGGCCGCGGTCCGGATCCCATGGCTCAACACACGTGTCGCCGGCCGCAGGATCCACGGCTTTCCCATCTGCCGGGCGAAGTCCGGATCGGGCGGGCCGGAGATGGAGATCAGCCTGCCGCCGGGTTTCAGGACTCGCAGCGACTTCTTGAGCGCCTCGTCGTCCAGGCTGTGCAGGACCACGTCGTAGTCGTGCAGGACGTTGTCGAAGTCGTCCTTCCGGTAGTCGATCACTATGTCCGCGCCGAGGCGCTCGACCAGGCCGACGTTCGCGGTGCTCGTGGTCGTGGCGACGGTCGCGCCGAGGTGCTTCGCCAGCTGGATCGCGAACGTGCCCACCCCACCGGAACCCGCCTGGATGAAGACCTTCTGCCCGGTCCGCAGGCGGGCGAGTTCGACCAGTGCCTGCCAGGCGGTCAAGCCGACGAGTGGTACCGATGCGGCTTCCGCCATCGTGAGCCGCGTCGGCTTCAGGGCCAGGTCGTCTTCGTGGACGGCGATGAACTCCGCGAAGGTGCCGATCCGGTCCTTGCGCGGTCGCGCGTAGACCTCGTCGCCGGGCTTGAACTCGCGCACGCGGGCCCCGACGCGGGTCACCACCCCGGCCACGTCGTTGCCCAGCACGAACGGCGGCCGGTAAGGCAGGAAGAGCTTGAACTCGCCGTCCCTGATCTTCGAATCCAGCGCGTTGACACCGGCGGCGTGCACCTGGACCAGCACGTCGTGTTCGCCGACGGCGGGCTCCGGCACGTCGCCGGCCCGGAGTTCGTTGCCGTTCTTCCCGTAGCGATCGACGATGAACGCCTTCATGTCAGCCACCCGCCTTGATAGTATGATCATACTACAATATGGGCCGAGCGAGTACGCGCGCAAGGAACTGGCCAAACTTAGATTATGATCGTACTAACATGGGTGTTGGTCCGGTGAGTGGAGGCACGCGTTGGCGCGGTACGCGAAAGAGCACAAGCAGGCGACGCGGCAGCGGATCATCGAGACGGCCGGGCGGCGGCTCAAGCGCGACGGGATCGACGGCTCCGGCGTCGCCACGCTCATGAAGGACGCGGGCCTGACCAACGGCGCCTTCTACGCCCACTTCGAATCCAAGGAAGACCTGGTCGCCACCGCGGTCTCCGAGCAACTGCGTGGCCAGCGCGAGTGGCTCACCTCGTTCCCGTCCGGCCGCGACGGCGTCGAGCAGATGGTGCGCACCTATCTCTCGGCCGAACATCGCGACAACCCCGAGGAGGGCTGCCCGTCCGCCGCGCTGCTGGACGAGATCAGCCGATGCGCGGATCCGACGAAGGAGTCCTACACCGGCGGCGTGCTGGCCGTCATCGACGATATCGCCGCCCGCCTGGCACCGCAGGATCCGCGGTCGGCGCGCACCAAGACGCTCGGCGTCTACGCGCTGATGGTCGGAACCTTGCAACTCGCTCGCACCCTGGCTGACCGGCAGCTGTCCGACGACATCCTGGAACAGGGAATCCGCAACGCGCTGACCGTGCTGGACGCCGCACCCGAGGGCTGAGTCACCGTCGGGCTCGGTGGCGGGGTGTTGCTCGCGGACCGCCGACAACGCCGATCGGCTGGACGCCCTGGTGGACCGGGTCGAGCGGTCGCTGCCCACGACCGCCCGTGCGTGGCGCCTGGAGGCGTGCCCGACGGTCTTCCACGGCCCGCGGCCAGACCGGTTTCCGCCGTGTGGTCCGCGAGCCGTCTGGCCAGCGGCGGCCCGAGCGGACCCTGCGGGAAGTCGAACTGTCCTGTTCGAAGCGGAAGACGTCCCAGGCGACCGCCGGCCCGCTCGGCAGGTCGGTCTCCGAGTGGACCAGCACGTACGAGCCGTCGACCAGGACGCGGACCGGCTTGACCGATATCTGTCCTTGGGGGTTCGAAGCCAGCCACGCCGTCAGGCCGGACAGTCCGCCGGCGACCTGCGGATCGTGCTGGATGAACTTCTTGGGGTCGAATCTCAGCCCTTACCCACCCTGGCAGGCATCGGCCTGACCGCCACCAGACGCCACCGGTGATCGGCAGCATCGTCCTTAGTGGACATCTGGTCGACGCCGATCAGCAGGCCGCTGTCGACGTTCTGGATGTGGAGCACCACACCTCGAACTCCTGTAGGCCCCAGCCGGTGCCGCCACCACGGTTGGGGGCGACGACCCGCAGCCGATCGGTGTGCACCGTGGGGAAGGTGACCTCGTCGGACTGCCGGACCTGGCCGGGCACGGTGGCCCAACCGTCGCCGGTGTCGTACTGGAGATCGTACGACAGCGGCAGGCGCACGCCGCCACCATCGTCGTAGAAGGTGAGGCGGACTTCGCTCACCGACACCTTGCGTTGGAAATCGACGCCGTAGTAGTCGCTGGCGTCGGGGGAGGCGTAGCTCGTCCAACGGCTGTTCTCGGGAATGCCGGTGCGGTAGACGATGCCGTCGATCGCGTTCCAGGTGTTGTCGTAGGGGGAGGTGTAGGACGCGAACGGCTGCGGACCGCTCGCGAGACGCTGACCGTTGGCGGCGATGTCGACCAGGCCGGCGGCGGGCTGGATGATCGCCGGCCCGACGGGCACCGTCACGGCCTCCAGCGTCGGCGAGGACGTCCTCTGATGGCCGTCGACGTACACGTGCAGGCCCGTGCCCTGGTGATACCGAGAACCGGTGCGGTCCCACAGCACCGTGATGTTGTGCCCGTGGTAGGGCGTGTTCTCCAGCGCGAAGTAGTCCCAACTGGACGGGGCCAGGGGCTTGACCGTCAGGGTGTTCCCGGCCTGGCCGCGCAGACCGATCAGGCCGGAGATGACGTTGTCGTCGAAGGTGGAGTGGTTGTAGTCCTCGCTGTGGTCGTACGAGTCGTAGATCCAGGTGGGCTGGTCCGGGTCGTGCGCCTCGGCCACGTACGGTTGTCCGTTGCGGTACTGGGTGGCCGCGTAGGTGTGCAACATCGACACGTAGTCGGCGGCGGCGATGACCGACTGTGCCGGGTAGTCGTCGAGCAGGTCGGCCACGCCGGTCAGCGTCTGTGAGGTCTCGTACGGCCAGGACGGCCCGTCCCAACGGCAGCACTGAGAGGCCTCGTGCATGAACCACCGACTGCGTCGCTCGGTGGTCGTCGGCCCGTACGCGGCGGCGAAGCCGTTGGGGTCCTTCAACTGTGCGAACGCCGAGGAGTCCGATGCCGCCGGCATGTCGAACATCCACGGCACGAAGCCCATCTCCTCGCGCGTGTCGAGCAGCGCGTGGGAGGGGTTGTTGTCCCGTGGCATGTCGTAGAAGAACTGGCGGTTCGGATCCCACAGGTGAGTCTGCATCGCCGCCCGCAAGGCCGAGGCGCGGTGCGCGAAGTCGGCGGCCGTCGCGGTGTCGCCGGCCAGCCCGGCGATCTTGGCGATGGCCATGGCATCGCCGTACTGATAGGCGTTGATGGTCGGCCGGAAGCCGGCGCCGCCGTGGTACGGGTCGCTGGACTCGTACGAGGACGGCGAGTACTCGGTGGCATCCCAGACCGGGACCTGCCAGTACAGGCCGAGGTCGCGGTCGAAGTGATTGGCCCACCCGTCGTACTGGCGGATCAACGCCTGCCGCTCGGCGGTGGTGAAGCCGGTGTCACCGGCCGCGAGGTACTGCTGCCACACCGCGCTCGCCGCCCAGAAGCTGTACTCGTGCGCCCAGTCGCCGGTGTCGGGATTGACGTCGTCGGTGCGCGGCTTGGCGAGCTGGCCCGGGCCGTTGAGCCAGTAGTCGATGTCGTCCCTGGTGTACTGCTGGTTCCGCAGCCAGCGGCCCTCGGTGATCTGGTGGCCGGCCGCCGCCACGATGCCGCCGTAGGGGGCGCCGTAACTGGCCGGCTGGAGGAACTCGGTGGACAGCCAGCCGTATTCCGGCCCGGTGTAGACCAGATGTTCCTTGTAGGTCTGCCAACGGTAGTAGTAGACGTCCTGGATCTGTTGGTCCGGCACCTCCAGGAACGGGATGTTGGCCTCGTACCACCCGGGATTCTCGACCGAACCGAGTAGGGCGGTGTGGTTGAGGAACGTGGTCGCCGCGGCCGGACCGCCGACGGCGGAGGCGGCCGGCGCGGCGACCACGAGCAGTGCCGCGGCCGCGGCTGCCGCCCACCAGGTCCGCCTCATGTCAGTGCTTTCCGGCACGCAGGGCGAGCAGCGCGAACATGCCGCCGACCACCGGGCGCGCTTGGAAACCGGACTGCCGGCCGGAGATCGTGTCGTAGAGGTCGGTGAAGGGCACTCGGCTGGCGCTGGTCGTCACGAAGTCGTAGACGTCGTCGACGAACGCGTCACGAACCGCGGGGTGGTCGTGCTGCCAGGCCGCGGTCCACAGCGCCCAGTCGGCCTTGGTGTAGGAGTGCCGAAGGTCCAGCGGCGTGCCGAACTGGTTGCGGTGCTTGAGATACCAGGCCCCTTCCTCGGACGTCACCGCGGCCGGAATCAGGTTCAGGCCGAGCAGCGTGTCGGCGAAACCGTTGTACTTCAGGCTCCAGGTGCCAGGGCGGTCGTAGGCGAGCTTGAGCTGCCCGGTGGTGTCGGTCGCCTTGGCCTGCCACTGGGCGATGTAGTTCTTGGCCACGCCCAGGTAGTGCGCGACGTCCGCGGTGTTGCCGGCCGCCGTGGCGATCTGGGACATCGCGCCGATGGCGACGATGCCCTTCAACGCCAGGTTGGCGCTGTGCGCGATGAAGCCGGTGAAGTCGTCGGTCTGGTTCTGGTAGCCGGGGTCCAGGGCGTTGTCGACGAGGTAGTCGGCCCACTGCTTGAGGATGGCGTAGTGGCCGGTCTTCTTGGCCGCGGCGAACATGATGAGCATGTTGGCCGACTCCTCGACCGGCATGTCCTCCTCGTTGCCGTCGTTGTGGCCGGCCGCGTTGGGATAGCTGGAGCCGAGGTCGTGCTCGGCGAAGGCCTTGGGCCAGCCGCCGGTCTCGGCGTAGTCCAGCACGGGTTCCAACAGCAGGCTCAGGTACTGGGGGTCGAGGTAGGCGAACACGGGCATCGCCGGGTAGAGCACGTCG
>DATJJB010000657.1:0-36547 GCA_035492655.1 Kutzneria sp. | reverse complement strand
CCTGGACAGCCCGTCGGACTTGCCGATGAGCAGGCCGTCGGCGGACAGCACGACCGCGTGCCTGGCGTCCACCACCCGCTCGACCAGGTTGTCCAGCAGCCAGTTCAGATCCGTTTCCGAATGCGCCTTGTCGTTCATCAGGTCCTGACTTCCCTGTTCCTACGCTCGAGAGTCCGGGTACTCGCCTGCTTGACGGCCTTTCAGCGAACCCGCCTGGTACGCCGACATGGTGTGCCGGATCTCCTCCGGCGACCGGTAGTCGTCGTCGATCTCCAGCTCGGGCTCGTCGTCGAGATCGCCGCGCAGTTGCGGCGCCAGGCTGTTCTGGGGCTGCCGCTGGGGCAGCTGCGGGCGGAGCGCGGGCAGCGGCGGCAGCGCCTCGTCCACGTCCTCCGCCTCGGGCCAGCGGGTCACGCCGGCCGGGACCGACAGTGCGCCGGAGTCGGGGTTGAGTCGGTCGGCGATGTCGGCCCCCGGCGGGGTCGGGTCCAGTGCACCGTGCAGACTCTCGGTGGTCTGGACCTTGTCGGCAAGACGCGAACGGCTCAGTGCCCAGAACTCGTCGAGTTCCGAGCTCTCCGGCTCGACGGCGACCACCTCGGACTCGGCGGCGGCCACCTGCTGCTGATGGGTGAGCTGCACCGTCTCCGGCCCGCGGTCGGCCGCGCCGCCGGTGGCCAGGATGGACGAGGGCAGCAGCACGATGGCCCGGGTGCCGCCGTAGGGCGACACCCGGAACTCCACGTTGATCTCCAGCCGGTTGGCCAGCCGCGCGATCACGAACAGGCCCAGCCGGGAGTCGCTCTTGAGCGCCATGGCGTCGAACTCGGGGGACTCGGCCATCATCCGGTTGGCCCGGTCCCGGTCCTCCTCGCTCATGCCGAGACCCTGGTCCTCGACCTCGACCACGGCGCCGCGGGCCACCAGCGTGCTGCTGACCAGCACCTGGGAGCGGGGCGGGGAGAACGAGGTGGCGTTGTCGACCAGCTCGGCGATCAGGTGGATGGTGTCGGCCACGGCCGAGCCGACCACCGACACGTCCGGGCCGCGCTCGACCTGGACCCGGTGGTACAGCTCGGTCTCCGACACGGCGGCCCGCAGCACGTCGACCAGCTTGACGGGCTTGCGCCAGCGCCGGCCGGGCAGCTCGCCGCCCAGGATGATCAGGTTCTCCGCGTTGCGCCGGGCCCGGGTGGCCAGGTGGTCCAGCTGGAACAGCCGCTCCAGCTGCTGCGGGTTCTCCTCGCCACGTTCCATGGTGTCCAGGATCTTGAGCTGGCGGTGCACCAGGCCTTGGTTGCGGTGGGCGATGCTGAGGAACACGTTGTGCACACCGTCGCGGGCCTGCGCCTCGGTGACGGCCGCGGTGACGGCGGTGTACTGGGCGGCGTTGAACGCGTCGGCCACCTGCCCGATCTCGTCGCGGCCGTAGTCCAGGTCGGGCATCTCGGCCCGGACGTTGACCGCCTGGCCCTCACGCAGCCGCCGCACGATGTCGGGCAGCCGGTGCTGGGCCAGCGCCAGCGCCTCGTCGCGCAGCCGGGCCAGACGGGTGACCAGGGTCCGGTCGACCAGGGTCCGGGACACCCGGACCGCGGCCACGATCGCGCCGATGGCGGCGATCAACGCCACGATCGAGCCGATGACGACCAGGGTCAGCTGCTGGTTGGCGTCGGAGATGGCCTGGCTGGAGACCTCGTCGGCGTTGGCGATGGTCAGGTCGGTCAGCTGGTCGAGCACCTGGGTGGACAGCTGGTTCCAGGTGGCCTCGCTGACCGGCAGGTTGCTGGCGCCCTTGGTCCACACCCCGTGCTCGATCAGCGCGTTCTCGGCCGCCACCAGCTGCTTGTAGGTGTCGCCGGCGAACAGCGCCTGGAACTTGCCGCGGATGTCGGCCCGCAGGAACGGCACCGACTTGTCCAGCTCGGCGTGGTAGGTGCCGACCAGGTTGGTGAAGGCCCGGAAGTCCTCGGGGGCCAGCGCGTTGGCCGCGAACCCGGCGGAGACCAGGGCGGCGCCGCGGGACATCTGGTCGGTGGCCCGGAAGACCTCGGTGGTGGTCGCGCCGTCCAGCGCGACGCTCACCACCGGAAGAATGCGGCCCTGGGTGTCGAACAGGCTCGACGCGTTGTCGAGGAGCGTGTTGTAAAAGGTATAGACCTCAGCCTTGTCGATACTCTTCGTGTCGATCTGTGCACGGATCTTGGGCAACTGATCGATGCTCGCGTACAGCTTCTGCGCGCTGGCGCCGACCTCGGGCGGCGCGCTGGACAGCACCGCCTCCGAGGCGGTCCGCATCGCGGCGAAGGACTGGTCGGTCTGCTGCTCCTGGTTGTGCAGGTCGGTCGTGCCGGTCGGTTTGCCCAGATAGGCCATGCCGAGCTGGCGCTCTTTCTCGGCCGAGACCAGGCCGGTCACGGCCGGAATGGAGATGTCCCGCACACTGGAGACGACGGCTTTCACGTAAAACGCGTCGAACACCAGGTAGGCCGCGCCGACCGTCCATAGCACGATCAGCGTGATGCTGGGGATCAATACCGCGCCGACAAGCCGTGACCGGATCGACTTGTCGTCTTTGCTGGAATCACTCTTGTTCTTCACGGCGCTCCATGACCGACCCCGGGGTCCGGGCAGGCGGTCTCTGTCGGCTTCGACGGGTCCGGTTCTACGACAGCTGGTCCTACCTGGTGGATAAGCCTGCGACTCGCGGACACGGGCCGATCGCACACGTCAGTGTTGATCATCCCGCGGCCGAGAAATTTAGCAGATCCGCGAACGCCGCCCAATGGGCCTCCGGATGGCCATCAGGGCATTCGACAGCTACTGCGATGAACGTACATCACCTTGCGCCGAACGGTCGCCCCGGGTTGGGTCGCGCTATCGCTATCCGGCAAAAACTGCACACCGCCGCGCAGTCGGTTCACTCCTTCGGCGGTGTTCGGGCAAAGATCAACACGGCTAAGGGGAAAGGCGCCATCTTCTGGTTGACAGCCATCGTTCGCAGCCGCTATACGCCGGCCGAGAGGGCATCGAGAATGGCCTGTCCGTACTTGGCCAACTTGTTCTCGCCGACGCCGCTCACCGTGCCCAGTTCCGCCAGCGAGCTCGGCGCCTGAGTGGCGATCTGTCGCAGCGTAGCGTCATGGAAGATCACATAAGCGGGCACTCCCTGCTCACGCGCGGTTGCAGCGCGCCACGAACGCAATTGTTCGAAGATCGACGCGGCCTCGGCCGGCAATTCGACCGCGGCGGCCTTGGCCGGCCGGGCCGCCTTGGGCGGTTTGGCGGCGTTCTCCCGGCGCAGGCGGACCTCCCGCTTGCGCCCGAGCACGTCGCCGCTGGCCTCGGTCAGCGACAACGTGCCGTAGTCGCCCTCCACCGCCAGCAGGCCCTGGGCCAGCAGCTGCCGCACCACGCCCCGCCACTCCGACTCGTTGAGCTCGGTGCCGATGCCGAACACGGTCAGCCCGTCGTGATCGTGCTGGATGACCTTGGCCGTCTTGCGGCCGAGCAGGATGTCGATCACCTGGCCGGCGCCGAAGCGCTGCCGCCGCTCCTTGTCCAGCCGGAACACCGCGGACAGGAACTTCTGCGCGGCCACGGTCCCGTCCCAGGACTCGGGCGGCGTCAGGCAGGTGTCGCAGTTGCCGCACCGCTCGGTGCGCGTCTCGTTGAAGTAGGCCAGCAGGCCGCCGCGCCGGCACTCCACGGTCTCGCACAGCGCCAGCATCGCGTCCAGGTGCTGGCCCAGCCGCCGCCGGTGCGCGTCGTCGCCCTCGGAGGTGTCGATCATCTTGCGCTGCTGGATGACGTCCTGCAGCCCGTAGGCCAGCCACGCCGTCGACGGCAGCCCGTCCCGGCCGGCGCGGCCGGTCTCCTGGTAGTAGCCCTCGACCGACTTCGGCAGGTCCAGGTGGGCCACGAAGCGCACGTCCGGCTTGTCGATGCCCATGCCGAAGGCGATGGTGGCCACCATGACCAGGCCGTCCTCGCGCAGGAACCGGGACTGGTTGGTCGCGCGGGTCTGGGCGTCCAGCCCGGCGTGATAGGGCAGCGCGGCGATCCCCTGCTCGGTCAACCACTCCGCGGTCTTGTCCACAGAGGACCGGGACAGGCAGTAGACGATGCCGGCGTCGCCCTTGTGCTCGGTGCGCAGCAGCTCCAGCAGCTGTCGCTTGGGCTCGTTCTTGGGCACGATCCGGTACTGGATGTTCGGCCGGTCGAAGCTGGCCACGAAGTGCCGGGCCTGCTCCAGGTTGAGCCGGCTGGCGATCTCCTTGCGGGTGGCCTCGGTGGCCGTCGCGGTCAGCGCGATCCGCGGGATGTCCGGCCAGCGCTCGTGCAGGTGGGACAGCTGGAGGTAGTCGGGCCGGAAGTCGTGGCCCCACTGGGAGACGCAGTGCGCCTCGTCGATGGCGAACAGCGAGATCTTGCCGCGCTCCAGCAGCCGCGGCGTCGACTCCATCCGCAGCCGCTCCGGCGCCAGGTAGAGCAGGTCGAGCTCGCCGGCGACGTAGAGCGACTCCATCAGCTGGCGCTCGCCCGGATCCTGAGTGGAGTTGAGGAATCCGGCCCGCACGCCCAGCGCGTTGAGCGCGTCGACCTGGTCCTGCATCAGCGCGATCAGCGGCGAGATGACGATCCCCACGCCGTCACGGGCCAGCGCGGGGATCTGGTAGCACAGGGACTTCCCACCGCCGGTGGGCATCAGCACCAGCGCGTCGCCGCCGGCCACGACGTGCTCCACGATGGCCTGTTGATCGCCGCGGAAGGAGTCGTAGCCGAAGACGGTGCGCAGTACCTGAGCCGGATCACTCACGCCGCCCGAGTGTAGTCCGGCAGCGTCAGCGAGTCGGCGGAGCGGTTCACCAGCCACGTCAACAGGCCGGTCATCGGCCTGGTGTTGAGCACCCGGTACACGTACTTGCGGTTGCGGATGCTGCGCTCGGTGCCCGGCGCGAAGAAGCCGCCGCTCTGCTTGGCCTGGTTCTGGCCCATCTTCGCGGTCGGCCGGATGATCTCCTCGTAGGCCGCGAAAGCCTTGTCGTGACTGGACTTCGTGGCCAGCTCGCCGGCCAGCACGTAGCCGCCGATCATGCCGAGGCCGGTGCCGCCGCTGCCGGGGCCGCCGGCCCACGCCGCGTCGCCGACGAGCACGACCCGGCCCGTCGACCACTTGTCAAGTCGGATCTGGGTGAGCGAGTCGAAGAACAGCGTGTCGGTGTCGGCCAGCCCGGCCAGGATGGTCGGCAGCTCCCAGCCGGCGGCGCGGAACCGGTCGATCAGGATGCGCTTCTGCTGCTCGATGTCGTGCCGGTCGTAGGTCAGCGGCTCGGACGCGAAGTACATGGCCACGCCCATGGTGTCCTGGTCGAGGTGGCTGGTCACCATGGCGCCGATGCCCGGCTCGGAGTACATCTGGCCCGAGTGGTCCAGGCCGATGTGGTTGGGCACGGTGAAGTAGGCGACGTAGTAGCCCAGGTCGGTGGCGAAGTCCCGCTCCGGGCCGAAGGCCAGCGCCCGGACGCCGGAGTGCGCGCCGTCGGCCCCGACGACCAGGTCGAAGGTGCGGGGAGCGCTCTTGGCGAAGGTGACGTCCACGCCGCCGGCGTGCTCGGTCAGCGACGTGATCTTGTCGCCGAAGATGTACTCCACCTTGTCCCTGGTGTGTTCGTACAGCACGCGGCTCAGGTCGCCGCGGGGGATCTCCACTTCGCCGCTCATCACCGCGGCCGGCACCTTGGCCTCGACCTTGCCGTCGCGATCGACGATCGTCACGTCTCCCATCCGCGTGCTGAGAGCCTCGATCTCCGGCAGCACGCCCATCTTGCGCAGGATCTCCAGCTGCTCGCCGCGGAAGTCCACCGCCGAGCCGCCCTCGCGCAGCTTGGCCGCCTGCTCCACGACCGTGACCTCGAAGCCGTGCCGCTGCAGCCAGTAGGCGGTGGTCGGGCCGGCGATGCTCGCTCCGGAAACCAGGATCTTCGTCATTTCTGCCTCCTCGGTCGGTGTCTGGTCATACCTTCGCGCCGGGCGCTGACCATCGGCTGATCGAGCGCTGACAGCGGCCGAGGACGATCGTGGTGACCGGTCAGCGGGCCTGTGACCTGCGTTGATCGCTCACGAGCAGCAGCCAGTCGGCGTGGTTTCCATGCAGCACGTGGCCGGCGACAGCTGCGGGTCGGCCCCGTAGGTCGCGGAGTCGTCCTTGACCACATACACCTCCCACGGCTCCTGGCCGGGGCCGTGCACCCAGACCTTGTCCTGCACGGCGTAGCAGCAGGTGGTGTCGTTCTGCACGTCGGTGAACAGACCCAGCGCCGCCAGCCGTTCGGTCGCCTCCGCGACCTGCTCGGTGGACTCGACCTCGACGCCGAGGTGGTCCAGCGCCGTCTCCTGGCCGGCGTCGCCCGCCAGCAGCACGAGCTTGAGCGGCGGCTCGGCGATCGCGAAGTTGGCGTAGCCCGGTCGGCGCTTGGCCGGCTCCGTGCCGAAGAGCTTGCGGTAGAAGGCGATCGAGGCTTCCAGGTCGGCCACTCGCAGGGCCAGCTGCACACGGGACACGAGATCCTCCTTGAATAGACAGCTATCGAAACAGAGATTGCCCTTTGGATAGATGGATGTCAAGATAGAGGCATGTCGAAACAGCTGCCGCTGGTCGAGCAGACGTCGCTGTGCTGCTCGCCGCTGATGCGCCAACCGCTGTCCGAGGACCAGTCCACGGAGCTGGCGCGCGTGTTCAAGGCGCTCGGCGACCCGGTGCGCCTGCGGCTGCTGTCCCTGATCGCCTCCCATGCCGGCGGCGAGGCGTGCGTGTGCGACCTGACCGACGCCTTCGACCTGACCGGGCCGACCATCTCCCATCACCTGAAGGTGTTGCGGGAAGCCGGGATCATCGACGGCGAGCGACGCGGCACCTGGATCTACTACCGGGTCCTGCCGACGACGTTGCAGATGCTGTCCGCCGTGCTGATGGCACCCGAGCAGTGAGCGTCGTCGGGCGACTGTCCACGCTGGACCGGTTCCTGCCGGTGTGGATCATCGCGGCGATGCTGCTCGGGCTCGGCGCCGGACGGGTGATCCCGGGGCTCGGCGCGGCGATCGATGCCGTGCAGGTCGACGGGATCTCGCTGCCGATCGCCGTCGGCCTGCTGGTGATGATGTACCCGGTGCTGGCGAAGGTCCGCTACGACCGGCTGGACACCGTCACCCGCGACCGTCGCCTGCTGCTGCCGTCGCTGCTGCTGAACTGGGTCGTCGGTCCGGCGCTGATGTTCGCACTGGCCTGGCTGCTGCTGCCGGACCTGCCCGAATACCGCACCGGTCTGATCATCGTCGGCCTGGCCCGCTGCATCGCCATGGTCATCATCTGGAACGACCTGGCCTGCGGCGACCGGGAGGCCGCCGCCGTGCTCGTGGCGCTCAACTCCGTGTTCCAGGTGATCGCCTTCGGCGCGCTGGGCTGGTTCTACCTGTCGGTCCTGCCCGGCTGGCTCGGCCTGCCACAGGCCGACCTCGCGGTCTCCGGCTGGGCCATCGCCCGGTCGGTGCTGATCTTCCTCGGCATCCCGCTGCTGGCCGGCTACCTGTCCCGTCGGCTCGGTGAACGGGCGCGAGGCCGGCAGTGGTACGAGACCCGGTTCCTGCCTCGCGTCGGTCCGCTGGCGTTGTACGGGCTGCTGTTCACCATCGTCGTGCTGTTCGCGTTGCAGGGCGGGCAGATCACCAGCCGCCCGCTGGACGTCGCCCGCATCGCGTTGCCGCTGCTGGCGTACTTCGCGGTGATGTGGGCCGGCTCGTTCGCGCTGGGCACGGTGTTGGGGCTGTCGTACGAGCGGACCACGACGCTGGCCTTCACCGCCGCCGGCAACAACTTCGAGCTGGCCATCGCCGTGGCGATCGCGACCTTCGGCGTCACCAGCGGGCAGGCGCTGGCCGGCGTGGTCGGTCCGCTGATCGAGGTGCCGGTGTTGGTCGCGCTGGTCTATGTCGCCCTATGGTTCCGTGCTCGAGTGTCCGGGAGTGTCCGTGCCTGAGGTGCTGTTCGTCTGCGTGCACAACGCCGGCCGTTCGCAGATGGCCGCCGCGTTGCTGCACCACCACGCCGCCGGTTCGGTGGTCGTGCGTTCCGCCGGTTCGGCGCCGGCCGACACCGTCAACCCGGCCGTCGTGGCCGCGATGGCGGAGGTCGGGCTGGACCTGTCGCGGGAGTTCCCCAAGCCGCTGACCGACGATGCCGTCCGGGCGGCCGACGTGGTGATCACCATGGGCTGCGGCGACGCGTGCCCGGTGTATCCCGGGAAGCGGTACCTGAACTGGGAACTGGCCGACCCGGCCGGCCAGGACGTGGCGCACGTGCGCCCGATCCGGGACGAGATCGACCGTCGGGTCCGCGGGCTGCTGGCCGAACTGGGGGTGGCCTGACCCCTGTCCATCGTTTATCGTCGATTGACGATGAACGGAGGTGGGGCCGTGCTCGACCGTCAGCTCGCCGAGACCTATGCCGGCTGGTTCCGCGCGCTCGCCGACGCGACCCGGGTGCAGATCCTCAACCTGCTGGCCGAGCACGGCGAGCCGATGACCGTCGGCGAACTCGTCGAGCGGCTGCCGGTCGGCCAGTCGACCGTGTCGGCCCACCTCAAGATCCTCGCCGAGGTTCGGTTCGTGCTGGCGGAGCAGCGCGGCACGGCCCGGCTGTACCGCGTCAACCAGCGTTGCGTCTCCTGCTTCCCCAGCGCCGCGGACGTGGTGCTGGGCAAGACGCCGGCGGTATGCCCGTGACCGTCGAGATCGCCGCGCTGACAGCCGAGCACGCCGAGCCGGTGCTGGCGATCTACCAGGCCGGGCTGGACGGCGGCAACGCCAGCTTCGAGACGGTCGCGCCGAGTTGGCAGCAGTGGGACGCCGACCATCTGCCGGCGCACCGGTTCGTCGCCATCGCCGACGGCTCCGTGCTCGGCTTCGTCGCCGCATCACCGGTTTCCGGCCGCTGCGTGTACGCCGGCGTGCTCGAACACAGCGTGTACGTCCACCCCGACCAGCAGGGCCGTGGCGTCGGCACCGCCCTCCTCGACGCCTACGTCGCCGCGACGGAGGCGGCCGGCATCTGGACGTTGCAGTCCGGCATCTTCCCCGAGAACACCGCCAGCCTCGCCCTGCACCAGCGCGCCGGCTTTCGCGTCGTCGGCATGCGCGAGCGTATTGGCCAGCACCACGGCGTCTGGCGCGACGTCGTCCTCATCGAGCGTCGAAGCCCTCGTTGACCGCGGGCAGCCGGACCGTGAACCGGGAGCCTTCGCCCAGCACGCTCTCGGCGGTGACGGTGCCGCCGTGGGCCTCCACCAGCTTGCGCACGATGGCCAGCCCGAGCCCGCTGCCGCCGGTCTGCCGGCTGCGGGACTTCTCGGCCCGCCAGAAGCGGTCGAACACGTGGGGGAGGTCCTCGGCCGCGATACCCGATCCCGTGTCGCTGACCGCGATCACCGTGGAGTTGGTGGCCAGGCGGCTGACGACCCGGACCACGCCGTTCGGGCCGGTGTGCCGGATGGCGTTGGTGACGAGGTTGTCGACGATCTGCCGGAGCCGCACGGGATCGGCGCTGATGTCGCCGTCATCGGCCTCGCCGACCAGCTCGACCCCGGCGGCGTCGGCACGGGCGCGGTGGGCGGCGCAGACCTGGGTGGTCAGCTCGGCCAGCGACACCGGTTCGCGGTGCAGGCGCAGCGTGCCGGCATCGGCCTGGGCCAGGTCCTGGAGGTCGTCGATGATGTGGTGCAGCAGCATCGCCTCCTCCAGCAGCGACGCGATCAGGGCTTCGTCGGGCTCGCTGACGCCGTCCTGGGTCGCCTCCAACCAGCCCCGGATGTTGCTCAGCGGCGTCCGGAGCTCGTGGGCGATGTCGCTGATCAGGTCGGTGCGCAGGCGCTCGACCTGGGCCCGGGTGGCGGCCATGTCGTTGAACGCCCCGGCCAGGCGGCCGATCTCGTCCCGACGCTTGACGTCGACCGTGGCATTGACGTCGCCGTCACGCATGCGCTGCGCGGCGGCGGTCAGGGCCCGCAGCGGCTGGGTGAAGCGCCGGCCGGCCAGCAGCGTGACGACGATCGTGACCAGCAGGACGCCGCCGACGGCCAGCCCGATGCGGACCTTGTTGCCGGCGGACAGGTCGAACGGGTTCGGCGTGACGGAGCCGCCGGGGCTGGTCACGAACAGCAGGGCCGCGGGCGTGACGAACGGGGTCAGCTGCTCATGGCGGCCGGTGGTCACGCAGTCCTGGACCCGTTGGTCGTTCTGCGCCGGCGCGACCTCGCTGGGCGCGGCCTGCGCGGTCCGTGCCTGCCACGAGAAGTCCAGGCCGACGTCGACCGGGGGCAGCTGCTGCCGGGCCAGGCACTCGTTGACCAGACCGTCCAACTGGTCGAGGGCGGCCTGCTCGGACTTGACGGGCTGGTTGAGCGTCTTGGCGCAGTTGCCGGCGTCGGGGCTCTGGATCCGCGGCCGGCCACTGGGCAACTCGGTGATCGTGCCGACCGCGCCCCGGTTGCGCACGCAGTCCAGCGCCCGGTGGGCCAGCGCGTCCAGGAAGGCGATGTCGTCCTGGCTCAACGCGAACGGCCCGACCGCCGCCGGGGAGATGCGGTCCGGGCCGGCGTCGACCAGGCTCGGGTCCACCGCCAGCGCGTCGACGCCGGCCGAGGCCGAGGTGGGCAGCGGATGGTTGCCGGGCTCGGAATCGACGATGACCCGCCGGTTCTGGTCGGTCAGCACGATCCGCCGGCCCAGTTCCTGCGACAGCACGGTCACCTGCTGGCCGACGCCGTGCCAGCTCGGGTGCCGGGCCGCGTAGCCGATCAGGTCCTCGTAGATCTGGTTGCCGGAGCTGATGGCCTGCCCCTGCTCCTGCTGAATGGCCACGCTGGTGGTCTGGATGGCCAGCCAGGCGGTGGCCGCGATGGAGCAGGCGGCGACCACAATGGACAGTGCCAGCAGTCGCGTGAGCACTAGGGCCACTCCTGCGCGGTCAGCTTGTAGCCGACGCCGTACACCGTGACCAGCCGGACCGGGCGGCGCGGGTTGGGCTCGATCTTCTTGCGCAGGTTCATCACGTGCACGTCGATCGTGCGGTCGGTGATGTAGCGGTCGAAGCCGTGCAGGCGGGCCAGCAGCTGCTGCCGGGTGAACACCCGATCCGGTTGGCCGGCAAGGGTTTCCAGTAGCAGGAACTCGCCGGGCGTGCACTCGACGCGGTGGCCGTCGCTGGTCACGATGTGCCGGCCGGGATCGACGACGATGGTGCCGACCCGCAGCAGCTCGTCCGGCTCGGCCGCCCGCCGGCCGCGCCGCAGCAGCGTCCGCACCCGGGCCACGAGCTCGCGCGGGCTGAACGGCTTGGTCATGTAGTCGTCGGCGCCCAGGTCAAGGCCGAGCAGCAGGTCGTCCTCGGTGGACCGCGCGGTCAGCATCAGCACCAGCACGTCCGATTCGGACCGCAGCACCCTGATCACGTCAAGACCGTCCACTTTGGGCATCATCACGTCCAGCACCAGCAGGTCGGGCCGGCCGGCCCGGACCGTGTCGATGGCGGCCCGGCCGTCGCCGACCACGACAACCGTGTGCCGCTCACGCTCGAGATAGCGGCGGACCAGCTCCGCCTGCTTCTCGTCGTCCTCGGCCAGCACGATGTGGGCGCACATGGCACCGATGATAGGTCCGCCACGCGCAAGCCACCGGATCCTGACAAGTTCCACACAACCGTCGGCGATGGTGTCGGCATGAGCAAAGTCCTCGGCCTGGCGGCGCTGGCCGTGGTGTTGGGCGCGTGCTCCGCGACCGCGCCACCACCGCCGCAGGTGGCGTCCATTGACGGCGGCAGCACCGCGTCCAGCACCAGCGCCACCAGTGCGGCCGGCCGGCCGCAGTGGCGGCTGGACAGCACCGAAGAAGAGGTCAAGAAGCTCTGGTTCGCCTATTACGCCTGCCTGGGCGAACACGGGCACAAGATGATCCCGGAACGCGGCTCGCCGGACCAGAACAGCCACACGCCGCAGGACAAGGCGGCCGAGGACGCCTGCCTGCACACGCTGCCGCTGGAGCCGGACGAGCTGGACAAGGCCAAGAACCCGCACTTCCTCGACGACTACCACGGGTACATGAAGTGCCTGACCGACCACGGGGTGCTGGTGCACGCCATCGACCCGTTCGGCACCGGCTGGACCTTCGACGACGGCGTGACCCAGAAGCTGAACGACACTCAGATCAACCAGGTCGACCACCAGTGCCAGCTCCAGTCGTTCGCCAACCACTGAAGGAGAACGGGAAGTGGCAGCGCAGGGCCGCCGTCGGGCGGTGATCGGGATCGCCGTGCTGGTCGTGGTGGTCGGCACGGTGCTGGGCGTGGCGTGGATCGACTCCCGGCACGGCTCGTCGGCCGCCGTCACCGCCGCGCCTTCGGCGTCGACCGTGGAAGTCAAGCGGATGGACCTGACCAACGGGCAGTCGTTCGGCGGCACGCTCGGCTATGGCTCGCCGCAGACCGTGAAAGGCGCCGGGGCGGGCGTGGTGACCAAACTGCCGGCCGTGGGGGACATCGCGGCGCAGGGCAAGGCGTTGTACTGGGTCAACGACAAGCCGGTGCCGGTGTTCTTCGGTGACACGCCGTTGTTCCGCAAGCTCGACGGTCCGACGCTGAAGGGCGCGGATGTTGCCGTGGTGGCCGCCAACCTGAAGGCGCTGGGCTACAACGTCGGTGTGGTGGCGGCGAAGGACCCGTCGTTCACGCCGGCTCTTGCCGCGGCGCTGAAGAAGTGGCAGCGCAGCGTCGGTCTGGACGACACCGGCACCTTGGACATCGGTCAGGTGGTGGTGCTGGCCGGCCCGATGCGGGTGAATTCCGTGACAGCCCAGTTGGGCGACGCCGTGACCGGCGACCTGTTGTCCGTGACCTCGACCAAGAAGGTCGTCACCATGCCGGTGGACGCCACCGAGGTCGGGCAGATCAAGACCGGCGCGGCGGTGACGATCATGCGGCCGGACAACAAGTCCGTGTCGGCCAAGGTGACCGCCATCTCGACCACTGTGGACGGTGGCGGCAAGGACCAGACCGCCAGTGGGCCGCCCAAGCTCGCCGTCACGGTGACGCCGGATGATCCGTCCACGTTGGCCGATCTGGATGCCGCGTCGGTGCAGGTTCAGGTGACCACGTCAGTCCACAAGGGAGTGTTGGCCGTGCCGGTCGGGGCGCTGGTGGCGTTGCGGGAGGGCGGTTACGCCGTGCAGACGCCGGACGGCAAGTACCTGGCCGTGCAGACCGGGATGTTCGCCAACGGCATGGTGGAGATCAGCGGCAACGGTGTCACCGATGGGCTGAAAGTGGTGACCACGTCGTGACTCCGGTGTTGGAGCTGGCGAATGTCAGCAAGCACTATCCGGGTGTCACCGCGTTGGACTCGGTGTCGCTGGAGATCGAGTCCGGTGAACTCGTCGCCATCGTCGGACCTTCGGGCTCGGGCAAGTCGACCATGCTCAACATCATCGGCACCCTGGATCTGCCGTCGGAGGGCACGGTCCGGCTCGGCGGCCTGGACGTGACAACGCTGTCCGACCGCCGGCTGTCGGCGCTGCGCGGGCGGTGGCTCGGCTTTGTGTTCCAACAGTTCCACCTCACCGACGGGCTGACCGCCGCGCAGAACGTCGCGACCGGGCTGCTGTACGCCGGTGTGCCGCGTCGGCAGCGGCGGGAACTGGCTCTGGAAGCCTTGGACCGCGTCGGGCTGGCCCATCGTGTCGACCATCTGCCGCAACAGCTTTCCGGCGGTGAGCGGCAGCGGGTGGCCATCGCCCGAGCCGTGGTCAACGATCCCGCGCTCGTGCTGGCCGATGAGCCCACCGGCGCCCTGGACACCGTGAACGGACAGGCTGTGTTGGAGTTGTTGCGACGCTTGAACAATGATGGCACCACCATCGCCGTGATCACGCACGACCGGGACATCGCCGCCGGCCTGCCCCGGCGCGTCGAGATGCGTGACGGCCGGCTGGTCGCGGACACCCGTGCCGGGAGCCTGGTGTGACGACTCTCGACACCCAACCCGTTCGCCTGTCGTTGGGCGATGTGCTCCAGCTCGGGCTGCTCGGCATCGGCAGCCGCAAGATGCGCACGGTCCTGTCGGCGTTGGGGATTTCCATCGGCATCGCCACCATGGTGATCGTCACCAGTATCCCCGCGTCCAGCCAGCAGGCGCTGCTCGATCAGCTCACCGCCTTGGGCACCAACCTGTTGCGGGCCGAGCCGCAGCAGACGCAGGGCGATCCCGTGCTGCTGCCCGAGGACGCCATGGGCATGGTCAAGCGCATCGGTCCCGTGACCGCGGCCGCGCAGGTCGCCAATGCGCACAAGTCCGTGCACCGCAACGACAAGATCGACCCCAACGCCGACTCGGGCCTGACCGTGCTGGCCAGCAGCACCAATCTGCTGTCGGCGGTCAACGGCTCGCTGCACGCCGGCAAGTTCCTCGACGACGCCGGTGCCAACTTCCCGACCGTCGTGCTCGGCTCCGTTGCCGCGTCCCGGCTCGGCTTTGTCGATCTGGTGCCGGGTCGACAGCCGCCGCAGGTTCTCATCGGCGCCCAGTGGTTCACGGTGATCGGCATCCTCAATCCGATGCCGTTGAACCCCGATCTGGAGCGGGCCGTGCTGGTCGGGTGGGGCGCGGCCGAACAGGTGCTGGGCTTCGACGGGCATCCGACCGTGGTCTACGTGAAGGCCGACGAGGACGCCATCCAGGACGTCCGGGCCGTGCTCGGGCCGACACTGTATCCGCAGCTGCCCGGGCTCGTGCAGGTGTCGCGGCCGTCGGATGCCCTGGCCGCCAAGCAGGAGACCAAGACCACCTTCTCCGGTCTGTTCCTCGGCCTGGCCGGTGTGGCCTTGCTCGTCGGTGGCGTCGGCGTGGCCAACACCATGGTCATCTCCGTGCTGGAACGGCGCCGGGAGATCGGTCTGCGGCGGGCGCTCGGCGCCACCCGTGGCCAGATCCGTGGGCAGTTCCTCACCGAGGCCGCTGTGCTGTCCGGTCTCGGTGGGCTCGCCGGCACGGTCATCGGCGTCGTCGCCACGCTCGCGTACACCGGATACCAGGGCTGGCCCGTGATCATTCCCTTTGCCGCACTCGGCGGCGGGCTCGCCGGGGCCGTGCTCATCGGCGTGCTCGCCGGCATCTATCCGTCCGTCCGGGCCGCACGGCTCACGCCGACCCAGGCCCTCGCCGCGCCCTGAGATTAGGGGGTTCTTACCGAACCCGCTCTTGGGGCTCTTGCCGTGTTGGACTGTTCGCATGGCCTTCGACGACCTTCGCGCGCTGTTCGTCAACTGCACGCTCAAGCGGTCCCCCGAGCTCAGCAACACCGACGGGCTGATCGACATCAGCAGCGGCATCATGGCCCGCAACGGCGTGACCGTCGAGGTGCTGCGGGCCATCGACCACGACATCGCCGTCGGCGTGTGGCCCGACATGACCGAGCACGGCTGGGCCACCGACGAGTGGCCGGCGATCTACGAGAAGGTGCTCGCCGCCGACATTCTCGTGCTGTGCGGGCCCATCTGGCTCGGCGACAACAGCTCCGAGATGAAGAAGGTCATCGAACGCCTCTACGCGTGTTCGCACCTGCTCAACGCCGCCGGCCAGTACGCCTACTACGGCCGGGTCGGCGGCTGTCTCATCACCGGGAACGAGGACGGCGTCAAGCACTGCGCCATGAACGTCCTGTACAGCCTCCAGCACCTCGGCTACACCGTGCCGCCCCAGGCCGACGCCGGCTGGATCGGCGAGGCCGGTCCCGGACCGTCCTATCTGGACCCCGGATCGGGTGGTCCCGAGAACGATTTCACCAACCGCAACACCACGTTCATGACGTGGAACCTCATGCACGTCGCCCGCATGCTCTCCGACGCCGGCGGCATTCCCGCCCACGGCAACCAGCGCTCCGAGTGGGACGCCGGCTGCCGCTTCGACTTCCAGAACCCCGAATACCGCTGAACGCCACATGCGCTTCCTATGTGGCACCAGAGCGCAAATGGGAAGCGCATGTGGCACGGGACAGGTGGGGCCGACCTGAGCGGCTCGGTCAGGACCAGGCGGCGTCGGGGGTGGTGACGGCCGGCTCGCCGCCGGCCTCGGCGAAGGCCGACAGGGCGTCGACCAGGCCGACCCTGGTGGGCTCCGGCATCCGGGCGACGATCTTGGCGATCTCCTTGCGGCGGCGGGCGGTGACCTGACGCACCACCCGGCGGCCCTCGGCGGTGAGCTCGATGACGATCTCCCGCCGCGACGCCGGATTGGTCTCCCGCACGACCATGCCGGCGGCGACCAGGCGGTCGACCATCCGGCTCGCGGTGGACGGGTTGACCCCGAGCTGGTCGGCGAGCGCGGCGTGCTTGACCGCGCCGACGGTGTTCAAGATCACCAGCAGCCGGAACTGGGCCAGCGTGATCGTCTCGTCCACGGCGGCGATGGACCGCGCCGACACGGCGACCAGCAGCCGCGAGGCCGTGAGAACGGCGTCGGTGACGGCGTCGACATCCGTGGACTCGGCGAGTTCGCCCGGTGTGCGCGGCATGCCACCAGTGTGCCTCAGGCCCGTTCGAACAGTGCGAACGCGGGCGGGGCGTGCCTCAGGCAGTCCCGGACAAAGCGGGCACGGCGTCCCGAATCGCGATCTGCCAGCGGGTGGTCGGGGCGACCCAGCCGGCGGCGCGCCGGCCGGCCCGCTGCACCTGCCGCACCGCGGGCAGCAGTCCCTGCTGGTACGCGGCCATGCCGGTACGAAGATCGACGGACCGGACCAGCGAGTCGGCCAGCCGGAAGGCGCCTAACAGCGCTAACGACGCGCCGTGGCCGGCAAGCGCGGAGACGGCCGCGGCGGCGTCGCCGACGAGCACGGTCCGCCCGACGTGCCAAGTGGCCAGCTCGACCTGCGACACCGGGGCGTGGTGCAGGTTCTCCGGGCAGTGCTCGAGGGCCCGATCGACGACCCACCCCATACCGGCGCAGCGGTCGCGCACCTCGGCGACGGGATCGGTGGGGGAGCGGTCGCCGCGGTGCACGAGGAACGCGGCAATACGGCCGTCGGCCGTCCGGCTGAACCCGGCCTGCCGGTCGGCCAGGCTGAGCACCTTCAGGTCCGGCCCGAGGCGCCGGCCGAGCTCGTCGTCCCGGAACAGAAAGGTCGAGCAGCGCTGGCCCAGCGGCCGCACGTACAGCCGGTCCGGTCCGAACACCAGCCGCCGCACGGTCGAGTGCAGGCCGTCCGCGCCGATCAGGGCGTCCGCCGCGTGCACGCTGCCGTCGGACAGCGTCACCCGCACCGGCCCGTCCCCGTCCTCGACAGCCGTGACCTCGACGCCCCGCAGCACCCGCACGCGCGGCGGCAGCGTGGCGGTCAACGCCGCCTCCAGGTCGCCCCGCATGATCGTCAGCAGCCGTCCGCGGAGCAGGGTGGCTGTCGCGAGATAGCTGACGGTGGCCAGGGTGTCGCCGTTCTGGTCGACGTACACGATGGCCGGGATGTGGCGACGCCGGGCGTTCAGCGTGGGCAGCACGCCCATCCGGTCGAGCACGTCGTAGCCGGCGCCGCCGACGTCGAGCAGGTGCGCCGCGTCGCGTGGCTGGTCGTCACGGTCGACGAGCAGCACGTCCCAGCCGTGCCGGCCGAGCCACCACGCCGTGGTCAGCCCGGCCACCCCGGCGCCGCACACGAGCACCCGCATCGCCCCTCCGGTCCGTTTTGTCGAGCCCTGAGTCTTGCATAGTGCAACAGTCGGTGGAGGTAGAATGGCTGACCACGCGGGACTCCTCGGGCAGCGTAGGCTGCGAACGTTTGCAGACCGCCGTTGAGGAGTGTCATGGCTCTACCGAGCATCGGTTGGATCGGCGCGGGGCGGATGGGCGCCGCCCTGGTCGGACGGCTCAGCGCCGCCGGGTACGACGTCGCCGTGTACAACCGGACCCGGGCCAAGGCCGAGGCGCTCGGGGTGGCCGTCGTCGACCGGCCGGTCGACCTGGCCGGCCGGGACATCGTGTTCACCATGGTCGCCGCCTCGGCCGACCTGGAGCAGGTCACCTCCGGCGCGCACGGCCTGTTCACCGATCCCGAGGTCGCGCCGCGGGTCGTGATCGACTCGTCCACGGTGTCCGAGGAGGCGTCGGCCGCCGTCCGGGTGGCCGCCCGCAAGCGCGGCTCCGAGCTGCTCGCCGCGCCGGTCAGCGGCAACCCGAAGGTCGTCGCCGCCGGCAAGCTGACCCTGGCCGTGTCCGGTCCGCGCCCGGTGTTCGACGAGGTCGAGCCGGTGCTGCGGGTGCTCGGCCGTGGCGTGACCTACGTCGGCGACGACGAGGTCGCCCGGCTGGTGAAGATCGCTCACAATGTCTTCCTCGGCGTGGTCATCCAGTCGCTGTCGGAGATCACCGTGCTGGCCGAGAAGGGCGGCGTCAGCCGGGCGGCGTTCCTCGAGTTCCTCAACGACTCGGTGTTGGGTTCGGTGTTCACCCGGTACAAGTCTCCCGCGCTGGTCAACCTCGACTTCACCCCCACCTTCACGATGCCCTTGTTGCGCAAGGACTTCGACCTGGGCCTGGCCGCCGCCCGCAGTCTGGAGGCGCCGATGCCCATCGCGTCGGCCGCGGCCGCGCTGATCGCGTCGGCCGTCGGCGCCGGCCACACCGACGAGGACTTCGCCGCCCTCGTGCTGGAGCAGGCCCGCCGGGCCGGTCTCGTGCTGGAGCCGGAGGATGTGCCAGTGGATGATGGGTTGACTCCGGACGAGTGAGCTCGCCGCGTCCGCGCCATTGCGGTCACGATGCCGGCGCGGTCAATATGCTGGCGCGATGGACAAGCCCGCGACCATCAAGGACGTCGCCGATCTGGCCCGTGTGCACGCGGCGACCGCGAGCCGTGCGCTGAACCCGCAGACCAGGGACAAGGTGAGCCCGCGCACCGCGGCCCGGATCGTCGAGGCCGCGCGGACGCTGGGCTACTCGCCCAACTCGGCCGCGCGCAGCCTGCGGACGCGGACGTCGTCGGTGGTCGGCGTGGTCATTCCCGACCTGCGCAATCCCGTGTTCCCGCCGATCGTGCGCGGCGTCGAGGACGCCCTGCGGGAGGCCGGCTACCTGGCCCTGCTCGGCAACACCGACGGTGACGCCGAGCGGGAGCGGGACCTGCTGTCCACCATGCGCGGGCAGCAGCTGGCCGGGTTCATCCTGGCCACCAGCAAGCTGGACAGCCTGCCGCTGGGGCCGGACGTGTCCGTCGTCCTGGTCAACCGCCGCACCGACGCCGACGACGTCCCCTCCGTGGTCGCCGACAGCGGGGCCGGCGTGCATGCCTTGGTGAACCTGCTGGTCGAGCGGGGGCATTCGCGGATCGCCCATCTCGCCGGGCCGCAGGACACCTCCACCGGCGTCGAGCGCCATCGGGCCTTTCTGGACGGCCTCGCCGCGCACGAGCTGGCCCCCGCCGGCGTCGAGGTGTGCGCCGCCTTCAGCGAGCAGGCCGGCTTCGAGGCCACCCACAAGCTCCTCGCCGGCGTGCGGCCCACCGCCATCGTCGCCGGCAACGACATGATCGCCCTCGGCTGTTACGGCGCGCTGGCCGAGCTCGGACTGCGCTGTCCCGAGGATGTCTCGGTCACCGGCTTCAACGACATGCCCTTCGTCGACCGGCAGCGCCCCGCGCTCACCACCGTCCGCATTCCGCACTACGACATCGGCTACGAGGCCGCGCGGCTGCTGCTGGAGCGCATCGCCAGCCCCGCCGCCCCGCCCAAACGCGTCGTGCTCCCGGTCGAGCTCATCGTCCGCGGCTCCGTCGCCGCTCTCACAGAGCCGCGATGATGTTGGCCGGGCTGAGGGGGAGGTGGCGGACCCGAACGCCCAGCGCCGAGTGCACCGCGTTGGCGATGGCCGCCGCGGTCGGCCCCTGGGCGGTCTCGCCGGCCCCGAGGCTGGGCTGGTCTCCGCTGTCCACGATCACGACCTCGACCGCCGGCACCTCGGAGAACCGCAGGATGGGATAGGACTCCCAGTCGGTGCTGACGACCTGGGACCGGGAGAACCGCACCTGTTCCTTGACGGTCCAGCTGGTGCTCTGGACGGCCCCGCCCTCGACCTGGTTGCGCAGGCCGTCGGGGCTGATCACGGCGCCGGCGTCGACGGCGAGGGTGAGGCGCTTGACGCGAACCGAGGTCTCGGCCTCGACCTCGGCGACGACGGCGCAGTACGCGCCATGGTTGCTGTACCGGGCGAAGGCGAAGCCCCAACCCTCGCCGCGATCGGCCCAGCCGGCCGCGTCGGCGGCTGCGATGACAACGGCCTTGGCGCGCTCGTCGGCCAAGTGGCGCAACCGGTACGCGACGGGATCGACCCCGGCGCGCACGGCAAGCTCGTCCACAAAGGACTCGATGGCGAAGACGTTGGCGTACGCGCCGAGAGCCCGTAGTGACGAGGTGCGAAGGGGCATTTCAAGCAGGCGATGCTTGGTGACGCGCTGGCCGGGAAACGTGTACAGCGGCACGGAGTTGCGTTCGGAACCGCCGCCGCCGGCGAACGGGGGATCCATGGAGACCGGCGGTGCAGTGCCGGTCCGCAGCTGGGCCCCGAGCAGGGAAGGCACGTCGAAGAGTCCGGGGCGAGACACATGGCCGTTGCTGTGGACGTCATGCCGCCAGGCGACGACGTCGCCGGCGGCGGACAGATCGGCTTCGATGTGCACGGCCATCGCAGCGCCGAACGGGGACCAGCCGAGCTCGTCCTCGCGGGACCAGACGACCTGCACGGCCTGCCCGTTCACGGCCCGGGCCAACAGAACGGCGTCGAAGGCGGCGTCATCGGCGCCGTTGTGGCCATACGCCCCGGCGCCCTCGACGTGGTGCAGGGTGACCTGGTCGATCGCGACGCCCAGGGCCCGGCAGATGTCCCGTCGAAGGTGGTAGACGCCCTGACTGTGCGTCCACAGCTCCAGTTTGTCGCCGTCCCACCGGGCAACGCCGCACGACGGCGCCATCGAAGCGTGGGCCAGATAAGGCCGGGAGTAGGTGGCGCTGACGGTCGTCACGCCAACGTCCGAAGTGGACTCATCGGCGAGAACGACGTCCTCGGTGGCTTGGGACATCAGGAAGTCCGGCAGGGCATCGACATCGGGCAGGCTGTCCTGCTCGGTCCACTCGCAGCGCAGCGACTCGGCGGCGCGTAGGGCGGTCTCCTCGCGGGAAGCGATCACGCCGAGAAAGTTGCCGTCCCGCACGACCTCGACGCCGCCCAAAGCCAAAGCCGCACTGCTGTCCAGGGAAACGAGCGTCGCGCCACGCGAGGGCGGCCGGACGACGCGGCCGTAGAGCATGCCCGGCAACGACAAGTCGTGGATGAAACGGGGGCGGCCGTACACCTTGTCGGGAATGTCCAGACGGCCAGGACTGGTGCCCACGACACGTCGCTGGGCAACGGGCTTCGGCGACACGGCACCGGTTGCCTCGACGTCGAGGTCGACCTCGTCGAGCAGGTCCCAGTAGCTGACCGAACCGTTGATCACACCGTCTACAACGGACAGCTGGGCAGTCCCCAACAGTTTCGACGCGGCGGTCAGGAAGAGAGCGCGGACCTCGGCCCCGACCTGACGTAGCGCGGCGCCGGAGTGCTCGATCGACTTGCTGCCGGCGGTCAGAGCCTCGTCGGGACTGGCGTCGGTGGTCAGCGGCACCATGCGGATCCGGTCGTAGGAGACGTCCAGCTCATCGGCGACGATCTGCGCCAAAGCCGACAGAATGCCCTGTCCCAGCTCGACTTTCCCGCAACGGACGTCGATGGTGCCGTCGGGCTGAACGGAAACCCAGTGCGACAGGAGGGGATTCGCCGCCAGGTTGGCCGGGATCACCGGGCGGCCTTCAGCACGGCGCGGACCATACGGTTGTGTGCCCCGCACCGGCAGAGGTTGCCGTCCAGGGCTTCCCGGACCTCGTCCTCCGACGGCCCGGAATTCCGTGCCAGCAAAGCGGTCGCGGTCATCACCACCCCGGACACGCAGTACCCGCATTGCGCCGCCTGCTCGTCGATCATGGCGCGCTGCAAGGCGGAGTCGCCAAGCCCCTCCACCGTAAGGATTTCCTTGCCCACGACCGACCACAGTGGAGTGTCGCAGGAGTGCACGACCCGTCCGTCGACGAGCACGTTGCACGACCCGCACAGCCCGAGCCCGCAGCCGAACCGGGTGCCCTTGAGGCCGAGCTGATTGCGCAACGCGTACAGCAGCGGGGTGTCCCGGTCGGCTTCGACCGTCACCTCGGCCCCGTTGACCAGCAGGGAGAACGTCTCGTCGCTCACCCGCGGAAACGCTATTGGTCGTCGTCGCCGGCCGTCAACAGCACGTCGACCAGTCCCAACAGGGTGCTCAGCGCCCGGCTGGGCCGGTGATCGGCCAGGCACACCAGCGTCACCCGCCACTGCACGTCCATGTCGGCCAGTTCGATCGCCACCACGTCGGGCCGGTGCACGATGTCCAGGTCCGGCACCACCGCGATGCCCAGCCCGGCCCGCACGTAGTCGGCCACCACTCGCAGGTCGGCGACCTCGGCCACCACCCGCCGGGGTCGGCCGGCCGCGGCGAAGGCCCGGTCGACGGCTATCCGATTGCCGAAACCCCGTGGCAGGTCGACGAAATCCTCGCCGCCCAGGTCGGCGACGGTCAGCGTGGCCCGGTCCGCGAACCGGTGGTCGGCCGGCACCAGCACGAGGTACGGGCGACGGTCCAGCTCGCGCGACCACAGGCCGGCCAGATCGGCCGCGGGCAGCGCGAGCAGGGCGGCGTCGAGGCGGCCGGCGCGGACGTCGTCGGCCAGCCCGGCGGAACCGTGCATCGACGCGGTCAGGTGCAGGTCGACCAGCGGATACTCGCGGTGGAACGCGCCGAGCAGGCCGGGCAGGTCGAGCACGCCGACACTGATCATGGTGCCGATGCGCAGGCTGCCGCGCAGCCCCGCGCCGGCCTCCTGCACGACCGATCGGGCCCGGTCCAGCTGGGCCAGCGTCGCCTTGGCCTCGGGCAGGAACGCCGCGCCGGCCGGGGTGAGCGCGACCGTGCGGGTCGACCGGTCGAACAGGGTGGTGCGCAGGTCCGTCTCGAGCGACTTGATGCCGGCCGAGACGGTCGACTGGACGGCCTGCAGCCGCACCGCGGCCCGGGTGAAGCTCAGCTCCTCGGCGACCGCGACGAAGTACTCCAGCTGACGCGTGTCCACGCCGTCGATTATCGCATTGTGTCGATAACTGTGACCAGGATCTTTCGTTGGACTCGATGCAAGCGGCGGCACACACTCGGACCATGACTTCCACGCTGATGGCCGCGCGCACCACGCCGCGGTTGGGCCACGGCGCCGGCTTCCGGGTGGTGGCCGCCGCCTTCCTGCTCGCGCTGGCCTTCTCCACGCTGCCGACCCCGCTCTACCCGCTCTACCAGCAGCGCGACGGCTTCCCGACGGTCGTGATCACGGTCGTGTTCGCCGCCTACGCGGTCGGCGTCGTGGCCAGCATCTACCTGGTCGGCCACGTCAGCGACTGGGTCGGCCGCCGTCGCGTCGCGCTGGCCGCCGTGCTGGCCGAGGCCGTGGCGGCGACGGTGTTCCTGACCTGGCCGGACGTGCCGGGGCTGATCATCGCCCGGTTCGTCGGCGGCGTCGGCATCGGTGCGCTGACCGCGACCGCCACCGCGCACCTGGCCGAGCTGCGGGCCGTGACCCATCCGGGCTGCGACGCCGGCCTGTTCTCGTCCATGGTCACCATGGCCGGCCTCGGCCTCGGGCCGGTGGTCAGCGCGCTGCTGGCCAGCCATGTCGCGGGCCCGCTGAGCACGCCGTACGCGATCTTCCTGGTGCTGTTCCTGATCACGGCGGTGGCCATCAAGTTCGTACCTGAGACCGTCGAACGCCACGAAAGCGCCGTTCGTTACCGTCCGCAGCGCGTGTCGGTGCCGCAGCACGCGCGGCCGGTGTTCTGGGCCGCCGCCGGCGTCGCCTTCGCCGTCAACATGTTCAGCGGCCTGGTTGGTGCCCTCGCACCGTCCCTGCTGAGAGGCTCGTTCCACGACCCGTCGCTGCTGGTCGGCGGCCTGGTCGCGATGTCCGTCTTCGCCGCCGCGGCCGGCGCGCAGCTGCTGTTCGCCGGTCAACCCCTGCGCCGCCAGTTGCTCATCGGCCTCGGTGCGCTGGTGTTGTCGCTGGTTGCCATCCCGGCCAGCGTGCTCGCCGGCAACGAGCTCCTGTTCGCCGCCGGCACGGTCGTCGGCGGTGCCGGCATGGGCCTCGGTTTCCGGGTCGCGCTGGCCCGCGTCGCCGCCGTCGCCACCCCTGAGCTGCGCGGCGAGACACTGGCCGGCGTCTTCCTCGCGTTCTACCTGGGTCTCGCCCTGCCGGTGCTACTCGTGGGCCTTGCCCTGACCGCCCTGCCCAGCCTCCCGGTCCTGGTCGTGTTCAGCCTCGCGCAACTGGGGATCTTGTTCTGGGCCGGCCGCCGGCTGTTCGTGGCATCGTGAGGATGTGATTCAGTACCGGACCGTCGACAAGCTCGCGGCGCGCATCGCCCTGCACGGCTACGGCACGAACCCGCAATCGTGGTCGGGCTGGGTTCGCGAACGCCTGCCGTGGCGGCAAGGCCGGCGCGTGCTGGAGGTCGGCGGCGGCACCGGGGCCTTGTGGCCGACACGACCGGAATTCACCCTGGTGCCGACGGACTTCTCCGCAGCGATGTGTAACGCCCTGCGGGACAAGGGATTCACGCCGGCCCGGTGCAGCGCCGACGCCCTTCCCTTCGCCGACGCGACGTTCGACGGCGCGCTCGCGTGCCACATGCTCTATCACGTCCCCGAGCCGGCGAAGGCCATCGCCGAGCTGCGGCGCATCCTCGGACCCGGCGGCCGGCTGATCGCCACCACCAACGGCGGCGGGCACATGGCTGAGCTGTGGGAGATCGCCAGAACCGTCGGCCTGCCGATGTCGTTCCCGGAGGCCACCGACCTCTCGTTCCGCGCGGAGAACGCGATCGCCTTGCTGAGCGCCGACTTCGACGACGTCGAGCTGATCCGCTACGAGGACGAGCTGGCGGTGCCTACGCCAGAGCCGGTCGTCGCCTACCTGGCCAGCTGCGTGGACCGCGACCTCACCGAGGAGGAGTTGTCCGTGCTGCACAACGAAGTCGCAGGCCGCGGCCCGATCCGCATTCGCAAGCATTCTGTCCTGATCAGGGCAACCGCGCCGGCCGGCCGTGGCATGCTGGAGGCCCATACGTGAGGAGAGCCCGTGGACTTCGCCGATGTGCTCCGAGCCCGCCGGATGGTGCGCAGCTACCGGTCTGACCCGGTGCCCGAGGACGCGCTGCGCCGGATCGTGCAGGTCGTGCACCGCGCGCCCAGCGCGGGCTTCAGCCAGGGGCACCGCCTGATCGTCATCACCGATCCCGAGCTGCGCGGCAAGATCGCCGGCCTGACCGAGGCTGCGTACGTGGAGTCGGGCATGAAGCCGTGGATCTCGGTGGCTCCGGTGCTGATCGCGATCGGCGTCCGTGAGGCGTCCTACCACGAGCGCTACCGCCAGCCGGACAAGGTGACCGACGAAGGTGACGAGGGCAACTGGCCGGTGCCGTACTGGTGGTTCGACAGCGGCAGCCTGCTGGCGATGCTGCAACTGGCCGCGGCCAACGAAGGCCTGGCCACCGGCTTCTTCGGTCCGCACGCCGACGGCCTTGAGGAGCTCATCGGCCTGCCCGAGGACGTTGGCCTGTCCGGCTTCCTGACCCTCGGTTACTCCGACGACAACTCCCGTGGCGTCACGGCCAGCCTCACCCACCGGCCGAAGCGGATCCCGTTGGAGGACCTGGTCACCTGGCGTTAGGAATCACCGGCAGGGACAGCCGGCTGGGGCGGCCCGGTCCGAAGTGGACGGTGTTCTCGGCGACCACCACATCCTTCGGCCCGGCCGCCGCGACCACGCCGCCCGTGTTGGGATTGCGGTCGTAGCGCGGGAAGTTGCTGCTCGCGACCTCCAGCCGGATGCGGTGGCCTGGTAGGAACACGTTGGACGTCACGGAAAGGTCCAGCGTCAGCTCGTAGACCCGGCCCGGCGTCATGAGTTCCGGGGCGGACAGGGAGTTGCGGTAGCGGGCGCGCAGCATGCCCTCGCACAGGTTGATCGCGGAGCCGTCGGGGTGCACGTCGACCAGCTTGCCCATGAAGTCCGTGTCCACGGCGTCACTGGACACGAACAGCGTCAGTGAGACGTGACCCGTGACCTCCAACGGATCGGCCAGCGCCGGGCCGGTGAAACACAGCACGTCGGCCCGGGCCTCGACCGGCCGTTGGTCGCGCGGGCCGGCGTCGGCGGCGAGCGTGTTGCCGCCGATGGTGGGCACCGGATCGAGCGGGTCGTACCGGTACGTCAGGCTGCCGGACGACAGTGGCTGGCCGGAAAGTGTTCCCTCACCGAGGAAGTAGTCCATCCGCCGGGTGTCGGGCAGCGGCCACGACGGCTCGTCGCGCCACTGGTCGATGCCCATCACGAAGATCCGCACCGGTGCGGAGTCGTCCGGCTTGCCGCGCAGCCACTGGTCGAAGAAGCGCAGGTGCGCGTCGGTCAGGTTGGCGCTGCGGTAATCGGGGCTCAGGTGGGTCCATGGCCCGATGATCAGCCGTTCGTTGTGCGTGCGGACGGTCTCGTTGACGAAGACGTCGTACCAGCCGCCGATGCTCAACGCCGGCGCCTTGGCCGTCGGGGCCAACCGCTGCCAGTAGCCGTCGTGGTCCGGGTGCGCGAAAACCGTGTCCAGCCAAGGGAA
Organism: Kutzneria sp.; assembly: GCA_035492655.1. Taxonomy (GTDB): domain Bacteria; phylum Actinomycetota; class Actinomycetes; order Mycobacteriales; family Pseudonocardiaceae; genus Kutzneria. The sequence continues at coordinate 9,683 of DATJJB010000657.1, read as the reverse complement.
ATGCCGGGCCAGCACGGGATGATCCCGGGTCGGCAGCGTGTCGAACTGCTGCCGCATGATCTCCGGAAGGTCCTGCACCGCACCGGCTTTCATCGCCTCGCCGGCCGCGTTGGCGGTGATCCAGGTCAGCACGGTGTGCAGCGACATCGCGCCGCCGGGGGAGTACCAGGGGGCCAGGTAGAAGTCGGCGGTGCCGAAGGTCGGGGCGATGGCCTGCACCAACTCCGCCGACTGCCACTGCACCGCGCCCTGGTAGGACGCGCCGAAGCCGCCGATGTTGCCGTCGCACCAAGGCTGTTCCCGCAGCCAGGCCACGGTGTCGGCGCTGTCGGCCGTCTCGGTCTCGTGCGGCACGTGCACGCCCTCGGACCGCGCGGTGCCGCGGCAGCACTGGATGACCACCGCGTAACCGGCCGCCAGCAGCGCGAACAGGTTCGGTCGGTTGCCGCCGTAGCTGGCGATGTCGTCCTTGCCGTACGGGGTGCGCAGCAGCAGGACCGGGGCCGGTCGCTCGTCGGCCGGCCGCCAGATGTTCGTGGCCAGCGCGACGCCGTCCCTGGTCACGATCGGCACGTCGGTGTCCACGAGGTAGCGCATGGAGCCGATCGTGCAGCATCGTCCGCACGCTGTCGAACCGGTAAATCTGGCATTGTTGGGCCATGAACCCGTTCGCCTCGCCGTTGGTCATCACCGGGAACGGCCTGCTGCTGCGGGATTTCACCGACGCCGACCTGCCCGTGATGATCGACTTGTTCGACGACCCCGATGTGGCGCTGCGCACGCCCATCGCCTCGCCGTTCGACCTGGCCGCCGCGCGGGAGTACCTGGCCGCCATGCGCCGGACCAGGGCCGAGGAGAACCGGCTGCACCTGGCCGTCACCCGGCCGGGCGAGGACGTGCCGCTGGGCATGGTGTTCCTGCGGCCGGCGCTGTGCATGGTCGGCTACGTGATCGGCAAGCGGCACCGGCGGCAGGGGCTGGCCGTGCGGTCGGCCCAGGTGATCACCGAGTTCGCCCTGCGCACCGTCGGCCTGCCGCACGTGCTGCTGGAGATCGAGGCCGAGAACACCGCCAGCGTGGCCGTGGCCCGGGCGCTCGGGGCGCGGCGCAGTGACGCCGATCCGGTCGAAGTCGTGTCGAAAGGGCGGTCGTTGCGGCTCGACACGTGGATCATCGAGCCATGACGCCGGAGATCCGGCTCGTCGACCCGCTGGCCGCCGACGTCGACGAGCACCATGAGCTGCACCTGGCCGTGAGCCGGGTGGACTATCCGGACATCGCGCCGCCGACCCGGGAGACCGTGCAGGCTCGCTTGCGCAATCCCGATGTCGACCTTGGCGAGAGCCTGGCCTGGACCGCGCGGGTCGACGGCCGGCTGGTCGGCGCGTTGGCCACCCAGCTGCCCGAGGACGGCAACGAGCACCTCAGTATGGTCCGGCTCGTCGTGCACCCGTCCTTTCGCCGGCAGGGCATCGGCACCTTGTTGCTGCACACCGCCGCCGTCGAGTTGCGCGACCGGGGCCGGGAGGTCGCCGAGGTGTCCCGGGTCGAGTCCAACTCGCCCGGGGCCCGCTTCGCCACCGCGCTGGGCTTCCGCACCGTCAACACCTCCGTCTTCCAGCTGCTCGAGTTCGCCGAGGTCGACCCGGCCGTCTGGGAGGTGCCCGTGCCGCTCGGCTACCGGCTCGTCCGGTGGATCGGGCAGGCCCCCGAGTATCTGGTCGAGTCCTACGTGCGGGCCCGCCACGCCATCGGCGACGCCCCACCCGGCCAGTCCGCCTTCCGCACCCCGTCGTGGACCGTCGCCCGCCTTCGGCGCCTGGAGGCCGACTACCGCGCCAACGGCATCGAGCGCCGCGTCGTCGCCGCCGTGGACTCCGACGGCGACGTCGTCGGCATCACCGAGCTCGACCTCCAGTCCTTGCGCCCCGACCTCGCCGCCCAGCGCGACACCGCCGTGCTCGCCGCCCATCGCGGCCACGGCCTCGGGCAGGCCATGAAGGCCGCCATGCTGCGCTGGATCACCGTCGACAAGACCGACCTGCGCCGGGTCTGGACCTCCACGGCGACCGCCAACCAGTACATGGCCGACGTCAACCACCGCCTCGGTTTCGCGACGGTTCGCCGGTACAGCCTGGTGAACCGGGAGTTGGAGGGCCTGTGACGACGCTCGACATCCAGCCGTTCGATGGTCGACAGGCCACTGACGCCGAGATCGACGAGTACTGGGGGCTGCGGAGTGCGGTCTACGGCGTGGACTATCCGGAGCTGGCCCGGCCGACGAGGGCGGAGACCGTCTCCCTGCTGGCCGCGCCGCAGCAGCATCTCGGTGAGCGGCTGATGTGGCTGGCCCGCCTCGACGGCCGTCTCGCCGGCGCGGCGACGGTCCATCTGCCGGTCGAAAGTGACGACCACATCGTCATCGCACACGTTGTCGTGCGCCCGGACCTGCGGCGACGGGGCTTCGGGACCGAGATCCTGCGCACTGTCGAGGCGGCGGTGCACGGCCGCACCGAGATCCAGGGCTGGGAGGTCACCGGGGGCAGCCCTGGCGACCATTGGACGACGGCGCTCGGTTTCCACGCTGTCCACTCCAGCGTGCTTCAGATCCTCACGTTCGCCGAGACGAACCGCGAGTGCTGGGAAGTGGCGGTGCCCGAGGGCTATCGGTTGGTCCGATGGGCGGCGAAGGCACCGGAGAACCTGCTCGAGTCATATGCGAAGGCGATGAGCACCCTCGCCGACAGCGACACCGGTGACTCCGGCATCACCTTCGCGGACTGGTCGGCGAAGCGACTGCGGCAGATCGAGGCCGACCGCGCAGCAGCCGGCATCGAGAACCGGACCATTCTCGCGGTGACCGACGCCGGGGAGGTCGCTGGCATCACCGAACTGGAGCAGCGGGCGCAGAATCCGGTGCGGCTGGTGCAGGGCGCGACCGCGGTCCTCGCCGCGCATCGGGGGCACGGGCTGGGCCTCGCCATGAAGGCGGCCATGCTGCGCTGGTTCACCGCCGACCACGATGACCTGGCAGAGGTGTGGACCAGCACCGGCGCGGACAACACCCACATGGTGGCGGTGAACCACCGGTTGGGGTTCAAGACCGCGCGCCGCTTCAGTGTCGTGAGCCGGGAGATCTGATGCTGGACATCCGGACGTTCGACGAGGCTGAGCTGGACGAGTATCACGAGCTGCGGTTGGTCCTCTACCGGCACGACTTCCCGGAACTGCCGACGCCGACCAGGGGAGCGACGGTGTCGATGCTGAGCCGCCGCGACAACCGCCTGCTGTGGCTGGCGCGCCAGGAGCAAAGGCTGGTCGGGAAGGTGAGCGTGCTCCTGCTCGACGACAACGAGCATCTCGCCGTCGTGGACGTCGCGGTCCGGCCGGAGCTGCGGCGGCAGGGCATCGGCACGAAGCTGCTGGACTTCGTGCTGCCGCAGGTGCGAGACCGCGGCTGCACGGTGGTCGAAGGCGGGTACGTGAAGCTCGACGGGCCCGGCGGGAGCTGGACGCGGAATCGCGGTTTCCGGGAGGTGCGGAGCACGATCCTGCAAATCCTGGAGCTGGGCGAGGTCGACCGTGACCGGTGGGCGGTGGATACGCCCGAGGGGTATGAGCTCGTGCGGTGGCGCGGGCACGCGCCGGACGAGCTGGTGGTGTCGTATGCCGAAGCGCGCCGGGCCATTGCCGACGCGCCATGGGGCGAATCGGCGGAGAATCCGCCGGACTGGACGGTGGAGCGGGTGCGCCGGATCGAGGCGGAATGCCGTGCGCACGGGATCGATCTCCGGACGGTCGTGGCGGTGGACAAGCACGGTGTGGTGGTCGGACTGACGGAGGCGGAGGCTCGGCCCAAGGACCCGAGGCGGCTGATGCAGGGCGACACGGTGGTGCTCAAGGCTCATCGCGGGCACGGGCTGGGCGTGGCGATGAAGGCGGAGCTGCTGCGCTGGTTCACCGCCGACCACGCCGGCCTCATGCAGGCGTGGACCAGGACGGCGGCGGCCAACACGTACATGGCGGACGTCAACCACCGGCTGGGCTTCGAGACGGTGGGCCGCTACGGCGCGGTGTCCGCGCCGATCGGCTCGGATTTTCGACCGATTGTCGGGTCGGACGGGGGCAACCCGGACTGTGACGCGGGGTAGCCGTTGCGCCGACCGGCGGTAGCTGGTACTCCACGGGTGAACCCTGCCGATAGTGGAAATGGAACCAGCATGCGGCTGTCCGTCATCACCGACGAGATCGCGCCCGATCTGGACACGGCGCTGCGCGAGTGCGAGGCGCTCGGCCTGTCGGCGGTGGAGCTGCGCAGTGTCGGCGGCCGCAACGTGGTGCACCACGAGCAGCCCCGGCTGCGGGAGTTCCGGGACGCGCTCGCGGCGGGCGGCTTCGAGTGCCCGGTGGTGGACACGCCGTTCCTGAAGGCGACGAAGGCGATCTGGGAGCACCTGGACCGCGGCATGGAGATCGCCGACCTGGTCGGGGCCAAGGCGATCCGGGTGTTCTCGGGCCTGCGGGTGGACGACCGCGAGTGGTACCTGCCGTGGCTGGCCGACGTGCTGTCGGCGGCGGCCAACCAGGCCCGCGCGGCCGGTTTCACGCTGCTGCTGGAGATCGACGAGGCCTGCATGGTGGCCACGGTGGCGGAGGCGGACGAGCTGCTCGGCAAGATCGCCCCGGGCCTGCTGGGCGTGGTCTGGGACCCGGCCAACGAGGCTCGCTTCCGCGACACGGAGCCGGCAGCGGTGAACTGCGGCAAGGTGGCCGAGGCGGTGGCCCACGTGCACGTCAAGGACTACGCACGTGGCGAGGGCTGGGTGAAGCCGGGCGCGGGCATGGTGGGCTGGGCGGGCCAGCTGCGCGGCCTGGCCGACGCCGGTTACGACGACTACCTGTCGATCGAGACGCACTACTCGGCGCCGGTCGGCGGCACCGTGCAGGCGACGCGGGACAGCGTGGAGTCGTTGCGGCGCATCGCCGAGGACAGCGGCGTCGCCCTGCTATGACGGCAGCAGCCCGGCTTTCTGCGCCCGCAGCACGGTGGTGAGCCGATCGGACGTGCCGAGCTTGCGGTAGATGTTCTCCAGGTGCTTGTGGACGGTCCGCGGTGACGCGCCGAGCCGGTTGGCGATGCCGCCGGCGGTCAGCCCGGAGGCCAGCAGCGACAGCACGGTGATCTCCCGGTTGGTCAGTTTCAACGCGGCGGCCCGCTCCGGACCGTCGATCGCCTTGTCCTGCCAGCGCTTCAGCTGCCGCACATGGCCGTCCACCCGACGCAGCAACGGTTGCAGCCGACGCACGAAGGCCCGTTCCCGATCGGTGAAGTCCATACCGGACCGCCCGACCACGAAACCCCGGTTGGCGCCGGACAAGTCGTGCAGCGGCAGCGCGATATGCCTTGTCACGCCGGAGGTTTCACGGAGCGCGCCGAACGTCTCGGTTGACCGCCAGGTGCGGTCGTCCAGCAGGTCGCTGACGGTCCGCGGCTCGCTGTCGCCGGTCTCGGCATAGTGCCGCACCAACGGATGCAGCGGCATCCGGGAGCGTTCCTCGGCGGACGGCGGCAGCACGCCGCGGTACCACGGCGTCCACACCTCGACCTCGGCCAGCACGATCGCCCGGCTGACGAACGTGTGGCTACGGGACAGCACACACGTGGTGCCGTGCAATGATCGGACCAATTCGTCGGCCACGAGCGACCACGTCCGGTCCACATTGCGGCTGTCCATCACCGCAACGGCCAGGTCGAGCATCCGCTCGTAGTCGCGCGAAGCCAGTTCGGCCACGGGCACCCCCGCACTCGTCGCGGGCACGGTACACGGCAGCGCGCCCCTCGTCGCGCCCCGCGCCCGTTCGTCTCAACGCGACGGCGGCCCATCGGGTTCAGCGCAGCTGCTCGACCACCTTGCCCAGGTCCTGCTCGCGGTCGGCCAGCCCGCTCAGCTGCTCGTGCACGGTACGCGCCAGCGGCAGGTCGGTGGCCAGCGCCGCGAGCGCGACATCCTTGGCCGCCAAGCGAATCGGGTAGTACACGCCGTCGGCGAAGGCCCGTGCCGCCGCCCCGCCGAGCGGGCTGTTGCTCAGGGCCGCCTTGACCAGATCGTCGGGCAGGTCGTAGGCGGCGGCGAGCTTCATCGCCTCGGCGATCTCGGTGACGCCGACGATCACGGCCGTGATGATGACGATCTTCAGCGCCGAGCCGGCGCCCGGCTTGCCGCAGCGCGTGATCCGGCCGAACTGGTGCAGGACCGACTGCACGGGCGTCGGATCGCCGCCGACGAACAGCACCAGTTCGCCGGCTGCCGCCCGGTCGACGCTGCCCAGCACCGGGGCGTCGATCGCGGTGACGCCCTCGGGCAGCTTGGCCACGACGTCGGCGAAGGACTGCGGGCCGATGGACGACATGTCGATCAAGTAGCTGCCGGACCGCAGCGCGGGCGCCATGGCGTCGACCACCGCGTGCACCGCGTCCGGGTCGGCCAGCATCGTCACGACAACGTCGGCGTCCCGCACGGCTTCGGCCGGTGTGGCTGCGACTTTCGCACCCTCTGACGCAAGCAACTCCGCTTTCGTGGCGGTCCGGTTCCACACGGTCAGCTCGTAGCCGGCAGTGAGCAGGCGGCGGGCCATCGGCAGACCCATCGAGCCGAGGCCGAGAAACGCGATCTTCTCCATGGCGTCGACGCTACGAGTGCGGCAGCGATGCCACCAGCGAATGTCTAGCATGGCTGGCATGCCTGACGCGCATGAGTTGTCCAGCGGTTTGCTGCGGGTCTTCGTCGAGGTCGCCCGGTTCGGTTCGTTCACGGCCGCGGGCACTCGGCTCGGCTACACGCAGTCGGCGATCTCCCGGCAGATCTCCGCGTTGGAGGACGAGGCCGGCACGCCGCTGTTCGACCGGCTGCCGCGCGGCGTCCGGCCGACGGAGCCCGGCCGGCGGCTGCTGCCACACGCCGAGGCGGTGCTGGACCGGCTGGAGGCTGCCCGCCGGGAGCTGGCCGACCTGCGCGAGCTGGCGACCGGCCGGCTGCGGGTCGGCGCGTTCGCCACCGCCGACGCCTCCCTGGTGCCCAAGGCGATCGCTGCCTTCCGGGCGGCTTATCCGGCGGTCGTGGTGACGCTGACCGAGGGCTACACGCCAGGGCTGGCCGACCGACTCCGGGACGGCCGGCTGGACGTGGCGATCCTGTCCGGGGACGGCCCCTACGATGGCCTTGACCTGCGCAAACTGCGGGACGACACGATGCTGGTGGCGCTGCCGTCCGGGCACCGGCTGGCCCGGCGGCGCCGGGTGCGGCTGGTCGACCTGGCCGACGAGGAGTGGATCGCCGGCAGCGACCGTCCGGAGGAGACGCTGATCAGCTCGTGCCTGGCCCACGGGTTCCGGCCGCGGATCGGCTTCGTGGCCCGGGACTGGCTGGCCAAGCAGGGCTTCGTGGCGGCCGGCGTCGGCATCACGCTCATCCCGTCCATCGCCGCCGAATCGGTGCGGCCGGACATCGCGTTGGTGCGGCTGCATCCGGACGAGGTGCCGGTGCGGGCGGTGCATGCCGCCACTCTGGCCGGGGTGGCGCTGTCGCCTGCGACTCGCGCGTTTCTGGACATCGTTAACGACTGATTTCGTTGCCTGGAAGCGTTGACAGTACTGATTCAGTTGGTGTTTGCTCCCGGACATGCCGCGTACGGAGATGTTCCGGTTCCTGCGTCGAGTCGCGACCGACCACGCCGCCGCCGCGCGGCTGGGTATGCCGGTCATGGAGTTCCGCGAGGCCCGGGTGGCGCGGGCCGCCGGCACGATGAGCCGCCGGGACGTGCTCAAGATATTCGGTGCATCGGCCGCCGTGCTCGGCGCGGCCAGCGTCTTACGCGCACCGAAAGCCGCGGCCGTGGCGTCCGGCGCCACCAAATCCCGGATCGCTGTCATCGGAGCCGGCATCGCCGGCCTGAACGCGGCGCTGGCGTTGGCCGACGCCGGCGTGCGCTGCACGGTCTACGAAGCGAACGACCGTGTCGGCGGCCGGATGTACTCCGAGCGCGCCTACTGGGGCGGGCAGGTCACCGAGTACGGCGGCGAGCTGATCGACACCGACCACAAGGTCATCCGCGACCTGTGCCGGCGCTTCGGTATCGGCCTGACCGACGTCCACGCCGCCGAACCCGCCGGCAGCGTCGACGTCCTGTACTACGAGGGTCGCTACCGCTCGCACGCCCAGTTCGTCGCCGAGTTCCAGCCCGTGTACAAGGCTTTGCAGGCCGACATCGCGAAGGCCGGTGACGACGCCCCGACCTGGGACGCGTCCACCCCCTTCGGCGTCGAGCTGAGCCGGATGTCGGTGCGGGAGTGGATTTCCACCCGTGTGCCCGGCGGCTACTCCACGTGGATCGGCCGTTTCCTCGATGACGCCTACGTTGTCGAGTACGGGCGGGACACCGAGCAGCAGACGGCGGTCAACCTGGCCTACATGATGATCGACCAGGCGGACCTGTCGGAGCCCGCGATCTGGGGCGCGTCCGACGAGCGGTACCACATCACCGGTGGCAACCAGACGCTGCCCGAGGCCATCGCCGCCTCCTTGCCGGCCGGCACCGTGCAGCCCGGTCACCGGCTGGAAGCCTTGGTGCGCAACGGGGACGGCAGTCAGACGCTGCACTTCGACACCGGTGCCGTTCGGGTCGACCACACCATTCTGACCGTGCCCCTCGGGGTGTTGCAACGGCTCGACCTCAGCCGGGCCGGCTTCGACGCCCGGATGAGGGGCGCGGTTTCCGAGCTCCAGATGGGGTTCTGCACCAAACTGCACCTGCAGTTCGGGTCACGGCCGTGGACCGGCCGTGGCCCCTGGCCCGGCGTCGCCAACGGGATCAGCTTCTCCGACACCGGATATCAGCAGGTCTGGGACGCGACCACCGGACAGCCCGGCCGTCAGGGCATCGCCATCCAGTACGGCGGTGGCAGTGGGGCGCTGGCATTCCAGCCCTCGGTCGCCTTCTCCGACGCGAGTTCGTCCTATGTCCGTGCCGCCGCGAGGGAGAAGCTCAAGCAGTTCGGCGTTGTCGTGCCGGGCATCGAAAAGGCCTACGAAGGCAAGGCGACTTTGGCCGCCTGGCACCGGAATCCGCACAGCTACGGGGCGTACAGCTGCTATCCGGTCGACTACTGCCACCGGTTCGCCGGGTACGAGGGGACGCGGCAGGGCAACGTGCACATCGCCGGCGAGCACACTTCCGTCGACTCGCAGGGGTACATGAACGGCGGCGCGGAATCCGGCGCCCGCGCCGCCGCCGAACTGCTATCCCTGCTCTAGCAACAACTTCGCCGCCACGGTTGTCCCGTCAGTACGGACCGTGCCGCCAACCTCCCCGGCCCGCGAGGCGGTCTCGGGGGAGAGGGCGATCGCGAAGGCCGCGGACAGGGACTCGTGAGTCGGTGTCGGGCCGTCATGGGCCGCCCCGATGCCCAGCTCCGCCACTCGGGCCGCGAACTGCGGCTGGTCACCGATCTGCGGCACCACCACCTGCGGCGCGCCGGCCCTTGCGGCGGTGTGCGTGGTGCCCGCGCCGCCGTGGTGCACCACCGCCGCGACCCGGGGGAACAGGGCCTGCTGGTTGACGTCGCCGATGACAAAGCAGTCCTCAACGTCGAGATCGGCCCAGCCACGAGCCAGGATCACCCGGCG
>DATJJB010000656.1:0-2007 GCA_035492655.1 Kutzneria sp. | reverse complement strand
GCTCGGCCGGCCTGGCGTCATGCTGGTTCACGCTCGTCATCCTTCCCGGTATCGACCGTTAGGGAACCGCGGCCTGGGAGTCCTCCCCTCGGCAGTAGTCTACCCTACACGACTAGTGCCGACCATTCGCCGACGACGGCCCGATGACTGTGCACGACCTCGAGCGGCTGCGCCGCGCGCCGTTCCGGCTCATCCTGCCTAGCTGTGAGTCCGGGCTGCTCGTCCCGGCCGGCGCCGACGAGCTGCTCGGCCTGGCACCGCGGGCATCGTGGCCAGCGTGGCCCAGGTGAACGACCGCGCCGCCGCGCCGCTGATGCTGGTACCTGCACCGCAGGCTCCGCTCGGCGGCCCCCAGCGTGGGACCCTGCCCCGGCACCCTCGCCGCCGCGCTGTGCGACGCCCGCGCCGACGCCTGCCACGCCGCGGGCGGCGACCCGGTGGTGACCGCGGCCGGCTGGTCCTTCATCGCCCTGGGCGCCTAGTATTACGTAGTACGTGTAATACGCGATACTCGTTGGAGGCCGCGGTGGTGCTGAACAGCAAGGGGCAGGTGACCATACCGGCCCATCTTCGCGCTAAGTTCGGCTTGCGTGAAGGCGATGAGGTCGAGGTGGTGGAGGTCGGCGGTGTCCTGCAGATCGTCCGGGCCGAGGGGGCGGCGACCAGGGGCCATCGCCTCGTCCGGCGGCTGCGCAACACCGCGACGAGCCCGGATGTCGAGGGAATGAGCACCGACGAGATCATGGACCTGCTCCGTGCCGAGTAACCCCGCGGCGATACGACCAGTCACGCTCGTCGATTCGTGCGTGATCCTGGACGTGGCCACCGGCGATCCGCGGTGGGCGCAATGGTCGGCGAGCCGGATGGCCGAGGCCCTGGACGCTGGCCGGGTGGTGATCAACCCGCTCATCTACGCCGAGGTGTCGGTGGGGTACCGGTCGGCCGAGGAACTCGATGACCTGCTTCCGGCCAGCGACTACGAGCGCGAGCCGCTGCCCTACCGGGTCGGCTTCGCCGCGGGCAAGGCCTACCTCCGGTACCGGCAGAGCGGCGGCGGCAAGCGGTCCCCGATGCCGGACTTCTATATCGGCGCGCACGCGGCCGTGGCCGGTTACCGGCTGCTTACCAGGGACGCGAGCCGGTACCGGACCTACTTTCCGAAGCTAGAGCTGATCGTGCCCGGTGGCTGAGCCAGCCCGCCTGGTAACCACACCTTCCCAGGGGCGCAGGACGCCCGGCGACGGCGGTGCATGCCCGGCGGAGGTGCTCAGCAGCACCTCGCCGGCCTCGGCGGGCAGGCTGGCCGGCTGATCGGTGAAGTTCGCCGCCACCACCAGGGGACCGGTCCGGTAGACCCAGACGCCCTCGGTCACGGCCAGGTTCTCGAAGCCCGCCAGGCCGCGGCCGAGCTCGGCCCGCCGCAGCGCCACCAGCCGCCGGCACAGCGACAACGTGGACTCCGGCTTGTCGCGCTGGTCGGCCACGGTGCTGACCGGGGGATCGGCCATGGGCAGCCACGGCGTCACGCCGGGACCGGTGAAGCCGCTGCCCGGCGAGCCGTCCCACGGCATCGGCGTCCTGGCCCGGTCACGGTCGGCGCCCCCTTCCAGGTCCAGCGTGGCGTGGTCGCGGCGCAGCGCGGGCGGCACGTCGACGTCGGTCATGCCGATCTCGTCGCCGTAATAAAGCACGGTGGTGCCGGGCAGGGTGGCCAGCACCAGCAGGGCGAGCCTGATCTTGCGCTCGTCGCCGCCGCACCAGCGGCTGGGGAACCGGCCCAGGTCGTGGTTGGAGCCCATCCACACCGGGCCCGCGCCGGGCGGCAGCGCGGCCAGCGTCTGCTCGACGATCGTCGCCAGCCGGGCCGGGTCGAGGTCGGCGAGGGCGAACGGGAAGTTGAACCCGAGCTGCAGCTCGTCGTTGTCCCCGTAGTAGGCGGCCAGCCGCTGCGCATCGGGCACCCACGTCTCGCCGAGCAGCAGCCGCTCGGGGGAGTAGCTCTCGGCG
>DATJJB010000655.1:0-9011 GCA_035492655.1 Kutzneria sp. | reverse complement strand
CGACCGGCAGGAGGTCGACAACGCGGTGAACCAGGCCGGCAAGGAGTTGTCGACGCGGTTCGACTTCCGGGGCACGGGGGCGTCGGTGGCCTGGGCGGGCGAGGAGGCGATCACGATCCAGGCGGAGACCGAGGAGCGCTGTTCGGCGGCGGTCGAGGTCTTCAAGGAGAAGTTGATCAAGCGGAACATCTCGCTGAAGTCGTTCGACGTCGGCGAGCCCGCGGTGTCCGGCAAGATCTACAAGGTCACCGGCAAGATCGTGCAGGGCATCGAGTCGGACAAGGCCAAGAAGATCTCGAAGGCCATCCGCGACGAGGGCCCGAAGGGTGTGCAGGCGCAGATCCAGGGCGACCAACTGCGGGTGTCGGCGAAGAAGAAGGACGACCTGCAGACGGTGATCGCGCTGCTGAAGTCCAAGGACTTCGAGATCGCCCTCCAGTTCACCAACTACCGCTAGTCGCCGAACGGGGGGCCATGAAGGGCATCGTCCTGGCCGGGGGCAGCGGCACCCGGTTGCATCCGATCACGCAGGCCGTGTCGAAGCAGCTGTTACCGGTCTACGACAAGCCGATGATCTTCTACCCGATCTCGGTGCTGATGCTGGCCGGCATCCGCGAGGTGCTGGTCATCTCCACGCCGGACGACCTGCCGAACTTCCGCCGCCTGCTGGGCGACGGCAGCCAGTTCGGGCTGTCGTTCAGCTACGCGGAGCAGCCGCAGCCCAACGGCCTGGCCGAGGCGTTCATCATCGGCGAGGAGTTCGTCGGGGACGACAGCGTGGCGCTGGTGCTGGGCGACAACATCTTCTACGGCCAGGGCTTCGCCTCGACGCTGCAGAAGCATGCGGCCGGCACCGAGGGCTGCGTGTTGTTCGGCTATCCGGTGCGGGATCCGGAGCGCTACGGCGTCGGCGAGGTGGACGCGACCGGCAAGCTGGTGTCGATCGAGGAGAAGCCGGCCCAGCCCCGCTCCAACAAGGCGATCACCGGCCTGTACTTCTACGACAACGACGTGGTGGAGATCGCCAAGAACCTGGCGCCATCGGCCCGGGGCGAGCTGGAGATCACCGACGTCAACCGGATCTACCTGGAGCGCGACAAGGCCCGGCTGGTCGACCTGGGCCGTGGCTTCGCCTGGCTGGACACGGGCACGCACGACTCACTGCTGGAGGCCGGCCAGTTCGTGCAGGTGCTCGAACACCGGCAGGGCGTGCGGATCGCCTGTCTCGAGGAGATCGCGCTGCGCATGGGCTACATCGACGCGGACGCCTGCTACGGGCTGGGGCAGAAGCTGTCGAAGTCCGGCTACGGCCAGTACGTGATGGAGGTCGCGGTGTCAGCCGGGGCGACGCCCGCCTGACCGCCCGCACAACGCTCGCAGCGGCCGCCGCCCTGTCGGGTCGGCGGCCGCTGTGCGTTCCGGTTCAGAGAAAGCGGCCGTTGCGGGCCATGTCCTCGAGGCGGCGGATGCGCTCGGCGATCGGCGGGTGCGTCGAGAACAGCCGCGCGCCGGCCTCGCCGGCCCGGAACGGGCTGGCGATCATGAGGTGGGACTGGGAGACCAGCGAGGGGTCGGGGGGCAGCGGGGCGGCCTGGGTGCCGTACTCGAGCTTGCGCAGGGCTGAGGCCAGGCCCAGCGGGTCGCCGGTGAGCTCGGCGCCGGACTGGTCGGCCTGGAACTCGCGGGAGCGGCTGACGGACATCTGGACGATGCCGGCGGCGAACGGGGCGACCAGGGCGATCAGCAGCAGGGCGACGGGGTTGGGGCGATCGTCGTCGTTGCCGCCGAAGATGCCGGCGAACATGGCCAGGTTGGCCAGCACCGAGACGACGCTGGCCAGTGCGCCGGCGACGCAGGAGATGAGGATGTCGCGGTTGTAGACGTGCGAGAGCTCGTGGCCGAGCACGGCCCGCAGCTCGCGCTCGTCGAGCAGCTCCAGGATGCCGACGGTGCAGCAGACGGCGGCGTTGGCCGGGTTGCGGCCGGTGGCGAAGGCGTTGGGGGCCTGGGTGGGGCTGATGTAGAGCCGGGGCATGGGCTGACGGGCCGAGGTGGCGAGCTCGCGCACGATCCGGTACATCGCGGGCTGCTCGACCTGCGACACCGGCCGTGCGTGCATGGCGCGCAGCGCCAGCTTGTCGGAGTTGAAGTAGGCGTAGGCGTTCATGCCCAGCGCCACCACGAGGCCGATCAACAGCCCGGTCCGGCCGAAGAACTGGCCGATCAGCAGGATCAGGCCGCTGAGCGCGCCGAGCAGCACCGCCGTCTTCAACCCGTTGACGTGCTTGTGCACCTGACTCAGCCTCCGGGTCGTCGCGTCCTTCCTGACAACGCTCCCGGCCTGGTCGCAGTTCCGGGGGCGCCACGTCCGGGCCGTCCCGGCGCGGCTTCGGGCGCGGCCTCGGCGGCGGCGTCCAGCGGTGGTGGCGGCGGCACCTGCTCGACCCATTTGCCCAGGTCGGCCCGCTCGTGCACGAGTTCGGCGACGGCGTGTTCGCCGGTGCCGGGGTAGTCGTGCTCGGGCGCCCAGTGCAGCGCGTCGAAGGGACAGACCTCGACGCAGATGCCGCAGTAGAGGCACTGGCCGTAGTCGATGGCGAACCGGTCCAGCACGTTTTGCTGGCGGGCCCGGGCCGCGCCTTCCGGCTGCACGGTCTCGGTGTGCGAGTCGATGTGGATGCACCAGTCCGGGCACTCACGGGCGCAGATCATGCACACCGTGCAGTTGGCCTCGAGCAGCGCGATCACGCCGCGGGTGCGGGGCGGGAGCGGCTCGACGCCTCGGTCGGCGGCGGAAGGAAAGACCAGAGGCGTGGCGGACTGCTCGGTCGCCGGGGTGGTGGGACTCGTTGGCTCGGTCATGACGGGTCCTCCTCGCGGCGTGGGCCCCAGGACGGGTCGGGGACGCCGGGCGGGGCGAGCCGGCGGCGGCTGGGGGCGGCGGTGGACTCGCCGGGTTCGAGGGCGCCGGGCCAGGGCCGCACGACGCGGGAGGCGAGCACGAAGTCCTTGCGGAGCGGGTGCCCCGAGAACGTCTCGGACAGCAGGAGATGGGCCGGCCGGGAGCCGGCGAGGGCCAGGCCGAACATCTCGGCGGCCTCGCGTTCGTGCCAGGAGGCACCGGCCCACACCGGGGCGACACTGGGAAGTTCCTCGTCGGCGCCGATCTCGGTACGCAGCAGGAGGCCGTCTCGGGTTGAGGGATCCACAACATGCAGCAGCACGGTGTGCCGCTCGCCGACGGCGCCGGGGCGGCCGGCGTCCTCGGCGCCGAGCCAGTCGAACAGCGTGCAGCCGAGCTCGTCGCGGGCCAGCCGAGCGGCGGTCACCCAGTCGGCGAGCGGAACGGCGACAATGGACTGAGCGAAGGCGGACCTGGTGGCGCAGGACGGCAACAGGTCAACCATTCGTGCCGCGAGTTCGCCGGATGCGGCGGTCATGAGGTCACCTGGCGGTGCAGCGCCCGCAGGCCGTCGAGCAGGGCCTCGGGGCGCGGCGGGCAGCCGGGCACGGCCACGTCGACGGGCAGCATCTGGTCGATTCCCTTGGTGACACAGTAGGAATCCCAGTACGGCCCGCCGGTGTTGCTGCACGCGCCGACCGAAAGCACGTACTTGGGCGAGGGCATGGCCTCGTAGCTGGCGACGACGGCCGGCAGCATCACGTCGGTGACCGTTCCGGACACCACAAGCACATGGGCGACCTCGGGCGCGTCGGCCGACACCGGTTCCGGGGCGGTGGCACCGGGTCCGTGCAGTGCGGCCATCACCTCGACGCCGCAGCAGGCCAGGCCCAGATCGAGCACCGTCACCTCGTACCGGGTGCCCCAGTTCAGCCGAACGGTCGACGTCGTCGTGGTCACGAAGACCAAGCCTAGACGTGCCAATGGCGGGGCTTGTGCCGGTGGCGAAGATGGGGCCGTGAGCTTCTGGGAGGAACTCGGGCCCGAAGAGTACTGGGTCATGATCAACACAATCGAGGAGGCCTACCTCAACGGGGTGATCTCCGACTTCCTCGGGCACTCCGAGCGGTGCGGCACGGTCTGGATCCCGGGCACCGACGAGGAGGCGATCAGGCAGCTGATCCCCCGCTTCCGCCGGGTGGTGCGGGATCTGATCGACCGCGACCTGGTCGAGATCAGGGAGCCGTGCAACGCGATCTTCGACGACGCCCCCGAGCTGGACGACCGCGAGGTCGACGAGGTGCTGGCCGACCCCGGCAGCTGGCTGCGGGCGCACGGCAGCGTGAACCGGATGGTGATGTTGATGCCGACCCCGCGGGCGGACCGGCTGATTTCCCGCTGAGGCCCCGATACCGTTGCCAGACCGTGCTTTTGGCGACCGTCCGGCGGGCTCTATGCTTCGGAGCATCCGGCACTCGCCGGCCTCAAGGCACTTCAGCTAAGTGAGTCCATGACTATGGATCATCAGTTTCGCGCGCTCTCCGAGCGCCTCCGTGGTCTGTTCGGCGGTCGCCAGGTCGTGCTCGCCGGGGGCACCCGGCTGTCCAGGCGCGTGCAGGAACTGCACCACCTCGGCGCCGACCGCACGCTCGTGATCAGCACCGACGATTCCGCCCCGCTGTACGACCCGCAGGTCGCCACCTGGCTGACCCTGGGCATCAGCGGTCTGATCGCCACGGAGCAGATGGGCCTTGAGGAAGCGCTGAGTAGTCCCGCCCCGGAGCTGGCCGGGGCGCTGCGCGAGTTCGACCCGGCCGGCGACGCGCTGGTGATCGGGTCCCACTACATGGCGCTGCCCGAGGTCGGCGGCCGTCCGGTGCTCAACTGCCGCAAACCCGAATGGGTGGCGCTGGAGAACAAGACGACGATCGACTCGCTGTGGCGGGACCTGTCCGTGCCGCACGCGCCGGCCGCCGTCTTCGACGCCGCCGGCGAGTCGTTCAACTCGATGTGGGAGGCGTCCAAGCTGCTGGACAGCGGCTGGGGCGTGGTGTGGTCGGGCGACGGCCCGGCGATCAACGGCGGCGCGAACTTCGTGCGCCGGGTGCGGACCCGGTCCGAGGCCAGGCGGGTGTTCCGGCACCTCGCGCCCAAGTGCGACTTCATCCGCGTGATGCCGTTCCTGGAGGGCATCCCGGTGTCCGTGCACGGCATCGTGTTCCCGGACGGCACCGCGGTGCTGCGTCCGATCGAGATGGTCGTGCCGCGCCGGACCGAGTCGGCCCGGTTCCTGTACGCCGGCTGCGCGAGCTTCTACGACCCGCCGGCGCAGATCCGCGACGAGATGCGCAACCTGGCCCGCCGCGTCGGCGAGCAGCTGCGCGCGACCGTCGGCTACCGCGGCACCTTCACCCTCGACGGGGTGGCCACCGCGGACGGCTTCCGGCCGACCGAGATCAACACCCGCTACGGCGGGGCCATGACCTGCTTCGAGGACGCGCTGCCGCAGGTGCCGATCGCCCTGGTGCAGGTGGCCCTGGTCGCCGGCTACGACATCGGCATCGGCTCGATGGAGTTCGAGGACATGCTGCTGGCCGCGGCCGACGCCAACCGGATCAGCACCATCGGCGCCAACGTGAAGGCCGTGTCGCCGACGCACGAGATCGAGCGGCCGATCGTGTGGACCGAGTGGGCGTGCCGCTGGGCGCACGACGACGAGGTTCCACATGGGACGCTCCGGCTCAAGCCGGGCCGCATCGGCGGTCGGCTGGAGCTGGACCTGATCCAGGACATGGTGCGCCCCGGCCGGGCCGCCGCGCCGCTGGTGGTGTCCGCCTTCGCGCTGGCCGACCAGGACTGGGGCACTGGCCTCGGCCGTCTCGAGCCGGCGCTGGCCGTGGCCGAGCCGGACGTCGACGAGCTGCTGGCCGCCGTGGAGCACTCCGCCGTCACGGCCTGACGTCACCGTCCAGAGTGGACTCGCGACCGTCGGTCACCCCGGGTGGCCGACGGTCGTGCGGGTCCTTACGACGTCAGCAGCTCGTTCACCGTGACGAAGCGATAACCGTTGGCCCGCAGGCCGTCCACGATGCGAGGCAGGGCGGCCAGGTCGGCGTCGTGATCGGCGTTCCACGGGTGCAGCAGGATGATCGAGCCGGGCCGGACCTGGTCCAGCGTGGTGCGGGCGATGGCCTCGGGGTCGTCGTGCGCCGGGTCGCCCGAGTCGGAGTCGGGCTCGACGTCCCAGGTCACGGTCTTGCGGTCGTGATCGGCCAGGTAGCGCGGCAGCTGGTAGAGCTTCTTGCCGTACGGCGGCCGGAACACGATGTCGCCGAGGTAGCCGGCCTTGCGGATCAGGGCGTCGGTGCGCTCGATCTCCGCGGCCACGAAATCGGCGCCGACTAGGACCATCCGGCTGTGCGTGTACGAGTGGTTGGCCAGCTGATGGCCTTGCGCCACCAGCTGTTCGGCCACCCCCGGATGCTTCTCGATCTCCGAGCCGATCAGGAAGAACGTCGCCGGCACGTGCCGGTCGGCCAGCGCCCGCTCGATCGAGGCGGACTTGTCCGACGGCCCGTCGTCGAAGGTCAGGGCGACCACCTTCTGGTCGGTGTCCACCCGGTAGGTCAGCCCGCCGAACAGCTGCCAGGTGCGGGCGTTCATCACCAGGTACAGCCCGACTCCGCCGCCCGCCAGCACCAGCAGCACGACCGCGGAGATGATCAGCACCTTGCGCATGACCGGCCGACGCGCCGCTCCCCCGCCGGGTTGCCCGCGAGCCGCGTGACTCTCAGACGGAGAACCCGGTGATCTTGCGCGGGGTGACGCGGACGATCAGCCGGCGCACCTCGGCCGGCTCCGGCCGCGGGTCCTGGCCGAGATACTTCTGCGAGAGCTTGCGCGGCAAGGACTTCGACGGGTCCTCGATGAGTTCGACGGTGCCGCGAATGTCGACCGAGCGGTAGGGATTCGCGGCGTCGAAGACGGTGAGGCTGATCCGGGGATCACGGGCCAGGTTGCGCGCCTTCTGCTTGTCGGCGGTGACCGAGAACAGCACGGCGTCGCCGTCGGTGGTTATCCAGACGACCGAGGTGTGGGGTCCGCCGTCGCGGTCGAGCGTGGCCACGGTGGCGAAGTTCTTGCCGTCCAGCAGGGCACGGGTTGCCTCGTCGAGTTCCATGATCGAGGCAACGCCGCGCAGCGGGAAATCAGTCCCGGAGTTCCATGGTGCAGCACTTGGGGCCGCCGCCGGACTTGCGGAGCTCGGAGATGTCGACGTAGACGGGCTGGTAGCCGCGGTCGGCCAGCCGGCCGCCGAGGGCGGTGGCCTCGAGGGGCAGCACGACGTTGTGGCCGTCGGAGACGCCGTTGAGGCCGAGGCACTCGGCGTCGGCGGCGGTGGCGAGCACGGCGTCGGGGAACAGGCGGCGCAGGACGCGCTGGGAGCCGGGCGAGAAGGCGTCGGGGAAGTAGCAGATCTCGGGCCGGGCGGAGCGGTCGTCGAGCACGAACAGCGCGGTGTCGAGGTGGTAGTAGCGCGGGTCGACCAGGCGCAGCGACACGAACGGCACGCCGAGGACCTCCTGGGCCTCGGCGTGGGCGCCGGGGTCGGTGCGGAAGCCGGTGCCGGCGAGCAGCACGGTGCCGGTCCACGCGAAGTCGCCCTCGGCCTCGTTGATCGCCGTCGGCATGGTGACATCGCGGTAGCCGTTGCGCAGGAACCAGCGCCGGAAGTGGTCGGCCTCGGCGGCGCGCTGCTCGGCGCGGAACCGGGAGCCGAGCACGACGCCGTCGATGACGGTGCCGGAATTGGCGGCGAAGACCATGTCGGGCAGGCCCGGCTCGGGGTCGATCAGCTCGACCTGGTGCCCGAGGGCCTCGTAGGTGTCCTTCAGCGCGGTCCACTGCTCGACGGCGACCCTGGTGTCCACCGCACACGAGGGGTCCATCCACGGGTTGATCGAGTACTCGACGGTGAAGTACTCCGGGCGGCACATCAGGTACCGACGAGTGGTCGGCACCCGGACCTGGGCGATCTGCTCCGCGGAGGGGAGCGGCGCGTCGAGCGTGGCGGACATGGATCGAAATGTAAGTGGTGCGGGGACCATCGATCAACGCCGCTGCATTGCGTCCTTTGGTGCAGAATGTTGCGTATGGACGCCATCGACCAGCGAATCGTTTCGTGCCTGGTGACCGACGCCCGGTCCAGCTACGCGGAGATCGGCAGCGCGGTCGGCCTGAGCGCCCCGGCGGTGAAGCGCCGGGTGGACAAACTGCTGGACCTGGGTGTCCTGCGCGGCTTCACGGCGGTGGTCGACCCGGAGGCACTGGGCTGGGGCACCGAGGCCTTCGTGGAGGTGCACTGCCGGGGCAACATCCCGCCGTCGGAGATCCGCGGCCGGCTGGAGCCGCTGCCCGAGGTGGTCGCGGCCTACACGGTCTCGGGCGCGGCCGACGCGATCGTGCACCTGCGGGCGGCCAACATCCACCACCTGGAGACGGTGCTGGAGCGGCTGCGCGGCCTGGACATCGTGGATCGGACCATCTCCACGGTGGTGCTTTCAACACTTCTGGATCGGCCTCCGGCCCCGGAGCACTAGCCTGCCGGCCATGAGCCAGATCCTCGTCGACCGCCGCGACCGGGTCGCGGTGCTGACCGTGCACGACCCCGACCGCCGCAACGCGCTGAACCTGAGCCTGGCCACGGAGCTGGCCGAGGCGGTGCGCGCCTGCGAGGCAGACGAGCAGGTCGGCGCGGTCGTCGTCACGGGCACGCCGCCGGCGTTCTGCGCGGGCGCGGACCTGACGGCGCTGGGCGAGGCCCGCGAGCAGGGCCTGCGGGACATCTACGCGGGCTTCCTGGCCGTGGCCGACTGCTCGCTGCCGACGGTCGCCGCGGTCAACGGGGCCGCGGTCGGCGCCGGTCTGAACCTGGCGCTGGCCTGCGATGTGCGGCTGGCCGGCGACCGCGCCAAGTTCGACGCCCGGTTCCTACAGCTGGGCATCCACCCGGGCGGCGGCATGACGTGGATGCTGCAACGAATCGTCGGTCCGCAGCAGGCCGCCGCGATGACGCTGTTCAGCCAGGTGTACGACGCCCAGGCCGCGC
>DATJJB010000654.1:0-21948 GCA_035492655.1 Kutzneria sp. | reverse complement strand
GGACGCCGACGCCGCGTGGCGCGCCGCCCACGACCACACCGCCGCGTGCGTGGCGATCATCAAGCACGCCAACCCGTGTGGCATCGCGGTCGCCGAGGACATCGCCGACGCCCACCGCAAGGCCCACGCCTGCGACCCGGTCAGCGCCTTCGGCGGCGTGATCGCGGCCAACCGCGAGGTCACCGTGGAGATGGCCGAGCAGGTCGCGGAGATCTTCACCGAGGTCATCGTCGCGCCGTCCTATGCGGACGGTGCGGTGGACGTGTTGGCCCGTAAGAAGAATGTCCGGATCCTGGTCGCGCGGCCGCCGGTGCGCGGCGGCGCCGAGTTCCGGGCCGTGTCCGGCGGGCTGCTCATGCAGACCGTCGACACCATCGAGGCCGACGGCGACGACCCGGCCAAGTGGACCCTGGCCACCGGTCCCGCCGTGGCCGAGGACGTGCTGGCCGACCTGCACTTCGCGTGGCGGGCCTGCCGGGCCGTGAAGTCCAACGCCATCCTGCTCGCGCACGCCGGCGCCACCGTCGGGGCCGGCATGGGCCAGGTCAACCGCGTCGACGCCGCCCGCCTCGCCGTCGCCCGGGCCGGCGACCGCGCCAAGGGCTCCGTCGCCGCCTCCGATGCCTTCTTCCCGTTCCCGGACGGTCTCCAGGTGCTGCTCGACGCCGGCGTGAAGGCCGTCGTCCAGCCCGGCGGCTCCGTCCGTGACGCCGAGGTCATCGCCGCCGCCGAAGCCGCCGGCATCTCCCTCTACCTCACCGGCACAAGGCACTTCGCGCACTGAGCTTTTGGCGCCGCCGCCGGCGTCGCGGCTCGTCCCCTCGTGACCCCTGCCTCGCCCTTGCCGGGCGAAGCGGGGGCGGGGCCGAGCGGTCCGCGTTGTTGAAGGGGTCTCTCCTGGTTGCCGGGAGAGACCCCTTCACATGTCACGGAGTTCCAGGACGAACTCGGCTGCGCAGGCCGCCGTGCAGGGCCACTGCTGGCCGCAGACGGCGCAGCTGGCGTCGGTGCACTGGTGCGTGGTGAGCACCTCGGCGGCGTGCTGGCGGTAGCGCGCCAGGGTGTCGTTCCAGGTGTTCCTCGTCGTCGTCGGTGTGGGCTCCATTGCCATCACGACCTCCCACTCGATGTCCTGGAATCAGTGTGCTCCAGGTCACTCAAGGGTGAGTGGATGATCACTCCATAGGCGTGTCCTCGCCGCTTGACGGCCCGGCCGCGGTGGTGTTGACTTAGCCCATCGGTTCGAACGTGAGTTCGAATCGGGAGATGGTCCGGATCGGGGTCCGGCCAGCTCCGAAACCGCCGTCTTCCCCACGGCGGCCCGCAGGTGCAGGGGTGCGCACGCGGCCGTGGCAGTGGGTGAGGAGGTGGCTGGTGTCCGGGTCGGCAACGGCGTCGTTGGCCGCGCTCAACGGGGTGAGCGCAGCCAACGAGCTGACCCAAGCACCGGTGGAGAAGGCGCTGCCGGTCCTGGACGGACTGGCCGGCCTGTTGCCGTGGGGCGGCCTGCGGCGCGGGAGCACCGTGGTGGTGCGCGGGTCCACCACGCTGTTGTTCGCGCTGTTGGCCGCCGCCACGGCCGAAGGTTCCTGGGCCGCCGTGGTCGGCATGCCCGATCTCGGCCTGGTGGCCGCCGACGAGCTGGGTGTGGTCGTGCACCGCCTGGCCCTCGTGCCCGCCCCCGGCGCCGAACTCGTCTCCGTGACTGCCGCCCTGCTCGACGGTGTCGACCTCGTCGCCGTCGCCAAGCAGCCGCGCCCGGCCGAGGCCCGCCGGCTCTCCGCCCGGGCCCGTCACCGTGGCTCCGTGCTCATTCCTATCGGCGCCTGGCCCGGCGCAGACCTCGAACTCGACGGCACCGAGCGCTGGTCCGGCCTGGCCGACGGCCACGGCTTCCTGCGCGATCGTGAGCTCATCGTCCGCTCCCACGGCCGCGGCGCCGCCGCCCGTGGCAATCAGGTGCGGCTGTCCTTCCCGGGCGGCTCGGTCTCGCTGCCCACCTCGCCTGCGCTTCGGCCGGTGCCGGACGTGCCTATCGTCGGCAAACCCAGGCTGCGGCAGGTGGTCTCATGACGGCCGTACGCACGCTGGTGCTCTGGTGCCCGGACTGGCCGGTGTTGGCGGCGACCAAGTCGGCCGGCCTGCCCTCGCACCGGCCGGCGGCGGTGCTGGCCAACAACCGGGTCATCGCGTGCTCGGCGGTGGCCCGCGCGGAGGGCATCCGGCGCGGCGATCGCAAGCGCAGCGCGCAGGGGCGGTGCCCGGAGTTGTCGGTTTTCGAGGAGGACCCGGCCCGCGACGCCCGGATGTTCGAGCCGGTGGCGGCGGCGGTGGAGAAGCTGGCCACGGGCATCGAGGTGGTGCGCCCGGGCATCGTGGCCCTGCCGGTGCGCGGCCCGGCCCGCTACTACGGCTCCGAGGAGACGGTGGCCGAGCGGCTGATCGACCAGGTGGCGGCCGAGTGCGACCTGGAGTGCCAGGTCGGTGTGGCCGACGGCCTGTTCGCGGCGACCCTGGCGGCCCGGCGCGGACAGATCGTGCCGGCCGGTGGCAGCGCGGAGTTCCTGGCCCCGCTGAGCGCCATGGAGCTCAGTCCGCCCGGCGGCCCCGACCGTGCCGACTTCGTCGACCTGCTGCGCCGGCTGGGTCTGCGCACCCTCGGGGCGTACGCGGCGTTGAGCGAGCGTGACGTGGCCTCCCGCTTCGGCACGGACGCGGTGGCCACCCACCGGCTCGCCCGTGGTCTCGAGGAACGGCCGCCGGCCAGGAGACGAACGCCACCGGAGCTTTCGGTAACGCATTCACCCGATCCGCCGCTAGACCGCGTGGACGCCGCTGCGTTCGCCGGGCGCGCGCTGGCGGAGCAGCTGCACGAGAAACTCGCGGCTCGGGGGCTGGCCTGCACGCGGCTCGGCGTCCACGCGAGCACGGACAACGGTGAGGAGCTGGGGCGGGTGTGGCGTTGCGCCGAGCCGCTCACCCCCACCGGCATCGCCGACCGGGTGCGCTGGCAGCTCGACGGCTGGCTGCGCGCGGCGCCCGGCAGCCGGCCCAGCGCCGGCATCACCAGGTTGTGGCTCGACCCCGTCGAGGTGGTCGACGCCACCGCGCTGCAGCTCGGGCTGTGGCACGGGGGCAGGGAGGATCCGGGAACCGGGGCCGAGCGGGCCAGCCGGGCCTTGGTCAGGGTGCAGGGGCTGCTCGGTCCCGATGGCGTTGTCACCGGCGTGCTCGGTGGCGGACGCGGGCCATCGGACCGGGTCCGGTACGTGCCGTGGGGCGAGGAACGCCTGCCCGGCGCCGATCCGGATGCACCGTGGCCGGGCCGGCTGCCGTCGCCGTCCCCGGCGACCGTGCCGGCCGACCCGGTGGCCGCCGAGGTGCTCGACGCCTCGGCGGCCCCGGTCGGCGTCAGCGGGCGGCACCGCCTCACCGGCCGACCGGCCGCCGTGTCCGTGGCCGGCGGGCCGGCGCGGCCCGTGCTGGCCTGGGCCGGGCCGTGGGCCGTGGAGGAGGGCTGGTGGGAGCGGGGCGGTGTGCGTCGCCGGGCCCGGCTCCAGGTGCTGCTGGACGGAGTCGAACAGACCGCGTTGCTGCTGGTCCGCGAGGGCCGGGCGTGGGCGGTGGAAGGGGTGTACGACTAGATGAGCGACGACCAGTGGGAGACCACCTCCTGGGACGCGCAGCGCGACCCGTGGTTCACCGAGCCCGCGTGGCCCACCCGCCAACCCGCCCTGCCGCCGTGGTCGGCCCAGGAGTTCGCGCAGCTGATCCCCGCCCCGCGCCGCTCGACCGAGTGGGATCTCTAGACCGGGAACGCCGACTGGAAGGCCAGCCGGTCGTCGGCCGTCGCCGCGATGCGGGTGAGCTCGTCGTCCAGCTCGCTGAACGCCTGCCACGGCTCGCCGGGCAGCCGGGCGACGACGAGCTCCTCCAGGTCCGGCACGCGTTTGGCCTTCCATATCTTGTCGGCCAGGCTGACCACCAGATCCTCGGCGGTGCTGTCGGGCGCGGTCCACGAGGCGTGGTTCGCCGCGAAACGGGCCAGCTGCGCCGGAATGCCGTGGGAGAGCAGGAGATCACGGCCGGCCGGCTCGTGGCGGTGGCCCGGGCCGGACAGCTCGCCGCGGTGGATGACCTTGCCGATGTCGTGGGTGGCGGCGCCGAAGAGCACGGCCTCGGCATCGAGCTCCAGCCGGCCGTCGAACCAGTCGACGAGCTGGGCGGCGACATCGTGCACGGCGCGGAGGTGGGCGACCAGTCGGGGCGGGGCGTCGAGTTGGCGCAGTAGTTCCGCGGCGTCGGACGGCAGTGGGCGGAGGCTGGACTCGGTCAGGGCACGCGACAGCACACGCTCGACGATAACCGTCCACTCGCCACAATCGGGCGATTGTTCGGGGCGACGGCGAATGCCAGCCTGGATCCCATGTCGAGCGACTTCCAACGCCGCAAGGTCGCCGGCGTCTTCAACGCCATGGACGTCGACGGAGACGGATTCCTCACGGAAGGGGACTTCCAGGCCCTGAGCGACCGCTGGACCGGGATTCGGGGCTGGGCGCCGGGCACCGACGGGCACGCGAAGCTGACCGGGGTCATGATGGGCTGGTGGCAGGCGCTGCTGGCCGCCTCCGACCGCAACCGGGACGGCAAGGTCTCGCTGGACGAGGTGCTGCTCGTGGTGGACGAGCTGCCCGGGCAGCCGGAGACGGTCGGCGCCACGGCCGACGCGATGTTCGACGCGGTCGACGAGAACGGCGACGGGGAGATCTCGGCGGCCGAGTACCGGCAGGCGATCGAGGCCTGGACCGGGCGGACCACCGACACCGACCACATCTTCCCGATCCTCGACGGCAACGGCGACGGTCACCTGTCCCGTGCGGAGTTCGTGGGGCTGTGGACGGAGTTCTGGGCCGGCAACGACCCGAGCGCGGCCGGCAGCCTGGTGTTCGGCTGGGTCGCCGCGCACTGATCAGGCCGGGATCCGGCCAGTCGCAAGGAATGCGGCGGCGGCCGGACCCGGCCGGTGAGTGTCCACAATGTACCGCTACGGCTCCGCGTCCTCGGTCGCCGCGGCCGACTGCCAGCCGTAGTCCCGCGGCCAGGCCGCACCGTTGGCCCAGGCCACGAACAGCTCCGTCACGTCGGCGGGCTCGTCCAACTCGGTCCACAGGTCCTCGCCGTCCCGCCGCTCGACCAGGAACGGGCTGTCCGCCTCGCGCCAGGTCTGCAGGTACACGCCGGGTTCCCGCTCCGCGACCGCGAACCGGTCGCCGACGCCGCCGAGCCGCGTCATCAGGGCACGCAGCTCGGGCTCGGTGAGACCGGACAGCGCGGTGCCGTCCTCCGTGGCCACGGTGATCGGCAGGGGGTCGTTCGCTCGTTCCACCGACCCATTTTCCCAGTCCTGGCCGGGAAAATCGCCCCTTCACCGCAAAAACGCCGCTGACCTGCGGTGATCATCCACGCGCTGTCGGTGAGCCGGTGCGGGCGGCGGTCGCAGTTATGCGGGACGCGGCGGCGCTACCTGGGCTTTCGCTGCACGGGCCGGCTTGACATGCCCACTCCGGGGAAGCATAGTCGAACACAAGTTCTAAGGGAGGCGTGCCGCATGGGCTGGAACAATCCACCGATCCGCTGGCGCGACCTCGAACGTACCCTCTCGGGCCGTCCCGGAGTGATCCCGGACGGCGGGGATGCCCCGGGCTACAGCCGAAAGCGGGACGGTTACGAGAAGCCGGGGGACATGCCGGCCCAGCTGTCACCGGAGACGACGGTGTACGGGGACCAGAAACGCATCCCGTACGCGGAACTGCACTGCCACTCCAACTTCAGCTTCCTTGACGGCGCGAGCCACCCGGAGGAGCTGGTCGAGGCGGCCGGCCGGATGCGGCTGGACGCGATCGCGCTGACCGACCACGACGGCATGTACGGCGTGATCCGGTTCGCCGAGGCGGCCAAGGAGGTGGGCATCCGGACGGTCTTCGGCTCGGAGCTCAGCCTCGGGCTTTCCATGCCGCAGAACGGGATCGCCGACCCGGAGGGCAACCACCTGCTGGTGCTGGCCCGAAACCCGGAGGGCTACGCCGCGCTGTGTCGGGCGATCACCAAGGCGCAGCTGGACGGCAAGGAGAAGGGCCGCCCGGTCTACGACCTGAACGAGGTGGCGGCGGAGGCGAACGACAACTGGGCGGTGCTTACCGGTTGTCGCAAGGGAACCGTGCGCACGGCGCTCGCGCACGAGGGCCGGGCCGGCGCGGAGCGTGAGCTGAAGCGGCTGATCTCCTTGTTCGGCGCGAGAAACGTGTTCGTCGAGCTGACCGACCACGGCCTGGCCGAGGACACGGTCCGCAACGACCTGCTGGTGGAGTTGGCCAAGGAGCACGGAGTTCAGTACCTGGCCACGAACAACGTGCACTTCGCCACCCAGGACCGAAATCGCCTCGCCGGTGCGCTGGCGGCGGTGCGGGCCCGGCGCAGCCTCGACGAGATGGCCGGCTGGCTGCCGGCGTCCAGCGCGGCGCATCTGCGTACGGGCGAGGAGATGATGGCCCGCTTCCATCGCTACCCGGAGGCGGTGCACAACGCGGCCATCCTGGCCGTGCAGTGCGCGTTCGACCTCGACCTGCTGGCCCCGAAGCTGCCGCCGTTCCCGGTGCCGCCCGGGCACGGCGAGGACAGCTACCTGCGCCTGCTGACGATGCGCGGGGCCCGTAAGAAGTACGGTTCGCCGAGCACGAATCCCAAGGCGTACCACCAGATCGAGCACGAGCTCAAGGTGATCAAGGAGCTGGGCTTTCCCGGCTACTTCCTGATCGTCTGGCAGATCGTGGAGTTCTGCCGGAAGGCCGAGATCCTGTGCCAGGGCCGGGGGTCGGCGGCCAACTCGGCGGTCTGCTACGCGCTGGGCATCACCAACGTGGACGCGGTCAAGCACAACCTGCTGTTCGAGCGCTTCCTCGCGCCGGCACGGGACGGACCACCGGACATCGACCTGGACATCGAATCCGACCGTCGTGAGGAGGCCATCCAGTACGTCTACAACACCTACGGCCGCACCTGCGCCGCGCAGGTGGCCAACGTGATCTCCTACCGGGCCAAGTTCGCCGTCCGCGACATGGCCCGCGCGCTGGGCTACTCCTCGGGGCAGCAGGACGCGTGGACCAAGCAGATCGACCGCTGGGGTCCGCTGCCCACCACCGAAGGAGAACGCGACCACGACATCCCTGACCTGGTGGTGGAACTGGCCAACCAGCTGGAGGGTTTCCCACGACACCTGGGCATCCACTCCGGCGGCATGGTCATCTGCGACCGGCCGGTGAGCGAGGTCTGCCCGGTGGAGTGGGCCCGCATGGAGAACCGGTCGGTGCTCCAGTGGGACAAGGACGACTGCGCGCTGGCCGGCCTGGTCAAGTTCGACCTGCTCGGCCTGGGCATGCTGTCGGCCCTGCACTACGCGGTGGATCTGGTGCAGGACTTCGAGGACGTCACGGTTGATCTGTCCACACTGGACCTGGACGACCAGAAGGTCTACGACATGCTGTGCCGGGCCGACACCGTGGGCGTGTTCCAGGTGGAGAGCCGGGCCCAGATGGCGACGCTGCCCCGGCTCAAGCCGCGTGAGTTCTACGACCTGGTGGTGGAGGTGGCGCTGATCCGGCCCGGTCCGATCCAGGGCGGCTCGGTGCACCCGTACATCCGGCGGCGCAGCGGAGACGAGGAGGTGAAGATCGATCACCCGCTGCTGGAGCGGTCGCTGCGGCGAACCCTTGGCGTGCCGCTGTTCCAGGAGCAGCTGATGCAGATGGCGGTGGACGTGGCCGACTTCAGCCCGGCCGAGGCCGACGAGCTGCGCCGGGCGATGGGGGCCAAGCGGTCGACGCACCGGATGGAGCGGCTGCGGGAGCGCTTCTACGCCGGCACCGCGGCCAACGGCATCACCGGCGAGCTGGCCGACGACATCTTCCGGAAGTTGTTGGCGTTCGCCAACTTCGGCTTCCCGGAGAGTCACGCGCTCAGCTTCGCGCACCTGGTGTTCGCCTCGGCCCACCTGAAGCTGTACCACCCGGCGGCGTTCTGCGCGGCGCTGCTGCGGGCCCAGCCGATGGGCTTCTACTCGCCGCAGTCGCTGGTGGCCGACGCCCGCCGGCACGGCGTCACCGTGCACGGCCCGGACATCAACATCAGCCTGCCGCATCCCACCCTGGAACTGCCGGGCCCGTCGGTGCGGCTGGGCATCAGCGCGATCCGCACCATCGGCGACAAGCTGGCCGAGCGCATCGTCGACGAGCGCGAGGAGAACGGCCCGTACCGCAGCATGGTCGAGCTGGCCGGCCGGATCGGGCTGACCACGCCGCAACTGGAGGCGCTGGCCACCGCGGGCGCGTTCGCGAGCCTGGGACTGGAACGCCGCGAGGCGCTGTGGGCCGCCGGCGCCGCGGCCAAGGAACGCGCGGGCCGGCTGCCCGGCACCGTGACCGGCACCGACGCGCCGATGCTGCCCGGCATGGACGAGGTCGAGGTGGCCGCCGCCGACGTGTGGGCGACCGGTGTCTCGCCGGACAGCTACCCGATCCAGTTCGTCCGGGGGAAGCTGACCCAGATGGGCGCGATTCCGGTGGCAGAGCTCGGAAAGGTCGAGGACAAGACGCGGGTGCTGGTCGGCGGCGCGATCACCCATCGGCAGCGGCCGGCGACCGCGGGCGGTGTCACGTTCCTCAACGTGGAGGACGAGACCGGCATGCTGAACGTGGTGTGCAGCGAGGGATTGTGGCGGCGCTACCGCCGGATCGCCCGCACCAGCTCGGCGGTGCTGGTGCGCGGCGTCCTGGAGAAGGCGGAGGGGGTGATCAGCCTCCAGGCCGACCAGTTGCGGCACCTGGACATCCGTGTGCCTTCCACCTCGCGTGACTTCCGTTGACCGAAAGCGGCCGCGAACCGCGGTGATCGGTGGGCCGACCGCAAGGCGTACCCGATCTACTACGCTCGACTCGCCGCCGTGACCGGGAGGAGGGCTGCGGGGGATGACCGAACCCGACCACGGGCGTGATCAGTGGGCTTCGAGCGGGCCCGCCCCGGATTCCTTCGCGACAGCGGGAAACGCTCCGCCGCCCCAGCCTCCGTATCCCCAGCCCGGCTACGGTTATCCGCCGCCACCGCCCAAGCCGCGCCGGACGGCCTGGATCGTGGCCGGCGTCGTCGTGGCGGTGATCGTGCTGGGCGTTGGGGTGGCCATCGGTGTCGTTCTCGGACGGTCCGCCGGCCAGCCGAAACCGGCCACACCGGCCGCGGCCCCGGTCTACTCGATGAACGCGGTCACCAACGCCTGCGATCTCGTCGATCCCGCTCCGCTGACGAAGTGGTCGCCCACCCCCGCGGACCCGCCCGAGCACAGCGAGGTCCGCCCGAATGCCACCGACGCCGGCAGCCTGAGTTGCCGGATCTACTTCAGCGGCGACGCCGTGAACACGGCCGAAATCATCGTCGACGTCGCGTTCACCAACGGCAGCGCCCCGGCTGCCTACGACAACTGGCAACGCGGTGACGCGGCCAAGACCGGCGTCGGCAAGGCATCCGGCCCGGTCACCGGAATCGGGACCAAGGCCTACTGGCACACCGAGGTTTTCGGAGACCTGGTCACCGACACGCGGTACCTGCTGGCCGTGCTGGACGGCAACGTCTCGGTGCGCGTGCGGCTCGACGTCAGCCGGGACAAGGACGATTCCCAGGTGCAGCGCGAAGAACTGGAGTCGATCGCCAAGGCTGAGGCAAGCAAGGCGCTGAACGGGCTGAGGCAGAAGTAGGGGGATGGGGCACCGATGACTGGTTTCCCGGGTGAAGCCGACCAGCCCGATCCCGCCGCCGGGCCACCGAACCCGACCCCGGCGGATCGGCCCGGCTCGGTCGGGGCCACCTCAGACCCAGCTCCGCCGCCGCCCGGTCCCGCCCCGACCACGCCCAACTTCGGCGCGCCCACATATGGGTACGCACCGGGCTATGGTCCCCAGTCCGGCTATCCGCCGCCAGCAGCCCCGCCCGGCCGGGCCAAGGCCGGGCCGATAGTGGTCGCCGCGATCGGGCTGGTCACGGTGCTCGCCGTCGGAGTGGCGGTCGGGTTCCTCGTGACCGGCGGCTCGTCCACCCAGGCCGTGCCCACGTCGATGCCGGCCGCACCGAGCCAGGTTTCGACCACGACCAGCGCCCCGCAGTCCTCCGCGCCACCGGGCAAGTACTCGATGGCGGCGATTACCAACGCCTGCGATCTGCTCGACCCCACACCGTTGACCAAGTGGTCCACCAAGCCGGTCACGCCGGTACACCGAGAAAACCGGCCCGATGGCGGTTACGGCGGCGCTCTGACGTGCAATCTGAACTACACCAGCACATCCCCGACCGACGGCGTCACGACCGACCAGGCCGGCATCGGCGTCAGCGCCGAGTTCACCTCCGCCGGCGAGCCACCCGGATACGACCGATGGAACAGCAACGTGCAGCCGGGGTGGAGCACCGGCACGATCCCCGGGCTCGGCGCCCGCAACTACTGGCTCGGGATCGCCGACACGGTCCCGTCCCCGGGCGGGAGCTACTACGTCAGAGTGCAGGACAGCAATGTGTCGGTGCAGGTCCAGGTGGCGGTTCTCCGTGCGCGTGGCGAGGACCCGCCGAAGCTGGATGATCTCGCCACGATCGCGCAGTCCCAGGCGCGGACCGTGCTGGATCGGCTCAAACGGCCGTAGGCGTGACCCTGCGGCGGGCTTCGTCGGTGACCGGGGTGAAGAGGTTGACCAGGTTGCCGTCGGGGTCGCGGAACAGCAGGGAGCGGTTGCCCCACGGCATCGTGGTCGGCTTCTGCACGATCTCGCCGGCGATGCCGGCCAGCCGCTCGTACTCCCGGTCGACGTCATCGACCAGGAACTCGATGATCACGGTGCGGTTCGACTCCGGCACGGCCGCGCCGGCGCTGAACAGCGCCATCGTCTCGGCGCTGCCGATGGCCAGCGTGCAGGACGGGCCGACGAGTTCGGCGAACTGCGGGGCCGGCCGGCGGGCTTCGAGGCCGGTCACCTGCTCGTAGAAGGCGGCAAGGCGGGCGACGTCGTTGGTGATCACGCGAATGGACACAAGCTGCATGACGGGTCCTTTCCAGGGGGTCTTCCGCCACGCTAGAGGCAATACTGGACAGGATCCGCCCGGTATTGAGAGGATTTTTCCGTGGCCCGGCCCATCGCCCGCGTACTGGCCCTGCTGGAAATCCTGCAGAGCGGTGGCACCAGGACCGTCGCCGAGCTGGCCGCCCGGCTCGAGGTGGATGAGCGCACGGTCCGTCGCTACGTCGATCACCTGCACGACCTGGACATCCCGGTCCGTGCGATCAGGGGCCGGCACGGCGGCTACCGTCTGGCCCCGGGTTATCGGATGCCGCCGCTGATGCTCACCGACGAGGAGGCCCTTGCCGTCCTGCTCGGTCTGGTCACGGCTCGGCGCGCTGGGATGATCAGCACCGCCGCCGAGAGCGCGATCGCCAAAGTCCGCCGGGTGCTGCCCGACGCCCTCGGCCAACGGCTCGACGCGCTGCTGGAGATCGCCGACTTCACCGCGCCGGCCCGATCGGCGCTCACGACCGAGGCCGCGACGCTGCTGACCGTCGCCGAGGCGGCGCGGGACCGTCGCCCGGTCGAGCTCGGCTACACCGCCGGCCACGGCGGCGACAGCCGGCGCGTCGTCCATCCGTACGGGATCGTGGCGCATTCCGGTCGTTGGTACCTGACCGGCTTCGACTCGGCCGGCGGCGAGGTGCGCACTTTCCGGGTCGACCGGATCACGTCCGTCGACACGCAGCCCGGAACCTTCGACGTGCCAACCGGATTCGACCCCGCTCAGCGGGTCCTGGCGGCAATTGCCGAGGCGCCGCACCGGCATGAGGTGTCCGTGCGGATCCAGGCGACGTTCGAGCACATTCGGTCGGTGTTCCCACCCTCGATCGCCACGCTGGAAGACGCCGATTCCTGGGTGCGGATGCGGATTCGGGCCCAGAACCTGGATTGGATACCGGCCCGGCTCGCCGCGCTCGACCGGCCGTTTGTCGTCGAGCAGCCCGAGGAGTTGCGGGAACTGGTGCGGGCCTTGGCCAATCGGCTCGCCGGCTACGCGGCGGACTGATCAAAGACGAGGTTTCCCCGTGGCGGCATCGAAGGTCTCGCGGTAGTTGCCGCCGGTGACCACAACCGTGTCACCTTTGTCCGTCACCACGATGGCTTGGCCGTTCGGTACGTTGATCACCGGTGTGGTCCAGAGATGTTTGCCGCCCGGGTCGACCGTGAACAGTTGGAGCAGGCCCACGCACAGTTCGACCACGTACCGCGGGCCCGCGCCGCCGGCGGCGCTGAAGCCGCAGTCCTTGTCCAATTGAATCGTGCTCTCACGGCCGTCCGCGTCGAAGTACCGGACCTGTTCCGCGCCCAGTGGCAGCACGAGCCCCGATCCGACCGGGAAGAAGTCGAACGACGGGTGTTCCCCGGGCCGCCCCTGCCAGCTGCTGACCACGGACAGCGTTCGCTGCCAGCGCAGTTTGCCGCTGACAGCATCGAAGGCCAGCGCGTCCTGCTCGTCCACGCGTTGCGCACGCACGAACACCGTGCTGCCGTCGCCGCTGAGCTTGACCGACGGAAACCTCAAGCCGCGGGACCGGTAATGCCAGCGTTCAGCCCCGGTCGCGCTGTCCCGGGCCGTCACGCCGCTGAGCGCCCCGTCTTGCGCCGAAACGGTTACCGCACCGGTCCCGGTGGAGGTGGTGGCGTCCACATCTCGGGCCGAGGCATACGCCGAACCGGCGAAACCCGTTGCCACGGCGAGCAGAACGGCGACCAGCGCACCGGCGGCCGTGGACCACCAACCGCGCCCGAGGTCGGCACGGAACGCGATCGCCTGCGCGACGGCGAGCACCGCCAGCGCGACGGCCGCGACCAACGGCCCGGGCCCGGATTCCAGACCAGGGTGATCGCGCACCATCACATGGATGCCCAGCGGCACGCCCAACAGCGCGGTCACGGCCGCGGTTCGGTGCGCGGAGAAGCAAGCGCTGGCGATGGCCACGATGCCGAGCAGCGCCATCAGCACGATCTCCAGCCCGGCGCCCGGGCCGGGGGATTCGAAGAGGAACCAGAACCACATGGTGAAGGCGTGGCCGAGCAACGGAAACGCCGCCGCGCCGCCCATCCACGGCAGGAACCATGACGTTACGAAGGCGACGGCCGCCCCGGCCGTCGCCCCGTGCACCATCCCGCGCATGGCCGGATCACAACACGCCGTCCACCGGTCACGGGGCCGGAGATGCGCAACCGTGATCACGCGGCCGGCCCGCCGAAACGGGCCGGCCGCGCTCCGTCACGGGTAACTGACGACGTTGCTCGGCGTGGTGCCCGAGGGCGTGACCGCGCCGGTGTCGTTGATGACGTGCGTGATGGTGCCCTGGTAGTTCAGGGAAACCGTCAGCAGGCTGTGGAACCGGACATTGGCATTGTTGGGGACTTCGAAGGCGTGGTAGGCGTTCACCGCCGGGTTGACGTTGAAATAGTTGTAGCTGCCAAGACCCCACGCCTCGTGCGAGGTGACGTTGGCGCCGACCTTGTAGGCGGCATAGCCGTTCACGCCGTTGGGCGCGATCCACGCCGCCTGGTTGGGCACGTCGTAGGGCATCTCGTTCTGGAAGAAGATGGTCCGGCCGCCCTGGCCGTTCCAGGTCACCTCGTACTTCTGGTAGTGCTCGACGAACAGCCCGGTGGCCAGCACGTTGTCGCCGTTGACGATCACGCCGTTGTCGGCGGTGTTGGTGCCCCAGCCGACGGTGCCGCCGTTGCCGTGGTCGGCCCGCCAGGCCCAGATGTGGTCGATGACGGTGTTGCTGCTGTTGACGATCAGCGACGCGGTGGCCTTGCCGGCGATCTCACCGCCGATCCGGAAGAACACGTCCTGGATGGTCGTCGGGTTGCTGGCGTGGCTGGCCGAGGAGCCGGACTGGCCGACCGTCAGCAGCGCGGCCGAGTTGGTCGTGCCGGCGTCGAACAGCAGGCCCTTGAGCCGCACACCGTCCACATCGGACACCTGCATGGCGTTGACCCCGTTGTCCGGCACCAGGGTCGGGTAGCCGATGCCCAGGATCGTGGTGTTGGCCTTGGTGACGTTGAGGGTCTGGTTGAGGTGGTAGACGCCCGGCGTGAAGAACAGGTTGCAGCCGGAGCTGAGCGCCGCGTTGATGGTCGACGCGGTGTCGCCCGCCTTGACCACGTAGAACTGGCTCATCGGCACCGAGCTGCCGGGTGTGCTGCCACTGGCCCAGCTCGGGCCGGAAGCGTTGGTGCGCAAGGAGGGCAGGAACACCCGGTACTTGCCGGTGCCGTCGACGTACAGGTACGGCACGTCCCGCGACACCGGGGTGGTGGCCAGGGTCGTCTCCGGCGGGGTCGGGAAGGTGGTGGCGGGCGCGCCGTTCACGCCGGAGAACACCATGTTCCACACGCCGCCGGACCAGCTGCCGAAGTTCGAGTCCCGGGTGTACCACTGCTGCTGGGAGATGGACGCGGTCTGGCCGGAGACCTTGGTGTCGGCCACGTAGCCGCCGCTGGCCCAGCCGTAGCTGGCCGGGTACAGCTGGAGGTCGCCGCGGATGTCCATGCGGCGGAACGGCGCGGCCTGCGCGACGGCCCAGCGGTCGCCGCCGGTGGCGTTGACGGCCATGTTCTCGGCCGAGCGCCAGAAGTTCTGGGTGGCGTTGCCGGCGTCGGAGGCGTTGAACGCGTCGACCGTGACGTGCCCGTTGATGGTGACGTCGTCAGGATTCTGGCCGAGGCCGGCGACCGAGGTGTAGAAGCCGACGTTGTCGTTCACGCCGTAGGTGCCGGGCTTGAACAGCTCGGCCACCCGCCGCTCGGCGAACTGCGCGGTCAGGGTGTCCTTCTGCGCGTTGAAGTCGGCGTCGAGCTGGGCCTGGATGGTGGCCGCGGACATGCTCGGGTCGAACACGTGCACGTTCGGCCCGAAGTTGGGCGTGTCCGACTGGGTCGGGCAGCTCGTCGACGTGGTGCCGATGCTGTAGACGGCGCTGGCCACCGGCGAGTTGGCCATGCCCGACGCGACGGCGATGGCGTTCACGGTCCGGCTGGACGGCACCGAGATCGGGCCGGTGTACTGCGGCGAGCCGGTGGTCGGCGTCGAACCGTCCACTGTGTACCGAATGGTCGCGCCGGCCGTGCTGGTGGAGATGGTCACCGTCTGGGCGGTGGTGTAGTTGCCGCCGGGCGGGCTGAAGGTCGGCGCGGCGGCGGTCGGCGTGGTGCTGCCGCCCTGGGTGTAGCTGAAGTGCGGGGTGTCGTACTGCGGCCCGCTCTTCTCGTAGGTGAACCAGTAGTCGAGCACGGTGCCGGTGGACAGGCCGTTGACGGTCCACTGCCAGGTGCCGGCGTTGTTGGTCATCCGCACGTTCTGCTGGCCGACACCGGGCACGCCGGTGTAGTGCACGTCCACGTACAGCGAGGCCGTGGTCGGCGTGAAGTCGATGCGGGCCTGGCTGGCGCTGGTCTGCGTGACGGCCTGGGTGTAGTCGTCGGCCGCGGCGGCAGGCAGGGTGGACGCCGTGGTCAGGGCTACTGCACCGATCAAGGCTACTAACAGTCTTCTCATGGGTTGAGCACCTCCGAGCAGGGGCAGGGGCTGCCGGACACGACGTTGTGAGAGCGCTCTCAAGCGTGGTGACCATAGACTGCCCCGCCCGGGGTGCGGAAGGGTCAAGCGCGAAATTCAGGCCCCTGCGTCAAAAAACGGCTGGCAGTGCACAGCGCTGGTCGGATCAAGGGCGTTGAGCACCAACGACGCAACGTTGGGATCGATCGCCTGGCCGAGGTGCCCGGTGAAGTCCTGCGCGCAGTGGTCCTGAAGCACGACGTTGGTGGCGTTCGGCGCGGTGAACACGCCGCTGGTGTACGGCGTGACCACGGTGTCGTACTTGGAGACGATGTTGGTGTAGGTCGGGCCGGGCACGGCCACTCCGCCGGCATTGAGCTTGGCCAGGAAGGCGGAACCGGGCAGGTACTCCGTGCAGGCGGCGCAGCCGACACCGGTCAGCGCCGGGCCGAGGTGCAGCAGATTGGCCAGCGTGGCCAGGCCGTTCAGGGACGTGCCGGCGTAGTTGGCGCCGAAGCCGACGAAGTGCGCGACCTTGGCCGCGCCGCCCAGGAACTTCAGGTAGTACGCCGGCACGGTGCTGCCCTCGGAGTGGCCGACGATGTCCGTCTTGGCGGCGCCGGTCGCGGCCAGCACCTCGTCGACGAAGGCGCCGAGTTGTGCCGCGCTGTCCTCCATCGGGCGGAGGCCGCCGACCGTGGGGCCGAGGATCCCGGTGCCGTAGGTCAGGTAGAAGACGCAGTAGCCGTGGGCGGCCAGCGTCGGCGCGAGGGTGGCGAAGTTGAGCGGCCCGTTCGCGCCGAGGCCGTGCACCAGCACGATCGGCTCCGGGTGCTGTGCGCTGGGCGCGCACGAGTAGTCGTTCACGCCGGACGACGGCGCCGCGGTGGCGGTCGCCGTGCCGGCTAGTAGCCCGAACGCGGCCAGCAGGGGGATCAGGAGCTTGCGCATGGAACCTCCGGGGCAGGGCGTCAGTGACCTGGCTCACGTCGAGTACAACACGCAACCTTGTTTCGAACAAGACAGATTTTCCAGAACCGGTTCCGTAGCATCACCGCATGACGCGCAGCGGTCGCACGGTTCGGGGACTCGACGCCGAGCAGCGCCGGGCGCAGCGCCGCGCCGACCTGCTGGCGGCGGCGCTGACCCTGTTCGGACGCAAGGGTTTCGCCGCGGTGTCGATCGAGGAGATCTGTCAGACGGCCTACGTCGGCACCAAGAGCTTCTACGAGCTGTTCGACAGCAAGGAAGCCTGCTACCTGGCGTTGTTCGAGCAGTTGGCCGACGACCTGGCGACCCGGATGCAGGCGGCGCTGGCCGAGGCCGGCGGCGGCATCGACGACCTGATCGAGACGTTCGCCCGCACCCTGGTCGCCGACCCGCGGGTGCCGCGGGTGGTGTTCGGGCAGTCGGCCGGCGTGTCGCCGACCGTCGAGCGGCGTCGGCGGGAGAACCGGCGCTGGGCCGCCGGTTTCGTCGAAGCGGTGTGGCACCAGCACGGGGTGGTTCATGGTGACGTCCGGCCGATCGCGCTGGCCACCGTCGGCGCGCTGTTCGAGCTGATCACCGACTGGCTGTTCGACGGCCGTGAGGACGTGGACGAGCTGATCGGGCAGCTGGTGGCCTATCACCGGATCGTCCGCGCCGGCCTTGAGTCCATTGTGGACGGTGTAATCTCCGACCGGTGACCACCGTTTCGCTGCTGCTGCACGGGGATCCCGAGGACGTCGACCGGCAGGCCCGCCAGCTCCGGGCCGAGCTGCTCGAGCTGGACGTGGACGGCGCCGAGTTCGCGCCCGGCGGCCCGCCGCCGTCGACCAGCAAGGGACTGGACCCGGCCACCGTCACCGAGATCATCGTGGCGCTGAGCAGCTCGCCGGTGCTGATCCAGCTCGGCCGGGCGCTACGGGACTGGGTCAAGCGCG
Source organism: Kutzneria sp. (assembly GCA_035492655.1). GTDB lineage: Bacteria > Actinomycetota > Actinomycetes > Mycobacteriales > Pseudonocardiaceae > Kutzneria. The sequence goes on along the minus strand of DATJJB010000654.1, from coordinate 4,351 downwards.
GCACCGAGCGCAAGATCGAGATCGAGGTCGGCGGGGACAAGCTGACCATCACCGGCTCCTCGGCCGACGTGGACAAGGCGGTGATCGAGGCGTTCTTCCGGCGCGAGCCACGGGACTGACTACGATCGCTGACGTGCCAGAAGACGCTGCCGTACCGGGATTCGAGATCGGCAAGGACGGGGTCGGCAGCATCGTCGTCGGCATCGACGGCTCGCCACCGGCCCTGCACGCGGCCGCCTGGGCCGCCGGACTGGCCCGCCGCGAGCGGGCCCGCCTGGTGCTGGTCTACGTCGAGCCGCTGGCCAGCGCCGCCTACTGGACGTCCATCGGCATGATCAACGCGGCCGAGGCGGCCAACGACTTCGTGGCCGAGCTGCGCACCGAGGCCGGCCAGTACCTCACCCAGTACGGGATCGAGTGGGACCTGCTGCACCACCGCGGCGATCCGGCCACCGCGCTGGAGCAGATCGCCGAGGAGCTGCGGGCCGACTGCATCGTCGTCGGCCGCTCCCAGCGCGGCGGCCACCTGCTCGGCTCCGTGCCGAAAACCCTGGTCACCCGGGCCCAGCGGCCGGTGGTGGTCGTGCCGTGAGCACCGAGATCGGCGAGGACTACGCCGACGCCGTGCTGACCGGCCAGAGCTGGGAGCGCCGCGCGTTCGAACGCTGCGACTTCACCGACGCCGACCTGCGTGACCTGGTCACCAAGGCCTGCACCTTCACCGACTGCGACTTCACCCGGGCCGACCTCGGTGACAGCAAACACAGCGGGTCGGCGTTCCGCGGCTGCACGTTCAACCGCACGGTGTTCGCCTCGGCCCGGTTCGAGCACTGCAGCCTGCTCGGCTCCACCTTCACCGACTGCCGGCTGCGAGGCTGCGTGATCCGGGACACCGACCTGTCGCTGGCCGGGCTGGGCCGGGTCGACCTGCGCAAGATGGACCTGTCCGGGCTGCGGCTGCGCGAGGCCAACCTGGTCGAGGCCGACCTGCGGGAATCCGACCTGCGCGACGCCGACCTGTCCGGCGCCCGGCTGCTGCGGACCCGGCTGGAGGACACCGACCTGCGCGGGGCCCGGCTGGACTCGGACGGCCTGCGCCAGGCCCAGCTGACCGGCGCGAAGATCGACCTGGACCAGGCGGTGCGGTTCGCCGCGGCGCACGGATTGAGCGTCGAGAATTAGAAAAAAGGGCCGCGCACCGAGGTGCGCGGCCCTTCATGTCACTGTCCGGTCGGCGGCGGTGTGCCCTGCCGGACCTCGATCAGCGTGCCGTCGGCCAGCAGCTCGTCGATCGACTTCGGCAGCAGGTACGCGGTGCCGCCACCGGGCTGCCCGAACCACGGCACGGCCACGCCGGCCAGGGCCTGCACCGGCTGCTGGAGCCGGTACACGTGGTACGGCCGGCCCACCCACTCCGGCACCAGCGAGCGCAGCGGGAACGGCGTGCCGCCGGCGTAGGTGAGGTTGCCGTCCGGCTGCCCGAAGCGGTCGACCTCCACGCCCTGCGGCAGCTCGATGACCCGCTTGCCACGGAACAGCGTCAGCGGCGGCTCGCCCCGCAGCGGCTGGATCGGCCAGTCGTCACCACGCGGCTGCCCGTTCTGGGGCTGGCCGTTCGGCGGCGTCATCGGCGGCTGGTTCTGGCCACCCATCGGCGGCAGCGGCGGCCGGTCGCCGCCGATCGGCGGCTGGCCCGGCGGCACCGGCTGACCGAGTGGCGGCTGCGCCGGCATCGGCCGGGGCGGCGTCATCGGCGGCAGGCCCGGCTCGGGGCGCTGCTCCATCCGCGTGGCCTGGTCGCCGCGCGGCGGCAGGTCGAGCGGCCCGTCGGACTGCGGCTCCGCCAGCGCCCGGGCCGGCACGTCCACCGGTTCCCGGGACGGCAGATCCATCGGCGGCCCGTCCGGCTGCGGCCGCACCGGCAGGTCCATCGCCTGCTCGTGCTGCGCCCGTACCGGCAGGTCGAGCGGTTCGTGCTGGTTGCGCGACGGCAGATCAAGCGGCTCGTGCTGGTTACGGACCGGCAGGTCGAGCGGCTCGTGTTGGTTGCGCGACGGCAGGTCCATGGGCTGCGCCGGCAGGTCCAGCGGCTGCTCGTGCTGGGCTCGGACCGGCAGGTCCAGCGGCTCCGGCTCGTGCTGCTCGTGCGACGGCAGGTCCAGCGGGTCCGGCCGGGTCGACAGGTCCAGCGGCGGCAGGTCCAGGTCGGACAGCTGCTGCACGTGGATCGGCGCGACGCCCACCGGCTCGGGCTCCGGCTCAGGCTCGGCGTGCTGCGGCTCGTCGGCCGGCGTCGGCCGGTTGAGCAGCAGCTTGCCCAGCAGGAACGCGGCCGCGTCGTTGTCGTCGTCGAACAGCATCGGCGTGCTGAAGCCGTGCTCGTACCAACCGACCTGCCAGCCGTCCTCGACCCGCTCCAGGTACCAGGTGTTCGGCGACGGCTCGCCGATCCGGTACACCGACGAGGGCACGTTCAGCTCGTCCAGCAGGTTGCGCAGCAGGTCGATGCTGGCCCCGCCGAGCTGCTCGGGCTCCGGCTCCGGCTCGATGTGCGGCTCGACGACCTGCGGCTCGGGCTCCGGCTCCACATGCTGCTCGACCACCAGCGGCTCGGGCTCCGGCAGCGGCTCGGGGGCCGGCGGCTCGGGCACCGACATCATCTGGGTGGCCGGCGGCTGCTGGGCCGGCACCGGCCGGCCGTTGGGCACCATGGTGCTGAGCAGGGCCACCGCCTGGCCGCGGGTCGGCTCGTCCACCTCGGGCGCCAGGAAGTTGGCGTTGCGGATGTGCTGCACCAGGTCGGGCTCGGGCGGCACGCCGTAACGGGCCAGGTAGAAGATCACCGCGGCCGGCCAGATCCAGCTGCCGTCGGTGTGGAAGGCGAACGGGATGGACTCCGGGTTCTCGTGGGCCAGCCGGTCGCTGTCCATGCCCTGGGCGGTCATGACGACCGGGGCCGCCTCCAGGTAGTCCAGCACCTTGCCGACCTCGGCCGGGTCCAGCGGCGGCCGGTTCACCGTCGGCCGGCCGTCCGGGCCGGGACCGTCGAAGATCCGCGCGGTGCGCAGCCGCCCGGGCTGCGGGCCCGGGCCGTTCGGCGCGCCCGGACCGTTCTGCGGCGGCATCGGCGGCCGGGGCGGCGCGGGCGCCTGCAGCCGCCCGGCCAGCCATTCCGGCACGTTGTCCTCGGTGCGGGGGAAGAACCGCATCTCGTCGGTGTAGGCCATCAGGGGCGGCGGGTTCTGCCACTGCGGCTCGTCGCGGTCGAAGTCCAGGTTGTAGCTGGACGGCTTGTCGAGCTGGTAGCGGGCGTTGAACCAGGTGCCGCGGCCCTCGCGGTACATACCGGCCCGTAGGCGCGCGAACAGCGACGCGATGTCCGCGGGCGCGGTCCAGGCCCGGCTCTGCCCGTCCTGGTCGGTGACCTCGGCGGACAGCTCGAAGTAGCGCCCGGCAGCCCGGTAGTAGGCCCTGACCTGCTCCCAGTCCTGCGGAGCGGCCTTCATCAGGGCCAGCCCGATCTGCTTGACCAACGCGTCTTGTTCGACTGGGTTCAGCGGGGTCGGCTGTGACACACGCCCATCCTCTCGCGTTCCGTTGCGATCTGACACCCGCCTCACACCGGGTGTGGCCCAGACCTCCCTGCTCCTCGTCACGACCAGCATCGATGATTGTCCCTGACGAAGGCCAACGGGGGGCGAATGGCGCAATCGGGCGACAGTGAGTTATGGGGTCGGTGGGTGTAACGAGCGTTACCTGGCCGAAGGGGTGGTTTCGGGCCGATCTCGCCCCGCTCGGTACGCGCGACACGGACACGGCAGAATGAAGTCGTGACCGCCACGATCCTCGACGGCAAGGCCACCCGCGACGCGATCTTCGACGACCTGCGGGTCAGGGTCGCCGCGCTCACCGCCAAGGGGGTGACGCCGGGCCTGGCCACCGTGCTGGTCGGCGACGACCCCGGCTCGCACGCCTACGTGCGGGGCAAGCACGCGGACTGCGCGAAGGTGGGCATCACCTCGATCCGCCGCGACCTGCCGGCCGACATCTCCCAGGTCGACCTCGAGGCCGTGCTGGACGAGCTGAACGCCGACCCGGCCTGCACCGGCTACATCGTGCAGCTGCCGGTGCCCAAGCACCTGGACACGGGCGCGCTGCTGGAGCGGATCGCGCCGGCCAAGGACGCGGACGGCCTGCACCCGGTCAGCCTGGGCAAACTGGTGCTGGGCGAGCCCGGCCCGCTGCCGTGCACGCCGAGCGGCATCGTGGCGCTGCTGCGCCGCTACGAGGTGCCGATCGCCGGCGCCCAGGTGTGCGTGGTCGGCCGTGGCGTGACGGTCGGGCGGCCGCT
>DATJJB010000653.1:0-11454 GCA_035492655.1 Kutzneria sp. | reverse complement strand
TTCGCCGGCCGGCCGCCGGACATCATGACGACGATCTCGCCGTGCTCGTCCGACAGCGCGGTGATCACGGCGTAGTCCCCGCGCGGTACCGTCGTCGTGTCGAGGGTGACCCCGACCGTGCCGTTGCCGTCGCCGCGCGGTACCGTCGTCGTGCCGAGGGGGGCCCCGACCGTGCCGTTGCCGTCGCCGCGCGTTGTCTCGGGAGCGGACTCGTCCACCGTGAACGACTTGGTGTTGGCGCAGTCCGGCGTGTAGGGCAGGACCCGGATCGGGATGCCGCGCCGCCGCAGTTCCGCGTTCGTCTGGTCTGCGGCCGCGATCTCCTTGAGCGACACCGTGACCGTCCCGTTCGGATGCTCGGTCACCGCATACGCCGGCGTGCCGCCGAACATGCCGGTGGCGACTCCGACGGCGCCGGCCCCGACCACGGCGAGCGCGGCGGCCGCCACCAGCGGTCGCCGCCGCTGCCGCGGCCGGATCCGGTTGCCAGCGGCCAGTTCCTGGCCGTGCTGCTGCATCAGGTTCTGCCACAACCCGTCTTCGAAGCTGCTCATCGTGGTCAACTCCCGTTCTCCGTGCGAAGGCGGGCTCGCGCCCGGAACAGCCGGATCCGCAGCGCCCCGGCGGTCACGCCGATCACCGCGGCGGCCTCCGTGATGGGCAGTCCAGCCAGGTCGACCAGCTCCACCGCCTCGCGGTCGGCGTCGCGCAGGGCCGCCAGCCGCTCGAACGCCGCCCGTCCTGGCCGCTCGGCGTCGATCCGGCGGACGAGGTCGGCCGTCTCGTCGGCCGCCAGCGGCCGGTAGCCGGTCAGCCGCAGCACCACGTCGTGGTCGCGGCGGAAGTCCTCGCAGTGCCCGGCGAACACCCGCCGGGCGATGCCGAACAGCCAGGACCGCGGCGTCCCCCGGCGCGGGTCGAAGGTCGCGAACGAGGTGATGGCGGCGACGAAGGTGTCCGAGGTCAGGTCGGCGACGGTCTGCGGCTCGGTCGTCCGCCGGGCGAAGTAGGCCGTGATCGCGGCGAAGTTCGCCCGGTACACCCGTTCGAACTCGGCGGCCGGCCCGGGTGGCGAGGCCCGCTGTCGGTCGGTCATCTGGTGGCTCACACTCTTGGTTGGCCGGTTCCGCACGGGGCGTTACATCGCAGGTCTTCGGATGGTCGCAGGCGGGCGTGAGCTGTCGTACTTTCGGGCGATACCCGCGGCCTGACCGGCACCTACCATGATTCGGTGCTTCGCTCCGTGTGGGACGAACCCCGCCTCGTGCCGTCGCCGCGGACGTGGCGGGACTGGGCGCTGGTCGCCGGATTCGTGTCTGTGGCCGTCCTGGAGGGAGTGCTGCAGCAGAACCTGGCCTGGCGGCCGGTCGCGGTCACCGTCGCGATCGTGCTGGCCCCGCTGCTGTTGTGGCGACGGAGTCGGCCGCTGCTGGCGATCGGCGTGGCGTTCGTCGTCGCCGGCCTGGCCCCGCTGCTCACGCACGGCCAGCCGCCGGACACCTACGCCATGGTCTACATGCTGCTGCTGCCGTATTCGCTGCTGCGCTGGGGATCCGGCCGGGACATGGTGCTCGGCTCGGCGGTGGTGCTGGCGAAGATCGGCTTCTGGCTGCTGGCCGGCTTCGTCGACGCGGGCCAGGCCCTCGGCGAGGCGGCCGTGCTCGTCACCGCCGGCGCGATCGGCGCGGCGATGCGCTACCGGGCGCGGGCCCGCCGGCGCGAGCTGGAGCAGGCGAAGCTGCTCGAACGCGAACGCCTGGCGCGCGACCTGCACGACACCGTCGCCCATCACGTGTCGGCGATGGCCATTCGAGCCCAGGCCGGGCTCGCGATCGCCGAGACCCAGCCGGCGGCCGCGTCCGAGGCGCTGCGGCTGATCGAGGCCGAGGCGTCCCGTGCCCTCACGGAGATGCGGGCCATGGTCCGCGTGCTGCGGCGCGACGAACCGGCGGAGTTCACCCCCACCCCGAGCATCGGCGACCTCGAACAACTCGCGGGCCGGGAGCGCGGCGGCCCGGTGGTGGACGTGGCGATCGCCGGCGACGTCCGGGACGTGTCGCAGCCGGTGGGGGCCGCGATCTACCGGTTGGCCCAGGAATCGGTGACCAACGCCCGTCGACATGCCCGGCACGCGACGCGCATCGAGGTCCGGGTCGCCGCGGACGACCGGACGGTCCGGCTGCGGGTGACCGACGACGGCGACAGCGGCCGGGCCGCCGGGTCGTCGGGATACGGGCTGGTGGGCATGGCCGAACGCGCCGGCCTGCTCGGCGGCACCTGCGCCGCCGGTCCGAACCCCGACCGGGGCTGGACGGTCACCGCCGTGCTGCCGCGCACCGGAACCACCGCATGACCGTTCGCGTGGTCGTCGCCGACGATCAGGAGATCGTCCGCACCGGGTTGACCATCATCCTCAACGCCCAGCCCGACATCGAGGTGGTCGGCGAGGCCGCCGACGGCGAACAGGCCGTCCGGCTGGCCCGCCGGCTGCGCCCCGACGTGTGCCTGTTCGACATCCGCATGCCCGTGGTCGACGGCATCGAAGCCACCCGGCGGCTGGCCGGCCCGGACGTCGCCGACCCCCTCGCGGTGGTGGTGATCACCACGTTCGACCTGGACGAATACGTCTACGCGGCACTACGCGCCGGCGCACGCGGCTTCCTGCTGAAGGACGCCGGCACCGCCATGCTCACCCAGGCCGTGCAGGCGGCCGCCAGCGGCGAGGCGCTCATCGCGCCGAGCATCACCGCCCGGTTGCTGGACGCCTTCGCCGGCGCCGGGCCCGCGACCCCGTCGGCGCAACCGCTCGATCCGCTGACCGCCCGCGAGGAGCAGGTGTTGGCGGCCGTCGCGGGCGGCCGGACCAACACGGAGATCGCCGCCGAGCTGTACATCACGCTGAGCACCGTCAAGACCCACATCGCCAGCCTGATGACCAAGCTTCAGGCCCGCAACCGCGTGGAGATCGCGATGTGGGCGTACGAGACCGGGCGGACCCGCGCCGACCGGAAGTACTAGGGCCGTCTCGACCCACGGACGACCGAACTCCGGCCCGTGCTCCGATGAGCCGACCACGGCCCGGACCCCACGATCTGGACATGACTTCGTCGACCAAGCGGATGTGGCTGCTGCCCACCGGACTCGTTCTGCTCAGCACCATTCCGGTACTCGCCGGCGGCCTGCGGATCGGCCAGCTCAGCGCCGGCGCGCAGCGCACCGCGGAGAACGCGCGCTTCTTCGCCGATCCCGTGCCGGCAGTGGTGCACATCATCGGCGTCACCGTCTTCTGCGTGCTCGGCGCCTTCCAGTTCTCGGCCGGCTTTCGGGCGCGCTGGCCGCGCTGGCACCGGATCGCCGGGCGCGTCGTGGCGCCGTGCGGGCTCGCGGCGGCGTTGTCGGGACTGTGGATGACCGTGTTCTATCCGCACGCGGCCAATGTCGGCGACCTGCTCACCGTGTTCCGGCTGGTGTTCGGCACCGCGATGGCGTTGTCCCTCGTGCTGGGCTTCGCCGCCGTCCTGCGTCGTGACATCGCCGGGCATCGTGCGTGGATGACGCGCGGATATGCCATTGGCATCGGGGCCGGCACCCAGGCTGTCACGCAGTTGCCGGTGGTCGTCGTTTTCGGCTCGGTGAACACGCTCACCGACGCGCTGATGTCGCTCGGGGCCTGGCTGCTCAACCTGGCGATCGCCGAATGGTTCCTGCGTCGCCGGCCGTCTCGCCGCCGGGGCCTTACCGTTCGCGTGCCTGTCGGAGCAGCTCGGGGTCATGCCCGTTGACCAGGACGAGGTCGGGATCGGGGGCCTGCCACAGTTCGGCGAGGCGGCGGTGGTTGGCGCGGACCTTGCGCCAGTCATGGGCGACCATGCGTTCCAGCGCCGCGAGGCCGAGGGGCGTTCGACCGGCGCCGGTGATCTGGTTGCGGTGGAAGAAGGCGTCGCCGACGTGGAGCACCCAGTGGCTACCGGCGTCGACCGCCACCGCGGCGTGGCCACGGGAATGGCCGGGCAGGTCGACGAGCACGATGCCGGGCGCGATGTCGGTGAGCTCCTCGGCGGCGGCGAAGCCGCGCCAGGCGTCACCGGCGGCGGGGGTGTGCTCGACCAGGATCGGGCGGTGATCACGGTGCGAGGCAAGGTATCGCCCGCGTTCCACGACGCCGGCAGGGTTACGGGCGGCGCGGCTCTCCGCCGCCGTGAGATGCACCTGGGCCCACGGAAAGTCGGCCAGGCCGCCGGTGTGGTCGCCGTCGAAGTGGGTGAGCACGATGTGCCGGACGTCGCGGGGATCGAAGCCGAGCCGGCCGAGCTGGTTGACGGCCGCCTCGGCGCGGTCGAAGGCGGGGCGGATGTAGAACCGGGCCGGACCGAAGCGGCCGGCCGGGTCGGCGGCGTCCCGCAGGCCGACGCCGGAGTCGACCAGCACCAAGCAGTCCGGTGTCTCGACCAGCAGGACATGGCAGACGATCCCGCCGGGCGTGGCCAGCGGCCGCATGGTGCCGCAGTTGAGGTGGTGGACGGTGAGCGCGGCCATGGTCAGTCGCGCAGATCGGGGGCGACGGTGTCGGTCAGGCGCGGGTCGGGCGCGCCGCCGGACATGGCCAGCGCGCCGGCCACGGCCCGGCCGAGTGTGAGCAGGTCGGCGGGATTCCTCTTGTCCAGCCCGGCGACGAGCTGCTTGAGGATGGTCAGCTGGTCGAAGTAGATGCGCTCGGTGACCAGCTGCTCGTCGGCGTCGAAGAGGAAGTACGCGGTCATCCGGGTGCGGTGCCGCGAGCCGGTCGGCGGGATCTTGCCGAGCGGGCCGCGGTGGGTGCCGGTCAGCCAGAACTCGACGATCACGGCGTCATGCGCGTGGCGCAGCGCGATGATCTCGTGGTCCTGGTCGGGAAAGGCCACCCGGGTGTCGTGGTAGTAGCCGCGGACGTCGGCGTCGCCGTCGTGCACGGTCATCTGGGCGATCAGCTCGTAGTGGGGATGCGGGAACGTCGCCAGGGTGGCGTCCCAGTCCTGCCGGACCTCGTCGTGGAAGTGGTCGAGCACGAGCTTCTCGCGGGCACGCAGCACGTCCTCGGGCGGCAGGGCGAAGCGGGACATCGGCGGCGCTCCCTTTTATCCACGGTGTGGGTATGTGCTCGGCACGCTATACCCACACCGTGGATTTACTCAAGGTTGTCCGGCAGTATGGAGAGCATGACCACCAGCACCGGACGTCGGGGGCGGCCGCCGAGGGGCGAGAGCCAGCTGTCCCGTGACGCCATCGTCACGGCGACCCTGCGGGTCATCGACGAGGGCGGGGTCGGCGCGGTCAGCATGCGGGCCGTCGGGCGGGTGCTCGGCGTGGACGCCAAGAGTCTCTACAACCACGTCGAGGGCAAGGACGGCCTGCTCGACGCCGTGGCCGAGCACCTGCTCGGGGCCATCGCGCTGCCGGCGCGCACCGGGGACCTGCGGACCGACCTGCGGGCGATCGCCTATGCCTTCCGAGAACCGGCCCTGGCCCACCCGGAAGCCGCGTCGCTGGTCCTCACCCGCCAGCTCTCCTCGCTCGCGGCGCTGGAGCCCGTCGAGGCCGTGCTGGCCGTCCTGCGCGACGCCGGCTGTTCCGCCGAGGAGGCCGTGCACCTTCTTCGCGTGCTCGTCGCCACCCTCATCGGCGCGTTGCTACGCGAGGTCAGCGCCGGGCCGACCTTCGGCACCATCGACGTTGCCGGCATCGCGCAGCGTCGTGCGGTGCTGGAGCGCAGCGGCCTACCGTCGATTGCCGCTGCCGCCCCGCACCTCGCCCAGTTCGACGGCGCTGCCGAGTACGAGTTCGCCGTCGAACTCGCACTCGACGCCCTCGCCGCCCGGCTCGATATCGCGTGACGTGCCCTGCTACGACTGCGCGGCGCGGGCGACTCGCTCCAGCTTGTCGCGGTACTCCGCCCACTTGTCCGTGTCCAGGTCGGGCAGGTTCGAGCCGTTGGCCCGCATGCCGGCCGCGCCGTCGATGAGCTCGCGGACGATGTCGGCGTGACCGGCGTGCCGGTGGATCTCGGTGGTCACGTGCACCAGGATCTGGTGCAGCGTGACCTTGCGGCGCTCCGGCGACCACCACTGGACCTCGCCGGCCGCGTCCAGCGGGTTGGCCGCGACGGTCTCGTCCGCGAACGCCCAGACCCGGCGGTACAGCCCGACGATGTCGTCGTACGACTCGTCCTCGGTTGCCCAGAAGTCGACGTTCGGCTCGTCGTCCATGCCGTCGTACCAGGGCAGTGACTCCGGGAACGGCCGGCCGAACGTGTCGCCGAAGTAGCCGATCTCGACGCCGGCCATGTGCTTGACGAGGCCGAGCAGGTTGGTGCCGGTCGGGGTCATCGGCCGGCGCATGTCGTACTCGGACAGGCCGTCGAGCTTCCACACCAGCGCGTCGCGCGCGGCCTGGAGGTAGCGCCGCAGATCGTCTTTGGGATCGGAGTCGGTCATGCCACGAAGCTATCAACCCGCTGCTGCCCGAGGACGTGTGCCAGCGCCCGGTCCACCACCGGGTGGCGGAAGCGGTGGCCGGCCAGTTCCAGGCGGCGAGGCACCACCCGCTGGCTGGCGTTGGCCAACTCGTCGGCGCCTTCCCGACCGAGCAGCAGGCGAGGCCCGACGGTCGGGACCGGGAGCACGGCCGGCCGGTGCAACACCGAGGCCAGGGCCCTGGTGTAGTCGATGTTGCGAACCGGTTGCGGGGCAACGGCATTGACCGCGCCGGACAGTCCACTGTCGACGATCGCGCGCAGGTACACGTCGAGCATGTCGTCGATGCCGATCCATGGCAGCCACTGACGGCCGCTGCCCAGCCGGCCACCCAGTCCGGCCGCGAACAACGGGAACAGCAAGCGCAGGCTGCCGCCCCGCGGGGACTGCACGATGCCGGTCCGCACCGTGACGACCCGGACGCCGCCGTCGGCGGCAGCCGAGGCCGCGTCCTCCCAGTCCGCCACCACGTCGGCGAGAAAGCCTTCGCCGCGCGGGCTTTCCTCGGTCAACAGCTCGTCGCCGCGATCAGGGCCGTAGATGCCGACCGCCGAGGCGCTGACGAACGTCGCGGGCCGATGCCGTCCGAACGCGGCCAGTTCCGCCAGCCGGCGCGTTGGCTCGACCCGGCTGTCCCGCACGGCGTCCTTGTGCGACGGGGTGAATCGGCCCGCGATCGACGCGCCGGCAAGGTGCACGACAGCGTCCACGCCGGCCAGCAGTTCGGCGTCCGGATCATCGGGTCGCCACCGCCGCTCGCTCGCCGACCGTGGTGCGCGGCGGACCAGCCGGATCACCTCGTGCCCACCGGTGGTGAGCAGGGCGGCCAGCTGCGAGCCGATCATGCCCCCGCTGCCGGTGATCGCCACGGTCAGCGGATCGCGCCGAAGCTCGCCGGCCCACCGGTGAGCGGCGAGATCGTCGGCCAACTGCCGGTGCCGATAGGCGACCATGGACCGCAGCAGCGCGCCCGGCACCTGCGTCTCGATCCGGTCGGTGACCCTCGTCGCGGTGTCGCTCACGGCCGCGAACTCGTGGGTGTGCCGCCAGGACAGCATGGTGCGCAACGGTTGTGAGGCCAGTTCGTCGACGAACCGGTACGGCGGGTCGTAGCCGTCCGGCTGGTGCGCGGCCAGCCACCTCAGCCCGCCGGGGAGTCCGAGCACCGCTCGGCCGTCCCGTAGCGACTCGGCCTCCGCCACCACCCGCAGCGGCGCCCACGGCGGCGTCAGCCGCGGCATGGCTCCGGGTCGGCGGTGCCAGGCGAAGACCTCGGCCAGTGGGAAATCAACGACGCTCGAATGCTGGATGCTCACGAGTTGAGCTGCCAGACCGCGTAGTTCAGCGCGGCCGCGAAGGTCGTCCACGCCCAGTAGGGCAGCAGCAGCGCGGCCGCGGCGCGCCGGATCCGTGCGAACAGCACCACCGTCACGCCGATGGCCAGCCACAACACCAGGATCTCGGCGAACGCCGCACCGAACTGCCGCAGACCGAAGAAGATCGGCGTCCAGGCGGCGTTGAGCAGCAACTGAACCCCGTACGCGGTCAGCGCCCAACGTCCCGCACTCGCGCCCGCGCGTCGCCAGACCAGCCAGCCGGCCAGCGCGATCGACGCGTAGAGCACGGACCACACGGGGCCGAAGACCCACGACGGCGGGGCCCACGAAGGCTGGGCCAGCCGCGCGTAGTCCTGGGCCGTGCTCGTGCTCGCGAGCGCGCCGGCCAGTGCCGCGAGCACCACCGCCAGCACGAACACCGCGCCGGCGCCCGCCTGCCGGCGCACCGTGAGGACTGCCATCGTCGCCTCCCGACTTGAATCGATTTCGAATCGATTCTAGGCTCGCGGTGACCGGCCCGCCCGGTGAGCGAGGAGGAGACCGCCATGTCCGACCTGAGCCGACTGCCCCGTCCGGTCGCCGAGACCTGGGACTGGCAGCTCGACGCCGCCTGCCGCGGCCAGGACAGCGCCGTGTTCTTCCATCCCCGCAACGAGCGGGGTGACCACCGGGAGGAGCGTGAAACCCGGGCCAAGGAGCTGTGTGCGCGCTGTCCCGTGCTCGACCGGTGTCGGGAGCACGCCCTCAGCGTCGAGGAGGCGTTCGGCATCTGGGGCGGCCTGACCGAGGTGGAACTCCGCACGCTGATCACGCAGCGACGCCGGGCCGGCCGCCGGCGGACACCGTGACCGGCCTCGTCGACCGGGCCACTGCCCTGATCTGGACGGTGCTGCTCGACGCCGGCCGCAGCGACCTGGCGGACGTGGTGGCCGATCGCCTTGCCCGAATGCGTGGCCCCGACCTGCGGATTCGCGCGGCGGGGGCGTTACGCGCGGTGCTCGGCGGCGTGATGGCCGAGCGGGACGCGGCGGAACTGCTCCGGCGTGGCGTCATCCGTGACGAACTCGCCTTGCTCGCCGAGGGCGACCGGCGGCTGGTCGAGCGCTGCAACACCACCCGTGACGTCGACGCGGCCGGCCGGCGTCGGGCGGTGCGCGTCGTCGCCGAATTGCTCGATCGGGTCGCCCAGGTGCTGAGCGATGCTCACATGCCGCAGATCTCCGACACCACGGCCACTGCCTCCCGTAGCGAGCCGACCTGGCGTACGGCCGGCGGCACGGCGTCCGGCAGCCAACCGGGACCGGCCACGACGACCGCCGTGTGACCGGAAGCCAGCAGGTCGTCGAGCGGAACGAGGCCGGCCAGCGCGACGGTGTGCGCCCACACGACCGTTACGGTCGGGCGGAGTTGATCGACGGCCTTGACCAGCGCCGGCGCGGGGACCCGTGCACCCAGGCTCCGCTGGGCGCAGCCCCGCTCCGACAGCACCGCAGCCAACGCGTCGAGGGGCAGCGTGTGCTGCTCGTCCGGGGCACACGCGAGCAGCACCGGCAATCGACCCCGCTCCCGCGCCGTGGGGATCTGCCGCAGGGCGTGCTGGATGCTCGCGCTCGCCATGTGCTCGACCTCGATGGCCGACCCGTTGCCGAGTTCGACCAGCACCGGGGTGAACACTTCCTCCCACGCCGTGGCCACGCTGTGCTCGGCGATCAGCCGCCGAGCGAGGTCGCGCATCAGCGGCGCGTCCAACCGCGCCGCCGCGCGGCGAAACCCTCGCACCGCCGTCGCCGGCTCGAACTGATCAGCCGCGCCGCTTGGGGACTGCGGCTCCGCCGACTCGTCGCGAGCCATGGCCGCCGCCGCTGCCGTGCTCATGCCACTGGCCGTGAGCGCCACCATCCGACGCAGCCGTCGCTCGTCGCCTTCGCTGTAGCGCCGGTGCCGCCCGTCCTCGCGGACCGTCGGTCCCAGGCCGTACCGGCGGTCCCAGGTACGCAGCGTGTTGGGCGAGACGCCCAGCATGCGGGCCAACGCCCCCGGGGTCCACTCCGGCTCCCCAGGACTGCTCATCGGCACCCACCTCGGTGATCGCGTTCGTCACCCGCATGCTATCCCGAAATCGATCCGAAAACGATTCATGGGCGGCGGCGATGGTGGCGGCGGCGGGAGTGGGAGTGGCGACGGGGGCGGTGGTGGTGGGGAGTGGCGGGTGGCGACGGGGCGGTGGGTCGCAGGGCGGTCGGGTGGTCGGTGTCGAGCGGGCCGGGCCGCGGTCACGCTCGGCTCGTGGTCCGGCATCGGGTCCTGACGGTAGCCTTCCCTGGCTTTAATTCGGCATCGCCGATGACATCGAATTTGCCGGTCGCCGGCCCCGATCGGCGGTACGTCCGCGTGGCGCGGTGACGCATCGTTCAAAGCTGAACGGGGGAGCAATACGACAGACGTCCAATTCCCCGCCGATGGTCGTCGACGGATGGGAATTCTTGATGTGCAAGCCGCCGCAGCACACCAGCGGCGAACGGGGTGGAGTTCGACCGTGGCCCTGGAAATGGCCTTATGGCGTCACCTTGGCCTTCCTGCTCGTGCAGATCCTGCTGGCGCCGTCGTCGACGCTTTTTCCCGACAGCAACCAGTACGCCATTACCGCCTACCGGTATCTCGGCGACGACGAGCGGACGGCCGTCGCGAAGGCCGTCGGGCAGTGGTGTGCCGACCAGGCAAAACATCAAGCGCAGGCCAATGACGCGCGGATGGTGCCCGATCGACGGTTCGATCCTTCGCAGGCCGAGCGGAGCTGCGTCGCGGACAACGCCGGAAACGTCGAATTCACCGGCCAGCCGCGTTATCGGCAGATCTTCGCGCCGCGGATCGGCTATCCGCTGGCGGTGGCCGCGCTGACCCCGTTGACCGGAATGCGGATCGCACTCTGGGCGGTTCCGGTCGGCTGTACACTCCTGGCCGGCCTGCTGCTCTGGTATCTGCTCGTCGTGGCCGGCCTGCGGCCGTCAGTGGCCGTGATCGGGCAGGCCCTGCTGTATTTGCTGCCCACCGGAACGTGGGGCGTGTTGTCGCTTTCCGAAGGTCCCACATTGCTCGGCGTCGTCACGACGATTCTTGGCGCGGTGCTGTTGAGCATCGGCCGGCGTGGTTCGGGAATCGCGACCTTGGTCGCCGGGCTGGTCGTCACCGGCCTGGTGAAGTACTCGACCGCCCTGCCGCTCGCGGGCGCACTGGTCCTCGTGGCGCTGGTGGGCTGGCGGCTGCGTGCGGGGGACCGGCGCGGCCTGCTGCTCCTCGGCGCGATCGGGGCGGTGGCGGCCGGTGTCGTCGAGCTGGTCTCGACCCGGCTTGGCCTGCCCGGCATGAGCGAGTCACTACAGGACTCGTTCACCGACCACTTCCACCAACCGGACGTGCCCGACCCGTGGTCACGGCTGGTGGAGGTCAACGGCCGCTACTGGCTGCAGTGGCTGACGTTCACCCCGATGAACGTGACGCTGCTGGCCGGTTCCGTGGTCGGCGGCTGGGCGATGTGGCGACGTGACCGGTTCGTCGCGCTGCTGGTGCTGGCCTGTGGGGCACTCGGTTTCGCGTTGACGGCGGTGCAT
>DATJJB010000652.1:0-4776 GCA_035492655.1 Kutzneria sp. | reverse complement strand
CCTCGCCGCGGCCGCTCAGCAGCAGCTCGCTCCAGTGCCGGCCTTCGGCGAAACCGAGGTGGTTGGCGCCGGGGATGGTCCGCGTCTGCACCGGCCCGCCCCAGTTCTGGGCGATGGCCTCGGCGTGCCCGACCGGCGGCGAGATCAGGTCCTCCTCGGCCGCGAGGTGCACCGCCGGCATCAGGCACAGTCGAGCCGCGTCCACCGCCGACGGCAGCGTTTCCGAAGCGGCGACAGTGAAAACGCCGCGCACCCGCTCGTCCTCGGCCGCCGCCAGCACCGCCGCGCCGCCACCGGCCCCGTGCCCGCCGACGGCCAGCTTGCCGGCGTCCACACCAACATCGCCGTCGCCGAGCCGCACGCCCGACACCACGTCCAGCGCTGTGCGCAGGTCGCCGGCGAACAGCCGGGCCGAGGCCAGCGGGCCGCGATGGGTGGCCGGCGCCGCGACCACCACGCCCCACGACGCGAGGTGCCGGAACAGTCCGAGATAGCGGTGCGGCGGCTGCAGCCAGCCGTGCCCGAAGGCCACCGCCGGCAGGCCGTGCCCGCCGCGCGGGGTGAACAGCGTGCCGGGCAGCCCGACCAGGGCCAGGTCGCCGCGCCGCACGCCGTGCGGACCGGGCCGGCTGAGCTCGGTGAGCGCCTGCTTCGCGGTCAACGGCTTGCGTCGCGCCATACCGGGAAGGTACCGGATGGGGTGTCGACCCGAATGATCACCATTGGTCTACACCAAATCGATTCCGATCATGCCTCTGACCAGCGACGACGAGGGCGAACCCGGCGACTGTCAACCGGAAGGTGGTCTAGCTACGCTGTACCGTCGTGTGTGGAATCGTGGGTTACACCGGCCATCGCCCGGCACTGGACGTCGTCCTGGACGGATTGCGCCGGTTGGAGTACCGGGGATACGACTCGGCGGGCGTCGCCGTTCTCGACGGCGACGGCGGGCTGGCGGTCGAGCGCAAGGCCGGCCGGCTGGCCAACCTGGAGGCGCGGCTGGACGAGGTCGGCCGGGACACCCTGGCCGGCGGCACCGGCATGGGCCACACCCGGTGGGCCACCCATGGCGCGCCGATCGACCGCAACTCGCACCCGCACCGGGACACCACCGGCCGGATCGCCGTGGTGCACAACGGGATCATCGAGAACTTCGCCCAGCTGCGGGCCGAGCTGGAGGCCGACGGCGTCGAGCTGGCCAGCGACACCGACAGCGAGACCGCGGCCCACCTGGTGGCCCGGATCTACGACGGTGACCTGGCCGCCGCCGTGCGGACCGTGTGCCGCCGCCTGGAGGGCGCGTTCACGCTGGTCGTGACCCACGCCGACGAGCCGGACAAGGTCGTCGCCGCCCGCCGGTCCTCGCCGCTGGTCGTCGGTGTCGGCGAGGGCGAGACCTTCCTGGCCTCCGACGTCGCCGCGTTCATCGAGCACACCCGCAACGCCGTCGAGCTGGGCCAGGACCAGGTCGTCGTGATCACCAAGGACGGCTACGAGGTCACCGACTTCCACGGGGAACCCGTGGTGGCCAAGCCGTTCGAGGTGAACTGGGACCTGTCGGCCGCCGAGAAGGGCGGCCACGACTACTTCATGCTCAAGGAGATCGAGGAGCAGCCGGAGGCGCTGGCCAACACGCTGCGCGGCCACTTCACCGACGGCCGCATCGTGCTCGACGAGCAGCGGCTGGCCGACCAGGACCTGCGTGACGTGGACAAGGTCTTCGTCGTCGCCTGTGGCACCGCCTACCACTCCGGTCTGGTCGCCAAGTACGCCATCGAGCACTGGACCCGGCTGCCCGTGGAGTGCGAGCTGGCCAGCGAGTTCCGCTACCGCGACCCGGTGCTGGACCGGGACACGCTCGTCGTCGCCATCTCGCAGTCCGGCGAGACCGCCGACACGCTGGAGGCCGTGCGGCACGCCCGTGAGCAGAAGGCCCGCGTGTTGGCCATCTGCAACACCAACGGCGCGCAGATCCCGCGCGAGTCCGACGCCGTGCTCTACACCCACGCCGGTCCGGAGATCGGCGTCGCCGCCACCAAGACCTTCCTGGCCCAGATCGCCGCCAACTACCTCGTCGGTCTCGCGCTGGCCCAGGCCCGTGGCACCAAGTACCCGGACGAGGTGGCCCGCGAGTTCCACGAGCTGGAGGCGATGCCGGCGGCCGTGCAGCAGGCGCTGGGCACCGTCGGCCAGGTCCGGGAGCTCGCCCGCGAGCTGTCCGACTCCAAGGCGATCCTGTTCCTCGGCCGGCACGTCGGCTTCCCCGTGGCCCTCGAAGGCGCGCTGAAGCTGAAGGAGCTGGCCTACATGCACGCCGAGGGCTTCGCCGCCGGCGAGCTCAAGCACGGGCCGATCGCCCTGATCGAGGACCAGCTGCCGGTGGTCGTCGTGATGCCGTCGCCCAAGGGCCGGGCCGTGTTGCACAGCAAGCTGCTGTCCAACATCAGCGAGATCCAGGCCCGTGGCGCGCGCACCATCGTCATCGCCGAGGAGGGCGACGACACGGTCAAGCCGTTCGCGGACCACCTGATCGAGGTACCGGCCGTGCCGACCCTGTTGCAGCCCTTGGTGTCCAGCGTGCCGTTGCAGGTGCTGGCGGCCGAGATCGCGCGCAGCCGCGGGTACGACGTCGACAAGCCGCGTAACCTCGCGAAGTCCGTGACCGTCGAGTAAACGGGGCTGTTTGATGCGGGGCGTGTGGACTGCCGACCAGGTGCGGGCGGCCGAGCAGCGGGTGTTCACCAGGGTGCCGGAGAGCCGGCTGATGCGGATCGCCGCGTACGCCGTGGCCAACGAGGTGCTGGCGCTGCTCGGCGAGTGGACCGGCGGCACGTCCGGGCGGCGTGTCGGGCTGCTCGTCGGGGCCGGCAACAACGGTGGCGACGCCCTGTGGGCCGGCGCTTTCCTTTGCCGGCGCGGAGTTTCCGTCACCGCCGTGCTGCTCGTGCCGGAGCGGGCGCACGCCGCCGGCCTGGCCGCCTTCCGCCGGGCCGGCGGACGCATCGGGTCGGTCGATGGTGCCGATGTGGTGGTGGACGGCATCGTCGGCTTGTCGGCCAAGGGGTCCCTGCGCCCCGACGCCGCCGCGCTGGTGGATTCGGTGCGCGCCCCCATCGTCGCCGTCGACCTGCCCAGCGGTGTCGACCCCGACACCGGCGCCGTCGACGGTCCGCACGTCCAGGCCACCGTGACCGTCACCTTCGGCGGCCGCAAGCCGTGTCACGTCGTCGGTCCCGGGGCGATCGCCAGCGGTCGGGTCCGGGTCGTCGACATCGGCATCGCCGACGACCTCGACGAGCCGCACGCCGTCGTGCTCGATCCCGAGGACGTCGCCGACGCGTGGCCCATTCCCGGACCGTTCGACGACAAGTACACCCAGGGCGTCACCGGCATCGCCGCCGGCTCCGCCACCTATCCCGGGGCCGCTGTGTTGGCGACCGGCGCCGCCGTGCTCGCCACCTCCGGCATGGTCCGCTACGCCGGCACCGCCGCCGAGGTCGTGCGCTCCCGGTGGCCCGAGGTCGTCGCCACCGGGCACGTCGGCGACTCCGGCCGGGTGCAGGCCTGGGTCGTCGGTCCCGGCCTCGGCACCGGCCAGGCCGGCCGGCAGGTCTTGATGGACGTCCTCGCCGCCGACGTCCCCGTCTGCGCCGACGCCGACGCCATCACCCTCCTCGCCGGCGACTCCACCCTCTGGGACGCCCGCGACCCCTCGACCCCCATGGTGCTCACCCCGCACGACCGCGAGTTCGCCCGTCTCGCCGGCGAGGTCGGCCCCGACCGCATCGCCGCCGCCCGCCGCGCCGCCGCCCGCTTCCAGGCCGTCGTCCTGCTCAAGGGCCATTCCACCGTCGTCGCCGCCCCCGACGGCCGGGTCCTCGTCAACCAGTCCCGCTCCTCGTGGCCCGCCACCGCCGGCTCCGGCGACGTCCTCTCCGGTGTGATCGGCGCCCTGTTGGCCGCCGGCGAGGACCCTTGGCTCGCCGCCGGCTGCGCCGCCTACCTCCACGAACTCGCCGCCGACCTGGCCGCCGACGGCGCCCCCGCCCCGGCTTCCCACCTCCAGGCCGCCATCCCCGACGCCATCCGCCACATCAGGGGGCTGTAACCCGTTCGGTGGCTGTGGCCCGGCCGGGTGTCGGGGGCGTGTGTCACCATGAACGGCGTTATGGCTGATCAGCACAATCCTCTCCCGCGTGCCGAGGTCCGCATCGACCTGGACGCGGTGAAGCACAACGTCGAGCTGCTGACCCGGATGGCCGGGCACTCGGGCGCGCAGACGATGGCTGTGGTGAAGGCGGACGGGTACGGGCACGGCGCGGTGGCGGTGGGCAACGCGGCGCTGGCGGCGGGGGCGTCGTGGCTGGGGGTGGCGTCGGTGGACGAGGCCCTGGCGCTGCGGGCGGCGGGCATCCAGGCGCGGATCTTCTGCTGGCTGCACACGGTGGACGACAACTTCGGGCCGGCGGTGGCGGCAGGCATCCACCTGTCGGTGTCCTCGCTGCGGCAGCTGTGGGCCGTCAACTCGGCGGCGCGGGCGGTCGGGCAAGAGGCCCGGGTGCACCTGAAGATCGACACAGGCCTGACCCGCGGCGGCTGCCAGCCGGCGGACTGGCCGGCGCTGGTGGAGGCGGCGGCCGCGGCCCACGACGAGGGCACGGTGGAGATCGCGGCAGTCTGGTCGCACCTGGCGAACGCGGACGACGTGGGCCACGTATCGATGGACATGCAAGCCGGCCGCCTGGACGAGGCGTACAAGATCGCGCTGGACGCGGG